>NZ_LMRM01000022.1:0-38123 GCF_001426045.1 Methylobacterium sp. Leaf94
ATCGACGGGATCGCGGCGCGCATCCGCGAGATCAGCGGTGTCGCCACCTCGATCGACGGGATCGCGGCGCGCATCCGCGAGATCAGCGGTGTCGCCACCTCGATCTCGGCGGCGGTGGAGGAGCAGGGGGCGGCCACCCAGGAGATCGTACGAAACGTGGCGCAGGCGGCAATGGGCACGGGGGCGGTGACGGCCAACATCGCGGGCGTGGCGGGCGCGGCCGAGGAGACCGGCGCGGCCGCCGCCCAGGTGCTGGGCGCCGCCTCCGAGCTCTCGCGCCAGTCCGAGCACCTCAGCGCCGAGGTCCAGCGCTTCCTGGCCACCGTGCGCGCCGCTTGAGCGGTGCCCACGATCGCCAGGACACGAGAAGGGGCGCGTTCCGGGCCCTTCTTTTTTGTGAGGCTCACGGCACCCGGCTAGCTCAGGCCGCCCGCCTCCACCACGAAGCGCGCGATGGCGTCCGCCCCGTGGCCGTCGCGGAGCGACGAGAACACGTAGGGCCGGGCGCCGCGCATGCGCTTGGTGTCGGATTCCATGATGCCGAGATCGGCGCCCACCAGGGGCGCGAGGTCGGTCTTGTTGACGATGAGGAGGTCCGAGCGGGTGATGCCGGGGCCGCCCTTGCGGGGGATCTTCTCGCCGCCCGCCACGTCGATGACGTAGAGGGTCAGGTCGGCGAGCTCCGGCGAGAAGGTGGCCGCAAGGTTGTCGCCGCCGGACTCGATCAGGATGAGGTCGAGCTTCGGGAAGCGCCGGCGCATCTCCGCCACCGCCGCGAGGTTGATCGAGGCGTCCTCGCGGATCGCCGTGTGCGGGCACCCCCCCGTCTCGACGCCCATGATCCGCTCCTCCGGCAGGGCGCCGGCCACGGTGAGGAGGCGGGCATCCTCCTTCGTATAGATGTCGTTGGTGATCGCGCAGATCTCGTAGGTATCGCGAAAACGCTTGCAGAGCTGCTCCATCAGGGCGGTCTTGCCGGAGCCGACGGGGCCACCGATGCCGACGCGGAGCGGGCCGTTGAGAGCGGAGCCGTTGGCGGAGTTCATGACACGATCCTCAAGAGGGGGCCTCAGGAGCGGAAGATCCGGGAATACTGGGTCTCGTGCCGGAACGAGCCGAGGTCGAGGTTCAGGGTGGCGCTGCCGAGATCGTCGAGCGAGAGGGCCGGAATCGTGGCGGCGAGCGCCGTCACCCGCGGTGTCAGGGCGGCGATGATCCGGGTGCCCGCGCTCTGGCCGATGGGCGCGCAGCGCAGGGCCGCCGAGACGAGGTTCTGCAGGAAGGCGAGACCGAAGCCGGCGAGCACCGGGACCAACGCCATGCGGTGGGCCCCGGCCGCGAGCCCGACGGCCACCGGGTAGGCGACCGCACCGGTCAGGCCCGCGGCGAGCCGGTCGAGGCCGGGCGTGCCCCAGGCCGCCACGGTGGCGTCGAGGAAACTGCGGCCCTGCTGGCTCGTCTCCAGGTGCAGCTCTCGCGATGGGGCGAGGGCCAGGGCGAGGTCGTTGACCTCGCTGAGCCCGGCGGCGTCGTCCGCGCGCGCCGCCGCATGGGCGTGCGCCGCCAGGATCAGGTCGTTGCGGCCCGAGCCGTGTTCGAGCACGTCGGCGAGCCAGGCCGTCAGCGAGGCCTCGTCGCCGACCTCACCGCTCTCCACCGCGCCCTCGAGCCCGTGCGAGTAGGCATAGGCCCCCACCGGGTAGCCCGGCGACAGCCACGCCATCAGGCGCAGGGCCTCAATCATGGTCGTGCGGATGGTCGTGGTGATGGCCGTCGTGGTGATGGGAGTGGCCGTGATGGGGGTGGACTGCGCCCGCGCCCGCATAGGCGCCGCCCTCCGGCCGGAACGGGCGTTCCACCGGCTCGGCGCTGCCGCCTAAGCCCCGCACCATCTCGGCGAGCACGTGGTCGAAACCGATATAGACGGCGTCGGCGCCGATCTCGGCGGGGATGTGCCGGTTGCCGATGTGCCAGATCAGGCGCTTGAGGGCGTGGTCGTCGGGGGCCCGGATCTCCAGCAGCGGCTCCGGCGCGGCCTCGACCCAGACCAGCCGCCCGTCCTGCAGCACCAGGGCGTCGCCGTCGTCGAGGACGGTGGGCTCCGGCAGGTCGAGCAGGAAGCGCAGCCCGCCCGCGCTGCGCATCGCCACGCGCCGGCGGTGCCGGTCGCCGTGGTCGAGGACGATGCGGTCGACGATCTCGCCGGCGAGCGCGTCGCGACGCAGGACTTTCGTGGCGCGGATCATGGAGCGTGGGACGATGCGGTGCGGGGGATCACGGGAGCGGGGGGTTTCATCAGGTGAAGCGGGGCTCGATGGGGCCGGGATAGAAGTCATCGTCCCGGATCTGCGCCAGGGTGTAGGGGCACGGCGACGGAAAGGTCTGTTCCGCCAGCCCGGTCTCGCTCGCCGCGCGGACGCGCCCGAGCTGATAGGCCTTGGTCAGGACCGTCTCCGGCCAAGCCCGGAGACTCGGGCTGACCTCGAGGAGCCCCTCGATCTGAAGGCGCTGTCCGACGATCGAGGCACGCCAGCCGTATTTCCGCTGTTCCGGTTGAAGCTCCCACTTCAGCAGGTGCTGCAACAGCACGGCGAGCCGAGCCCGGATCTCGGATTTCTGCGATCCGCCCAAGCTATCGATCTCCTCGGCGATGTGGTGCCAGTCGATGTCCTGCCGTCGCCCCGCCCGCAGCAGGGCGGCCTGATCCTGCGTCCACAGATAGAGGTCAGCCTCGTAGAGTTCGTGCCCCTGGGATGGGCTGAGGGCAGCCTTGGACATGGAAAGCTCCGCGGGCGTCGGCCGCATCCTACCGCAAAACGGAACGGATCGCCTCAAAACAGGAAGTACCGCTGCGCCATCGGCAGGACGTCGGCGGGCTCGCAGACCAGCAATTCGCCGTCGGCGCGGACGTCGTAGGTCTCGGGGTCGACCTCGATGTCGGGGGTGGCGTCGTTGAGGATCATGCTCTTCTTCGAGATGCCGCCGCGCACGTTCTCGACGGCGACGAGGCGCTTCTGCACGCCGAGCCGGTCGCCGAGCCCGTCCTCGATCGCCGCCTTCGACACGAAGGTCAGGGCGGTGGCGAAGGGCACCCGGCCGTAAGCCCCGAACATCGGTCGGTAATGCACCGGCTGCGGCGTCGGGATCGAGGCGTTGGGGTCGCCCATCGGGGCGGTGGCGATGGCGCCGCCCTTGATGACGAGATCGGGCTTCACCCCGAAGAAGGCCGGATTCCACAGGACGAGGTCGGCGAGCTTGCCCGGCTCCACCGAGCCGATATGGGCCGAGACGCCGTGCGCGATGGCGGGGTTGATGGTGTACTTCGCCACGTAGCGGCGGGCGCGCAGGTTGTCGTTGCCGGAGGTGTCCCCGGGCAGGGCGCCGCGCTGGCGCTTCATCTTGTCGGCCGTCTGCCAGGTGCGGATGACGACCTCGCCGACCCGGCCCATGGCCTGGCTGTCCGACGACATCATCGAGAGGGCGCCGATGTCGTGCAGGATGTCCTCGGCCGCGATGGTCTCGCGGCGGATGCGGCTCTCCGCGAAGGCAAGATCCTCGGGGATCGCCGGGTCGAGGTGATGGCACACCATCAGCATGTCGAGATGCTCGTCGATGGTGTTCTTCGTATAGGGGCGCGTCGGATTGGTGGAGGAGGGCAGCACGTTGGCGAGCCCCGCCACCTTGATGATGTCCGGTGCGTGGCCGCCGCCCGCCCCCTCGGTGTGGAAGGCGTGGATGGTCCGCCCCGCGAAGGCCCGGATCGTGTCCTCGACGAAGCCGGATTCGTTGAGGGTGTCGGAGTGGATCATCACCTGCACGTCGTGGAGGTCGGCGACCGTGAGGCAGGTGTCGATGGCCGCGGGGGTGGTGCCCCAGTCCTCGTGGAGCTTGAGGGCGCAGGCGCCGGCGCGGATCATCTCCACCAGGCTCTCGGGCCGGGCGGCGTTGCCCTTGCCCGCGAAGGCGAGGTTCATCGGGAAGGCATCCGCCGCCTCGATCATCCGGGCGAGGTGCCAGGGGCCGGGGGTGCAGGTGGTGGCGAAGGTGCCGTGCGCCGGCCCGGTGCCGCCTCCGAGCATCGTGGTGATGCCCGAGCACAGGGCCTCGTCGATCTGCTGCGGGCAGATGTAGTGGATGTGGCTGTCGAACCCGCCGGCCGTGAGGATCTTGCCTTCGCCGGCGATCACTTCGGTGCCGGGGCCGACCACGATGTCCACGCCGGGCTGGATGTCCGGGTTGCCGGCCTTGCCGAGCCTGGCGATCCGGCCCTTCACGAGGCCGACGTCGCACTTCACCACGCCCCAATGGTCGAGGACCACCGCGTTGGTGATGACGGTGTCGACGGCGCCGTCCTGGTTGGTGACCTGGGATTGCCCCATGCCGTCGCGGATGACCTTGCCGCCGCCGAACTTCACCTCCTCGCCGTAGGTGGTGTGGTCCCGCTCCACCTCGATCACCAGCGACGTGTCGGCGAGGCGGATGCGGTCGCCGGTGGTGGGGCCGAACATGTCGGCATAGGCGGCCCGGGGCAGGGCGGCGCGGGGGGGCATGTTGGCCATGGCGTCAGAGCGCTCCCATCACGTCGCCGCGGAAGCCGTACACGGTGCGGCCTCCACCGAGCGGCACCAGCACCACCTCCCGGGTCACGCCGGGCTCGAAGCGCACCGCCGTGCCGGGGGCGATGTCGAGGCGCTGGCCGCGCGCCGCCGCGCGGTCGAAGGTCAGGCCGGGATTGACCTCGTAGAAGTGGTAATGCGAGCCGACCTGGATCGGCCGGTCGCCGACGTTGGACACCGTCACGACCGTGCGGGGCAGATCGGCGTTGAAGACGATCTCGCCGGGCTGCGTGGTCACGGTGCCGGGCACCTCCGCCGAGGCCGCGCCCCGGATCGGGTGGTGCACGGTGACGAGCTTGGTCCCGTCCGGGAAGGTCGCCTCGACCTGGATGTCGTGGATCATCTCGGGGATGCCGTCCATGCACTGCTCGGCGGTGAGCACGTGCCCGCCGGCCTGCATCAGCTCCGAGACCGAGCGCCCGTCCCGGGCGCCCTCGACCACGAAGTCGCTGATTAGCGCCACCGCCTCCGGGTAGTTCAGCTTCACGCCGCGGCCGAGCCGGTTGCGGGCCACCTGCGCGGCCATGGCGAGGAGGAGCTTGTCCTTTTCGCGTGGGGTCAGGAGCACGGGGACCTCGGAGGTTGGGCGCGGACGTCTCGGGCCCGGGAAGGCAAGGACCGTGCGCGGCGGAACCGCGCGCCGGGAACGCGGCGCGCATGGATGCATCCCTGGACAGCGAGCGCAAGCGGGCCGCGGCCCGCCCTCCGGTTGACAGGATGCGGGTCCCCGGCCGAACAGCGGGGGCGATCCTTCTCTCCGTCCCGAGGGCCGGCCGTTGACCTATCCCCGCGACCTCGTCGGCTACGGCCGCACCCCGCCGCACCCGCATTGGCCCGACGGCGCGCGCATCGCGGTGCAGATCGTGCTGAATTACGAGGAGGGGGGCGAGAACTGCATCCTGCACGGGGATGCGGCCTCCGAGGCCTTCCTGTCGGAGATCGTCGGGGCGCAGCCCTGGCCGGGCCAGCGCCACATGAGCCTGGAATCCCTGTTCGAGTACGGCTCGCGGGCCGGGTTCTGGCGCCTCTGGCGGCTGTTCCAATCGCGAAAAATTCCCGTCACCGCCTTCGCGGTCGCCACCGCGCTCGCCCGCCACCCGGACGTCGCCGCGGCGATGCGGGAGGCCGACTGGGAGATCGCCTGCCACGGCCTCAAGTGGATCGACTACCGCGACTTCACCCGCGCCGAGGAGAAGGCGCACATGGAGGAGGCGATCCGCATCCACACCGAGATCACGGGCGCCCGCCCGCGCGGCTGGTACACCGGGCGCTCCTCGCCCCACACCCTCGACCTCGGGATCGAGGCCGGGATGACCTATCTGGCCGATTCCTACGCCGACGACCTGCCGTACTGGATCGACGAGCCCAGCGGCCGGGGCCTGGTGGTGCCCTACACGCTGGACGCCAACGACATGAAATGCGCGGCGATCCAGGGCTTCAACACGGGCGACCACCTCTTCACCTACCTGCGCGACACCTTCGACGCGCTCTACACCGAGGGGGCGGAGGCGCCCAAGATGATGTCCGTGGGCCTGCATTGCCGGCTCGTCGGCCGGCCCGGGCGGGTCGGCGCCCTGGTCCGCTTCCTCGACCACATCGCCGCCCACGACCGGGTCTGGATCGCCCGGCGCATCGACATCGCCGAGCACTGGATGCGGACGCACCCGCCCGCCTGAGGGCGGCGCGCCGCAATAGCGCGGGACATGCCGGCTCGCCCCCCTTGCCAGGCGCCGCCGCCGCGGGCTTCGATGCGGGCGATGACAGAGACCAGCCCGGACGCCGCCGTCGCCCCCCCGCCCGCGCGCCGGCGCCGCAAGGACGGCGAGGCGCGCCGCGTGATGATCCTCGAT
This sequence comes from Methylobacterium sp. Leaf94, assembly GCF_001426045.1. Classification (NCBI taxonomy): domain Bacteria; kingdom Pseudomonadati; phylum Pseudomonadota; class Alphaproteobacteria; order Hyphomicrobiales; family Methylobacteriaceae; genus Methylobacterium; species Methylobacterium sp. Leaf94. Next base: position 6,467 of record NZ_LMRM01000022.1, read on the forward strand.
GCGGGGCTCGCCCTGTTTTCGAGCGTCGGGCTGCACGGCGCCAGCGTCGAGGGCATCGCCGAGCGGGCCGGCCTCTCGAAGACCAACCTGCTCTACTACTTCCCCTCCAAGGAGGCGCTCTACGTCGCGGTCCTGCGCCGGGTGCTCGCGGTCTGGCTCGATCCGCTCCAGGCCTTCGACGCCGACAGCGAGCCGGCCGAGGCCTTCCGGCACTACATCCGCGCCAAGCTGACCCTGTCGCGCGACGCGCCCCAGGCCTCGCGCCTGTTCTGCCTGGAGATCGTGCAGGGGGCACCGCTGCTGCGGCCGGAGCTGGAAGGCCCCTTGCGCGACCTCGTCGAGGCCAAGGCCACCGTCATCCGGAGCTGGAGCGCGCAGGGACGGATCGGCCCACACGACCCCCATCACCTGATCTTCTCGATCTGGGCGATCACCCAGCACTATGCCGACTTCGCCGTGCAGGTGGATGCCGTCACCGGGCGCAGCCTCGACGATCCGGCCTTCTTCGAAGCGGTCGTCGGCAGCACGCAGGAGCTGATTCTGGCGGGCCTCGGCCTGAATCCGAGACCGTAGGGGGCGGAATCCGCCGCCGATCTGGGCAGGGATCGCTCAACCGCTGGGCAAACCGAAGAGACTTTATGCAACCGCCAGAAAAACGCCGAATGGAGTTTGACCATTTGGTCTAAATAGAGTTGGATCGTCGGTGCCGGGGGTGATTCCAGTCTCCCGTCCGGTCCCGACAGGCCCTCGTCTTGCTTTGTCCAGTCCGTGCCTGTTGCGAAGTCTTGTCCTTCAGTCGGGTCCTGCCCGTGCGAGCGAGGTTGCCATGAACGTCGGCGTCTTCATACCGATCGGAAACAACGGCTGGCTCCTGTCGGAGAACGCGCCGCAGTACAAGCCGAGCTTTGAGCTGAACAAGCAGATCGTGCTCAAGGCCGAGGGCTACGGCCTCGACTTCGCGCTGTCGATGATCAAGCTGCGGGGCTTCGGCGGCAAGACCGAGTTCTGGGACCACAACCTCGAATCCTTCACCCTGATGGCGGGCCTGGCGGCCGTCACCAGCCGGATCAAGCTGTTCGCCACGGCCGCCACCCTGTGCATGCCCCCCGCCATCACGGCCCGCATGGCCGCGACCATCGACTCGATCTCGAACGGGCGCTTCGGCCTCAACCTCGTCACCGGCTGGCAGCGGCCGGAATACGCGCAGATGGGCCTGTGGCCCGGGGACGAATACTTCTCCCGCCGGTACGAGTACCTCTCGGAATACGCACAGGTGCTGCGCGACCTGTGGGAGACGGGGGTCTGCGACCGCAAGGGCGAATTCTTCCAGATGGACGATTGCCGCCTGAGCCCGCGCCCGCAGGCCGCGATGAAGATCATCTGCGCCGGCCAGTCCAGCGCCGGCATGGCGTTCACGGCGAAGTACGCCGACTACAATTTCTGCTTCGGCAAGGGCGTGAACACGCCCACAGCCTTCGCCCCCACGGTGGCGCGGCTGGAGGAGGCCAAGGCCACGATGGGGATGGCCGCCACAGGCCGCGACGTCTCCTCCTACGTGCTGTTCATGGTCATCGCCGACGAGACCGACGAGGCCGCCCGGGCCACCTGGGAGCACTACAAGGCCGGCGCCGACCAGGAGGCCATCGCCTGGCTCGGGGTCCAGGGGGCCGCCGACACCAAGTCCGGCACCGACACCAACGTGCGCCAGATGGCGGACCCGACCTCCGCGGTGAACATCAACATGGGCACGCTGGTCGGCTCCTACGCCGAGGTGGCGCGGATGCTCGACGAGGTCGCCACCGTGCCGGGCACCGAGGGCGTGCTCCTGGTGTTCGACGACTTCCTCAAGGGGCTCGACGCCTACGGCACCCGCATCCAGCCCCTGATGAAGAGCCGCGCCCACATCGCGGACGACGCCCCCGCCGCAGGGGACGCCGAGACCATGGTCAAGGTGGCGTGATGGACCAGAGCGCAAGACCGGCCGGCTACACCGACGCAGAGGGGCGCCAGGGCGGCATCACCCTGGCGGCCCGGCCCGAACCCATCGCCTTCGACGGATCCGCCACCGCGCTCATCGTCGTCGACATGCAGAACGCCTACACCAGCCCGGGCGGCTACCTCGATCTCGCCGGCTTCGACGTCTCGGGCACCGGACCGGTGGTGGCGCAGATCGCCCGCGCGGTGACGGCGGCGCGGTCCGCCGGGATCCGGATCGTCTGGTTCCAGAACGGCTGGGACCCGGACTACGTCGAGGCCGGCGGACCGGGTTCGCCGAACTGGCACAAGTCCAACGCCCTCAAGACCATGCGGGCCCAGCCGGGCATGAACGAACGCCTGCTGGCCAAGGGAACCTGGGACTACGCCCTGGTCGACGCCCTCCGGCCCGAGCCCGGCGACATCGTACTGGGCAAGCCGCGCTACAGCGGCTTCTACAACACCCAGCTCGACAGCCTGCTGCGCGCGGCCGGCATCCGCACCCTGGTCTTCACCGGCATCGCCACCAACGTCTGCGTGGAATCGACCCTGCGCGACGGCTTCTTCCTCGAATATTTCGGCATCGTGCTGGCCGACGCCACCCACCAGGCAGGCCCGCCGGCCCTGCAGGCGGGGGCGCTCGCCAACATCGAGACCTTCTTCGGCTGGGTCTCGGACGTCGCCGCCTTCGAGGCGGCCGTCGCACCGGACCTCGATCGCACGGAGGCCGCCGCATAGGGCCGCCGGCGCGAAGCCGGACCTCGTGCCGGACCGCGTTCCCCCTCCCCACGCGGGCAGGAAGACACGTCGGCGCCTCCTGCGCGGAGTCGCCCCGATTCAGATATCCCCCGAGGAGCCCCCGAAGATGCCCAAGACCGCGATCATCCCGCCCGGCACCGGCAAGCCGCTGGCCCCCTACGTTCCCGGCACCCTGGCGGACGGCGTCCTCTACGTCTCGGGCACGCTGCCCCTCGATGCCGAGGCCAACGTCGTGCACGTGGGCGACGCCGCCGCCCAGACCCGGCACGTGCTGGAGACGATCAAGGGCGTGGTCGCCGCCGCCGGGGGCAGCATGGACGACGTCACCTTCAACCACGTCTTCCTCAAGGACTGGGCCGACTACGCTGCCATCAACGGGGTCTATGCCGAGTACTTCCCCGGCGAGAAGCCGGCGCGCTACTGCATCCAGTGCGGCCTGGTGAAGCCCGACGCCCTGGTGGAGATCGCCTCGGTGGCGCATGTGGGCGGGGCCTGAGGCGGCATGGCCGGATCGCTCCACCATGCCGTCCACGGCATCGGCGACCGCACGGTCCTGCTCTCGGCGGGCCTCGGCGGCTCGGCCGCCTACTTCGCGCCGCAGATGGCGGCGCTGACCCAGCGGTTCCGCGTCATCACCTACGACCATCGCGGCACCGGCCGCTCGGGCGGGAGCCTGGAGCCCGGCCACGACATCGCTGCCATGGCCCGGGACGCCCTCGCGGTGATGGAAGCCTGCGGGGTCGAACGCTGCGACGTCGTCGGCCACGCCCTCGGCGGCCTGATCGGCCTCGAACTCGCCCGGACCGCCCCGGAGCGCGTCGGTCGCCTCGCCGTGGTCAACGGCTGGGCGCGGGCGGATTCCGCCACGAAGCGCTGCTTTGCTGCCCGGAAGGTGCTGTTGGCCGAGAGCTCCGAGGCCTATGTCCGCGCCCAGGCGATCTTCCTCTACCCGGCGGAATGGCTGTCCCGGAACGCGGCCCGGGTGGCCGAGGACGAGGCGCACGCCCTGGCGCAGTTCCCCGGGCGCGAGACCGTCCTGGCCCGGATCGCCGCACTCGAGGCCTTCGACCTGACGGCGGATCTCCCGCACATCCCGCACGAGACGCTGGTGATGGCGGCGGACGACGACGTCCTGGTGCCCTATCTGTGTTCGGAAGACCTTGCGCGCGGCCTGCCGAACGCGCAGCTCGACCGGGTCCCCAGCGGCGGCCACGCACACAGCGTCACCCGCGCCGACGCCTTCAACCGGACGCTCGTGGCGTTCCTCGACCGACAGGAGTGATCACCGTGAGCCAGACGAGGCCGAGCGACGCGGCGCACCCATCATCCGTCGAGGCCGACACCCTTCCCGTCGAGGCCGACGCCTTCCGCGGCGCCATGGCGCGCGTGGCCGGCGCGGTCCATCTCGTCACCACCGACGGGACGGGCGGCCGGGCCGGTTTCACCGCCTCGGCGGTGTGCAGCGTGAGCGACGGGCCGCCGACGCTGCTGGTTTGCATCAACCGGTCGTCCTCGGCCTACGCGGCCGTGAGCGCCAACGACGTACTCTGCGTCAACACCCTGGCGGCGGAGCAATCCGAGATCGCGGCGGCCTTCGGCGGGCGCACCCCGATGGAGACGCGCTTCGCCGCGGCCACCTGGACCACCCTGGTGACCGGAGCGCCGGCCCTCCCCGGGGCGCTCTCCGCCTTCGATTGCCGCATCGTCGGGCGTCACGCGGTCGGCACCCACGACGTGCTCTATTGCGAGGTGGTGGGCCTGGCCGAACCCGGCGACGGGCACGGCCTCGTCTACGCCGATCGACGCTATCACACCGTGCCGCTCGGCGTCGTGGCCCCGCGCGAAGCGGCGGCCTGAACGCCATCCGCCCCGGACCCCTCCGGAAACGGGGGCTCCCGGAACGACGACGGCCGGCGCCCCCGCCTGGGAACACCGGCCGTCGTCGGGATCGGACCGCGCAGGCTTGCCCGCGAGATCGCGTGCCGGTCGGCATCCCGAAGGCGGCGGGCGGATCGGACCCGGGACTTACCAGCGGTCGGTGCGGGGGACGCGCACCGAACCGGTGGTGAGGTCATCGGTGAGGTGCCGCTGCGCGACGGGCTGGCCATTGTTCCGGCGCAACGCGTTCAGGTTGTTGGCGGCGGCCCGCCCTTCGAGACCAGCGGGCGCCACGGCCGCCGGGATGCCGGCAGGCGCGGTGTAGCTCTGGGCGAGGGCTCCGGACGCGGACAGGCCCAGGGCGATGGCGAGGGCGGCGGTGAGGTGACGATGGCGCATGGCAGGGATCCTTGATCGGAACACGTCTCGCAAAGACGCGAGGGGGCGTGTTCGAGTTCCTGCAATCTGTGCGCGTATGCCACCGAAAACAACACGGGCTGCTCGATGCGCGTGCATCAAGGATGAGCAAAGCAGTATGCGGTCCGGCGCCCATCCCCCAATGGAAGCACCGGAAAGCTTCGGAATCCTCTGTGATTTCTATGCCTTGGGCGGAGACCGCCCGTCTTTTCGGCAACGCAGCTGCCTTGGCACGATTCTGGAAGCCGTGTGCGGGTTGGCACGCGGACGGCCGGATTTTCGGGATGCGGGTTGTGGCGCGCCGGCCCGCCTGGAGGCGGAATCGCCGTGATCCGATCCGTCCGGGACCGCGTCGCGGCGTCAGGCGCCGCGCATGAGGGTGGCCTCGATCTGGCCGTGCGGCTCGTCGGTGGGCAGGAAGACCTGGCCCCCGTGGGCGATGCCGAAGGGCGCGAGGTTCATCGGGAGGTAGTGCTTGTTGGGCATCGCGAAGTGGATCTCGGCGATGTCCGGCCGGGCCGCCAGCACCGCCTCGCCCATGCGGTACATGCTGTCCTGCACGCCGGCGCTGTAGGTGGTGGCGAAGACCGTGATCAGCGTGTCGAGCACCGCCGCGTTGGTCGCCACCGGGTCGGTGGGCGGCGCGGTCCAGGTCCAGGTCGCGTCCATGCTGGTGGCGCAGATGCGGTCGTGGGTGTCGGGCAGGGTCCGGAAGGCGTCGTCGACGAAATCGGCCCAGCCGGATTCGGTGGTCTTCATCAGGGTGTAGCCGCGCAGGCCCGATTGCAGCACCGCGCCGGTCCGGTCGGCGACGAGGCGGACGAAGGGCGCGCCGTTGCCGTCGAGGGTGAAGGTGTGGGCGTGCGGCACCCCGTCGACGGTCCGGCGCAGCCAGCGGGTCTCCAGGGCCTCGATGGTGACGGCGGCGACCTGCGCGTAGCGTTCCAGGAAGAGGGCGGCGACGTGGCCGACGAAGGCCTCGGTCTCGGCCTCGACGTATTGGGCGGCCGTGACGTTGACGATGTTCTTGATGCTGTCGGTGGCGATCACCTGCCGGTTGTCGCCCGCCGTCCAGGCCGCGCCGAAATCGCCCTCCAGCAGCACCGTCAGGGTGAGTTCGCGCACCGCGTGGCGGGCGCTCTCCCGGGCGAGCCGGAGCACCCGCACCCGACCCTTGCCGTAGCGTGCCTTCGTCAGGGCCATGATGGGTCTCCTCCGGTGATGGGACGCCGAGGGTCTCACGCCTCGGCGGCGTGGGCGAGGCGGGCCGCCGCGGCCCGGGCGTCCGCCCGACTGCCGAGCCCGTTGAAGAACAGGTTCAGGCTCACGGCCGACAGGGCGGTGAGGAGGATGCCGGATTCCAGCAGCGGATGCAGCACGTCCGGCATCTGCTTGAAGAAGGCGGGCGCCACCAGGGGGATCAGGCCGAAGCCCACCGACACCGCGACGACGAACAGGTTGTTGCGGTTGGCGGCGAAATCCACCGCCCCGAGGATGCGGGTGCCGGTGGCCGCCACCATGCCGAACATGACGAGCCCGGCCCCGCCGAGGATGCAGGGCGGCACGGCCTCCACCAGGGCGGCGAGCTTCGGGATCAGGCCGAGGACCAGCATGACCACGCCGCCGATCACCGCGACCCAGCGCGAGCGCACGCCGGTGACGCCGACGAGGCCGATGTTCTGCGAGAACGCGGTGTACGGGAAGGTGTTGAAGACCCCGCCCAGCACGGTGCCGAGGCCATCGGCGCGCAGGCCCCTGATAAGGCGCGCCGCGTCCACGGTCTCGCCGGTGATCTCGGCGAGCGCCAGGAACATGCCGGTGGATTCGATCATCACCACCACCATGACGAGGCACAGGGTGAGGCTGGCGACGAGGTCGAAGGTCGGCGCCCCGAAGGCGAAGGGCCGCACCACGTCGAACCACGGCGCCGTGGCCACCCGCGACAGGTCGACGAGGCCGAAGGCTCCCGCCGCGGCCATGCCGACCACGATGCCGATCAGCACGGAGGCCGAGGCGATGAAGCCGCGGGCGTACCGGGTCAGGCCCAGGATGACGAGGAGGACGAACAGCGCGAGGCCGAGATAGAGCAGGGCCCCGTAGCGCGGGTTGCCGAGGCCGCCGGCGGCCCAGTTCACGCCCACCCGCATCAGCGAGATGCCGATGACGAGGATCACCGTGCCGGTCACCACCGGCGGGAACAGGGGCAGGAGACGCCCCACCAGGGGCGCGGCGAGGAGCGCGAACAGGCCCGCGACGATGACGGCGCCGTAGATGCCCGCGAGCCCGAGGGCCGGGTTGGTGCCCAGGGCGATCATCGGCGTCACCGCCGCGAAGGTCACGCCCATCATCACCGGCATGCGGATGCCGATGCCGGGCAGGCCCCAGCTCTGGATCAGGGTGGCGAGGCCGCAGGCGAACAGGTCGGCGCTCACCAGCATCGCCACCTGCTCGGGCGGCAGCCCGAGGGCGCGCCCGACGATGAGCGGCACCGCCACGGCCCCGGCATACATCACCAGGACGTGCTGGAGGGCGAGCAGGCCGAGCGCCACCGGAGGAACCCGGGTGGCCGGGACGATCCGAGCCGGGCTGATCTGAGCAGAACCGTGATCCACGCGTCGGTCCCCCGTCCCGCGAGCCCCGCCGGGCTGCCGGTCCCGAGGTCCGCAAACCACGTGCCATCCGGCCGATCGTCGCCCGGCGGCGCGCACGCCCTCGACCGTGCGGCGGTCCGGTGTAAGATCCGGACCAACAGCGCAGCTTGACGCTGGTCGGGCGAGGAACAGGCACATGGTCAGGACCACCGCTCTCGTGGGCGCGCTCCTCTGCGCGGGCCTCCCCCAGCCGGCCCTGGCCCGGGTCACCGCCGTCGAGATCCGGACCGTCGAGCCCTTCGCCGACGGCCAGAGCTTCGGCGAGGCGGGCGCCTACGAACGGGTGATCGGCGTCGTGCGCGGGGAGCTCGACCCGGCCGACCCGCGCAACGCCGGCATTGTCGACCTCATACGGGCGCCCCGAAACACGCGCGGGCTCGTGGAATACAGCACCGACCTGTTCATGCTCCGGCCGAAGGATCCGGCCCGCGCCAGCGGCACGCTGCTCTACGAGGCGCTGAACCGCGGCCGGAAGTTCCTGTTCAACTGGGTCCTCGACGCGCCCCCGCAGGCGGCCCAGGCGGTGAACGATCCGCGCACCGCCCAGGATGCGGGCACCGCCCTGGTCCTGCGCCGGGGTGACACCGTGGTCTGGTCGGGCTGGGAGGCGGAGGCCCTGCGTCAGCTGGGCGGCATGGCGATCGACGTACCGGTGGCCACGCAAGGCGGGGCGCCCATCGTCGAGACCGTGCGGGACGAACTCGTGAGCGCCACCCGGGGGCCGCCCGAGGCGCCGTTCTTCCTCACCTTCAAGGCGGCGAACCCCGACAAGGCCGGCGCCCGCCTCACCGTGCGCCGCCGGGAGGCGGACACGCCGCGCCCCGTCCCGGACGGTGCCTGGACCTTCGCCGGGCCCGGCGAGCTCCGCCTCGTGCCCGCCACCGTCAAGCCGGAGCCGGGCACACTCTACACCCTGACCTATCCGGCCGCGAACCCGAAGGTGCTCGGCATCGGCTTCGCCGCCACCCGGGACGTCGTCGCCCATCTCCGCGGACCGGCCTCGTCCGAGAACCCGGCGGGCGGCGCGATCCGCCACGCGGTCGCCCTCGGCATCTCCCAGAGCGGGCGCTTCCTGCGGGACTACATCCACCAGGGCTTCAATCAGGACGAGGACGGCCGGCGCGTCTTCGACGGGATGCTGCTGCACATCTCCGGCATCGGCGGGGTGTACCTCAATGCCCGTTTCGGCCAGCCCTCGCGCACCAACACCCAGCACGAGGACCACCTCTACCCCGAGAACGCGTTCCCGTTTTCGGCCGCTCCCCAGCACGATCCCGTCACCGGCCGGACCGGCTCGCTGCTGCGCGGGGACGGGTTCGACCCGCTGCTGATGGAGGTCAACACCAGCACCGAGTACTGGCAGAAGGGGGCCTCGCTCCTCACCACCGATTCCCTGGGCCAAACCGACGTCGCCCTGCCGGACACCGCCCGGGCCTATCTCGTCTCCAGCGGATTCCATTACGGGCGCGCCGGCCTGAGTGCGGCCCGCGGGCCGTGCCTCCATCCGCGCAACACCCTGAGCCCCGCCCCGGCCCTGCGCGCCCTCTTGGTCGCCCTGGAGGACTGGGTCGCCCGCGGGGTCGCGCCGCCGCCGAGCCGCGTGCCGAATCTCGCGGACGGGACGCTGGTGCCCGCCGCGGAGACCGGGTTTCCCTACATCCCGGGCTTGCGCCTGCCGGATGCCCCGAACGCGATCGCGCGCTTCGCCAGCGCCGTCGATCCCCGTCCGGAGGGCGGTTCGCAGTACCGCCCCCTAGTGCCGAAAGTCGATGCCGACGGCCACGAGATCGCCGGCATCCGCCTGCCCGACGTCGCTGCCCCGCTCGCGACCCAGACCGGCTGGAACCTCTACGCCGAGCCATTCCCGGCGGGCGAGCTCTGCGACCGGGAGGGCAGTCGGCTGCCCCTGGCCGAGACCCGGGCCGAGCGCGAGGCGAAGGGGGACCCGCGCCGCTCCCTGGCCGAGCGCTACCCGACCCGGGGCGACCGGACGGCGGCGGTTGCCCGCGCGGCGGACGGCCTGGTGGCGGAGCGGCTGCTCCTGAAGGAGGACGCGGAACGCCTCGTCGCGGCCGCCCGCGCGGCGGAGGCTCAGCCTTGACCGGCGGCCACGCGCGGACCCCGTGAGGCTCCGGCCCGGTCGGCACGGGCCGCGATGTAGGCGGACGCCTCCCGCGGCGGCAGCGGCCGGCTGAACAGGAAGCCCTGGACCTGCGTGCAGCCTTCCCGGCGCACGAGGTCGAGCTGCTCCGGGGTCTCGACGCCCTCGGCGACGATGCCCATGCCGAGGCGCTCGCCGATGCCGACCACCGCCCGCACGATCGCGGCGGCATCAGGATCGGCGATGTCGCGGATGAAGGAACGGTCGATCTTGATCTGGTCGAAGGGAAAGCGGCGCAGGTAGCTCAGGGAGGAGTAGCCGGTGCCGAAATCGTCGAGGGCGATCCGGACCCCGAGAGCCCGCAGGCGGTGCAGGCAGCTTGAGGCGGTTCGCCGGGAGGCCGCTCGCGGCCAGGGCCGACAGCACCGTGGCCTCGAGGCCCGGGCGCCGCAATTGCACCGCCGAGACGTTCACCGCGACGCGGATCGGCGCGGGCCAGCCCGCCGCCTCCCGGCAAGCCTCCTGCAGGGCCCAGGCGCCGAGAGGCACGATGAGCCCCGTCTCCTCGGCGAGAGGAATGAAGGCGCCGGGCGCGAGATCGCCCTGCACGGGATGGCGCCAGCGCATCAGGGCCTCGAAGCCCACCACCGTCCCCGTCGCGGCATCGACCACGGGCTGGTAGGCGAGATGGAAGGCATCGCGGCGGATCGCTTCCTTCATGTCGAGGGCGAGGAGACCGCGCGTGGCGATGCGCGCCCCCGCATCCGGCTCGAACTCCCGATGGGTGTTCCGCCCCGCCGCCTTGGCCTCGTAAAGGGCGATGTCGGCGCGCTTGAACAGCTCGTCCGGGTCACAGTCCTGCTCCGTTGCGACGGTCAGGCCGATACTGACGCCGACTTCGACGCTCTGCCCGTCGAGATCGATCGGTTCGCTCACCGCCGCGATCAGCCGCTCCGCGAGGCAGGCCGCTTCCCGCGCGTCATCGAGATAGGTGAGCACGATGGCGAATTCGTCGCCGCCGAGGCGAGCGATGGTATCGTAGGGTCGCAGAGCCGCGCGCATCCGCTCGGCGACGATGCGCAGCAACGCGTCGCCGGCCGGATGGCCGAGACTGTCGTTGACGGCCTTGAAGCGATCGAGGTCGCAGGCCAGCACAGCGAAGCCGGTCCGAACCCGGCGCGCATGGGCGATCGCCTGATCCAGGCGGTCGCGGAACAGCGTCCTGTTCGGCAATCCGGTCAGGGCGTCGTGCAGCGCCATGTGACGGACCCGCTCCTCGGCCTCACGACGGGCGCTGACGTCGCGCAGGGTCGCCACGTAGGTGATCCGGTCCTCGGCCTGCGCATCCGGCAGAACGCGGACGGAGGCCTCGATCCAGACGTAGTGACCAGCCTTGTGACGATGCCGCAGGCAGGTGACGAACCGCCCCTCCCGACCGGCCTTCAGCTGAGACCAGTGCTCCGTCAGGGCCGCGGCGTCATCGGGGTGGCAGAACTCGGCCGCGGTGGTTCCGATGAGGTCCTCCGGCTCGTAACCGAGGACCGTCCGCACGGCGGGCGAGACGTAGAGGCAGCGCATGGCGATATCGCCGAGGACGATGACGTCGTTGGCATTCTCGGCGAGGAGCCGATAGCGGCCTTCGCTCGCGCGCAGGGCGCTCTCGGCCGCCCGGCGCGCCGTCATGTCGGTGAAGGTCCGCACGAGCCCGCCCCGCGGCAGGGGCAGGGTGCGGACCTGAAGCACGGTCCCGTCGGGGCGGACGCGCTCATAATCGTAGATGCGGGCCTCCGGTGCACCGTGCTCCAGCCAGGCCCGCAAGGCGTCGGGCAGGTGGGCGAACTCGCCGGTCGCCGCCTGGTGGGCCCGGACGGCCGCGAAGGGCGCACCATCGTAGAGGAGTTCCTCCGGCACACCTATCAGAGTCGCCACGCGGCGGTTGAAGATCCGGATCCGGTCCGCGGCATCGGTCATCAGGAGGCCCTGATCCATGCGTTCCAGGGTGGTGCGGAGGAGGGTGTCCGAGGCCTCGGCCCGATGGCGCGCCTGACAGGCCTCCGACTCGGCGGCGCGCCCGCGCAGGGTCGCCTCGACGAAGAGGGCAAGGTCGGACAGGCGCCGGACCTGGGCCGCACTGAAGCCGGTGCGCGGAACGGTGTCGGCAATGCAGACGGTGCCGGCATGGCGGCCATCACCCAGAGCGATCGACACGCCGGCATAGAAGCGCAGGAACGGGGCTCCCGTGACCAGCGGATTGGCGGCGAAACGTCGATCACGACGGGTATCGAGCACGATCAGGGGCGCATGGGCTTCGCCGCGAATCGTGTGGGCGCAGAACGCGATCTCCCGCTGCGTGCCCGGAAGGATCAGGCCCTCGCGGCCGAGGAACCACTGACAGGCACCGTCCAGTTGCGAGACGAAGGCGTAGCGAACGCCGAAGAGCGCGGCCGCTGTCCGGCATACGGCGTCCAGCTGCGGGTCCGGCGCAGGTTGGCTCAAGACCTCGACAGCTACTGGCTCACTCCGAGACGGCGACACTCCGGCCATTCTCATCACACCCACGGGTTTCTGGTCCGTGAGATCTGACATGCAACCTTTAATCGACCCGAAACAGCTGATCGCTTGCTATAGAATTGAGCATCGAGCCTTCCTTCATCTCACACAGCAGACTTTCGACTGTATGAATTCATACAGTTCCGCCAAATGCCGATCCCTCCTTCGCCTGAAGTCGGATCGGCAGGCGACGGACGGGAGTCTCCGGCAGGCTCACGGTGCGCGGGGAGGGCCCTTGCGCAGGTCGTCGTAGAGGCGCTGGACCTCCTGGATCGTCGCGTGGGCCCGGCTCCAGTTCGTCTCGCGGACGTTGGTTTCGGTGAAGGCGCTGTGCGAGGTGCCGCCGAATCCGTTGAAGACCGTCTCGACCCCGTCCACCCGGTAGTCGATCCGGTAAGAGGGGCTGAGACCCCGGCCCTTGCCCTTCCCGGTCACCCCGATCCGCACCAGGGCGTCGCCGTGCCGTTTCTGACAGAATCGCATGTTCCCGAGGAGCCGGCGCAGGTACTCCTCGGGCTCGGCGAGCTCACCGGCGACTTGGATCAGCGTCGCGTCGGGCGGAAGGTGCGTCTTGCGGATCATGGCTGGCCTCGCTGCCCGTCCGGCATTCATCGATCGAGCGGGAGCGCCGGCCAGACCACATTTTCACGCGCCTGGCGATCCTTGCGCGGCGACGCGCCCGCGCCGGATGGCCCGCTGCCTGCTAAGGCTTCCACGGCCCTCCGACCTGCGCGGGATGGATCCTCGATGCCGACCCTCGACGCCCTGAACCAGGCTTCGCACGGCGATTTCGTTGCCGCCCTCGGGGCCGTGTTCGAGCACGCGCCCTGGGTCGCCGAGGCCGCCGCCGCGAAGCGGCCGTTCCCCACCGTCCAGGCCCTGCTCGCCGCCCTGCAGGAGGCGGTCGACGCCGCGCCCGAGGCGGCCCGCCACGCCCTTCTCACCAACCATCCCGAGCTGGCCGGGCGTGCGGCCCACGCCGGCACGATCGCCCCCGACTCCATCGCCGAGCAGGCGGCCGCCGGCCTCGATCGGCTCTCGGAGGCGGAAGACGCGCGGTTCGCGGCGCTGAATGCGGCCTATGGCCGGACCTTCGGGTTTCCCTTCATCCTCTGCGTCAAGCGCCACGGTCGCGCCTCGTTGCTGCGCACCTTTCAGGCACGCCTCGCCGCCGACCCGGAGAGCGAGCGCCGGACCGCCCTCGCAGAGGTGTTCCGCATCGCCGCCCTTCGCCTCGGCACCCTGGTGAGCGGGCCGGGTGCGCCGCGCGTCACGGGCCGGATCTCCACCCACGTCCTCGACACCGTGGCGGGCCGGCCGGCGCCGGGGATCCCGGTGGAGCTCCACGAATGGGTGTCGGAGACCGAGACCGTGCTGGTCGCCCGGACGGTGACGAATGCCGACGGGCGCACCGATGCGCCGCTGATCGGCGGACGCCCCGTTCCGGTGGCCGCCTACGAGCTGCGTTTCCGCATCGGCGATCACTTCCGCGCCACCTGTCCGGGCCTGCCCGAACCGCCCTTCCTCGACATCGTCACGCTGCGCTTCGGGGTCGCCGATCCGGAAGGGCATTACCACGTGCCCCTGGTGGCGAGCCCGTGGAGCTACCAGACCTATCGCGGCAGCTGAGCGGTCCGAGACTGCGGCATCGGCACGATGTGACAAAGCCTTGTGATTTCAGTCCGCTCCGGCATGTCCTTTGCGTGCAACTTGATCGCCCCCGGTTACGTGGGGCGCAGGGAGGATGGGATTTGACGCATCGGCTTTCGGTTCGGACCCTGATGGCGCGCGGTCTTGCCGCGGCGCTGCTCCTGACGGGTCCCCTGATGTTTGCCCCGGCCGCCCGGGCCCAGGGCACCCTGATCGCGCCGGGGGGCCAGCCCCGGGTCACCGCCCCAGGCGGCCTGCGCGGCCGCTCCGCCTTCCGACACCGGCACAAGGCCCGCCACCAGCCGGCGCTCACCCGCCGCCACCGTTGAAACCGCCTCGACCATCCGCTTCCAGGAAACCAGACCGCATGATCCGTGTGCTCAGCCTTCTCAGCCTCTCCCTCGGCCTTGCCGGACCGGTCCTGGCCCAGGGCGCCGGCGCGCCCGCCGGCATGGAGGCTGCCACCGCCCCGGGGGGAACCGAGGGGCGGGCCGGCCCCCGCAACGAGGCGGAGGCGATCCGCAGCGGCGACGCGATCCCGGTTCCGCCCCGGGCCGGCGGCATTCCGATCGAGGAGCGGCCGGTGCACGGGACCGAGGCGCCTTCGACGCCGCCCGGACGTCCCTGAGGCTCAGGACGCGAAGGCGGCGAGGAGTTCGGCCGCCGCCAGGGCGGCGATGACCGCGGGGCGCTTGTCGCGCACCCGCGTCCCGCCGATCGGGCAGACGAGGCGAGCCAGCGCGGCCTCGTCCAGGCCCATCGCCCGAAAGGCGCCGAGGAAGGTTGCCCGCTTCGTGGCGGACCCGATCAGGCCGAGATACGCGAAGGTGTTCGCCTCCAGCAGGCTGGCGCAGATCAGGCTGTCGAGGGCGTGGCTGTGGGTGACCACCACGTGGGCGGCTCCGGGCAGTGCGGCTTCCGCCGCGGCGCTGGCCGAGCCGACGATCCGCGCGACGCGCGCGCCCGACACCCGTGCGACCTCCTCGGGCCGGTCATCGATGATCCGCGTACGGAGGGGCAGCGGATCGAGCGCCAGGGCCAGGGCGCGCCCGACATGGCCCGCGCCGTAGATCATCACCAGGGGCGCCCGTGCGGCGGATTCGGCCTCCGAAGCCCGGAGGGCGGCGAGCGTACCGGCATCGGCCCGGTGGATCACCAGGGTCACGTGCCCGCCGCAGCACTGGCCGGTCTCGGGTCCCAGGGGCCTGCGCAGGATCGCCTCGGCCTCGCCCGCCGCCAGAAGCGCCCGGGCGCGGGCGATGCCCGCCCATTCATAGGTGCCGCCCCCGATGGTGCCGGCGACCCGTTCGGGCATCACCAGCATGGCGGTGCCCGCCGCGCGCGGCGTCGAGCCCCGCGCCTCCGACAGGGCGACGAGGGCCGCCGGCTCGCCCGCCGCGAGGGCGGTCGCCAGAGCTTCCGCCAGCGCCTCCGACGAATCGGCGCTCACGGCTGCGCAGATTGCGCGTCTGCCAGCGCCCGCATCCGGTCGACGGCGTCGAGGACGCGCTCCGGGGTCGCCGGGGCATCGAGGCGGGGGCAGTACCGGTGGCCGGCGACGCTCGCCACCGCATCCGAGAGGGCGTGCAGGCCGGCGATGCCGAGCATCAGCGGAGGCTCGCCCACCGCTTTCGAACGGTAGATCGTCGCCTCTCGGTTCTGGTTCTCGTAGAGCGCCACGTTGAAGATGCGCGGGCGGTCGCCGCAGGCCGGGATCTTGTAGGTGGAGGGGGCGTGGGTGCCCAAAGCGCCCTTGCCGTCCCACCACAGCTCCTCGGTGGTGAGCCAGCCGAGCCCCTGGATGAAGCCGCCCTCGATCTGGCCCCGATCCACCGCCGGGTTCAGGGAACGGCCGCAATCGTGCAGGATGTCGGCCCGCTCGATCCGGTACTCGCCGGTCAGGGTGTCCACCGCCGCCTGCACGCAGGCCGCGCCGTAGGCGAAGTAGTAGAACGGGTGGCCCCGGCCGGCCTCGCGGTCCCAATGGATGGTCGGCGTCTTGTAGAAGCCCGTGGCCGAGAGCTGGATGCGGGCGAGGTAGGCCTTGTGGATCAGCGTGGCCCAGGCGATCTCCTGGTTACCGACCCGGACCCGATTCGGCAGGAACAGCACCGTCTCGGGCGCGACGCTCCAGGCCTCGGCTGCGAAGGCCACGAGGCGGCCCTTCAGGGTCTGGGCGGCGGCGCGGGCCGCCATGCCGTTGAGGTCGGCCCCCGACGAGGCGGCCGTGGCCGAGGTGTTGGGCACCTTGCCCGTCGTGGTCGCGGTGATGCGGACCCGGTCGGCGTCGATCTGGAATTCCTCCGCCACCACCTGCGCGACCTTGACGTAGAGCCCCTGGCCCATCTCGGTGCCGCCGTGATTCAAGCCGACCGAGCCGTCGTTGTAGATGTGCACCAGGGCGCCGGCCTGGTTGTAGGCGGTGGAGGTGAAGGAGATGCCGAACTTCACCGGCGTCAGGGCGAGGCCGCGCTTGATCACCGGGCTGGTTTCGTTCGCCGCATGCAAAGCCGCGCGGCGGGCGGCGTAATCGCAGTCCGCTTCCAGCTTGGCCACCAGATCCCGGATGCAATTGTCGGCAATGGTCTGGTGGTACGGCGTGACGTTGTCGCTCTCGGTGCCGTAGAAGTTGCGCTTGCGCACCTCCAGCGGGTCGAGGCCGCAGGCATAGGCCACCTCCTCGATCACCCGCTCGGCCGCCACCATGCCCTGGGGCCCGCCGAAGCCCCGGAAGGCGGTGTTGGACTGGGTGTTCGTGCGGTAGGGCCGCGAGGTCAGGTGCACCGCCGGGTAGTGGTAGCAGTTGTCGGCGTGGAACAGGGCCCGGTCGGTGACCGGCCCCGACAGGTCGGCGGCCCAGCCGCAGCGGGCGGCGAGTTGCATGTCGACGGCGAGAATCTTCCCGTCCGCGTCGTGCCCGACGAGGTAGTCGACCTCGAAATCGTGGCGCTTGCCGGTGATGACCATGTCGTCGTCGCGGTCGGGCCGGATCTTGGCGGCGCGGCCGGTCGTTTTGGCCACCAGGGCCGCCACGCAGGCGAACAGGTTCGACTGGCTCTCCTTGCCGCCGAAGCCGCCGCCCATCCGACGGACCTCGGCGGTCACGGCCGAATTCACCGTGCCCAGCACCTTGGCGACGAGGGCCTGGGCCTCGGAAGGGTGCTGGGTCGAGGTGTGGACCGTGACCTCGTCGTCCTCACCCGGGATCGCCAGGGCGATCTGGCCCTCGAGGTAGAAGTGTTCCTGGCCGCCGATCGCCATCCGGCCGCGGACGATACCCGGGGCCTCGGCGAGCCCCGCGTCGGAATCGCCGCGCTTCAGGGTCATGGGCGGCCAGACGAGTTTTCCGTCCGCCCGCGCTTGCCGGTAGGTGAGGACGGGGTCGAGATCCTCGTAGGCGATCACGGCCAGGCGGGCGGCGCGGCGGGCCGCATCGCGGGTCAGGGCCGCCACCGCGAAGATCGGCTGGCCGACATACGACACCGTGTCCTCGGCCAGCATCGGCTCGTCGTCCCGGTGCGAGGAGGAGATCTCGTTGACGCCCGGCACGTCGGCGCCGGTGAACACCGCGACCACGCCCTCGGCGCCCCGCACGGGCGCCAGATCCACCGAGACGAGGCGGGCATGAGCGCGTTCGCTCAGCCCCAGGCAGACGTGGAGCAGGCCGGCCGGCTCGGCCATGTCGTCGATGTAGAGGGCCGAGCCACTGACGTGTCGGGCGGCGCTGTCGTGGATGCGCGGCGTGTGGGCGCCGCCCGCGATCCGGTCGTCCACCTTCGGGGCCGGAGGCGTGCGATCAAGCATGGGCCGGCGCTCCGACGGTGGCAAGGCGGGTTTCCGGGGCCTCCGGCGCGGCCTCGTGGATCAGCCGCTCGATGAGGTTGCCGGCGACCTTGAGGCGGTAGGCGGCCGAGGCCCGCATGTCCGAGAGGGGCGTAAAATCCCGGGCCACCGCCGCCTTGAAGGCGGGGATGACGGCCGGGTCGAGGGACTGGCCCATGAGCGCGGCCTCGGCCTGGACGGCCCGCTTCGGGGTGCCCGCCATGCCGCCGTAGGCGATGCGGGCCTGCCGGGTCGTGCCAGCGTCGACGGTCAGCCGGAAGGCGCCGAGGACGGCGGAGATGTCCTCGTCGAAGCGCTTCGAGATCTTGTAGGCGCGAAAGACCGTCTCCGGGCCGAGCTTCGGCACCCGCACCCCGGCGACGAACTCGCCCGGACGCAGGTCCTGCCGGCCATAGGCGACGAAGAAGTCTTCGAGGGGAATCTCGCGCTCGCTGCCACGCCCGATGAGATGGAGGCTCGCCCCGAGGGCGATCAGGGCCGGCGCCGCGTCGCCGATGGGCGAGCCGTTGGCGATGTTACCGCCGAGGGTGCCGGCATTGCGGGTCTGGGCGGCGCCGTGGCGGCGGAAGAGCTCCCCGAGATCCGGGTGCAGGCCGGCGAGGTGCGTGCCGGCCTCGGAGAGGCTCACGCCGGCTCCGAGATACAGGTGATCGGGGCCCTCGCCCACGACGCGCAGGCTTCGCACCCGCCCGAGCCAGATCACCGGGTCGAGGACGCGCAGGCCCTTGGTCACCCAGAGGGCGACGTCGGTGGCCCCGGCCACGATCGTCGCCTGGGGGTACTCGGCCATGAGATCGACGAGCGCCGGAACGGTGGCGGGGGCGAAGAAGCGGCCCTTCGGCCCGGAGACCGCCACGGTCTCGTCGTCGCGCAGGGCCAGCAGCCGGGCGAGGGTGGCGTCGTGGGCGGCATCGAAGGTATCCGCTTCCGGCGCGGCCAACGCACGCTCGGCCGCGCGCACGATGGGAGCGTAGCCGGTGCAGCGGCAGAGGTTGCCCGCGAGCGCGTCGTCGATGGGGCTCGCCGAGGTTCGGAGCGGGCCGGTCTCGGCGAGCAGGTCCTTGGTAGGAGAATCCTTGGTCATCGCGAACAGCGACATGACGAAGCCCGGCGTGCAGAAGCCGCATTGCGAGCCGTGCTCCTCCACCATCAGGCGCTGGACCGGATGGAGGGTGCCGTCGGCCCCACGCAGGTGCTCCACGGTGAGGAGCTGGCAGCCGTCGAGCATCCCCAGGAAGGTGATGCAGGCATCCACCGCGCGGTAGCGCAGGCGCTCGGCGCCGGACGGCCCCTCGGGGCGGACCACCACCACGGTGCAGGCTCCGCAATCCCCCTCGTTGCAGCCCTCCTTGGTCCCGATCAGCCGCTCGGGACCGCGCAGCCAGTCGAGCACCGTCAGAGTCGGGTCACAGGCCTCGATCGTGCGCACCTCGGGCCCGAGGAGGAAGCGGATGGCGTGTCTCATGCGACCTCTTCGTCGAACACCGGTCCCTCTCCCCGCGGTGGGAGAGGGCTCTCAAGCCCCCCTATCGCGGCAGCGTGTCGCTGATGCCCTTCACGTACCAGTTCATGCCGAGGATCATCGGATCGGGAGCGTTCTCGCCGGCCTTCACCGCCTCGCTGCCGTCCTGCTTGAAGACGGGGCCGTGGAAGGGCAGGAGCGTGCCGTCCGCGATCGCCTTCTTGGTGGCCTCGGCCTGGGCCTTCACGTCGTCGGGCATGTTGGCGAAGGGCGCCAGCACGACCATGCCGTCCTTGATGCCGCCCCAGGTGTCGTGGCTCTTCCAGGTGCCGTCGAGGACGGCCTTGGCCTCGCCGACGACGTAGCCGTCCCAGTCGTCGACGATGGACGTGAGCTGAGCCTTGGGGGCGAAGCGCATCTGGTCCGAGGATTGTCCGAAGGCGAGCTTGCCCTGCTTCTCCGCCTCCTGCAACGGCGCGGCGGAATCGGTGTGCTGCGACAGGATGTCGACGCCCTGGGCCAGCAGCGCCTTGGCGGCCTCCGCCTCCTTGCCCGGGTCGAACCAGGTGTTCACCCAGACGATCTTGATCTTGATGTCGGGGTTCACCGACTGGGCGCCGAGCATGAAGGCGTTGATGCCGCTCACCACCTCGGGGATCGGGAACGAGGCGATGTAGCCCAACGTGCCCGTCTTCGAGAGGCGCCCGGCGATCACGCCGCAGACATAGCGGCCCTCGTAGAAGCGGGCCGAGTAGGTCGAGACGTTGGGCGCCCGCTTGTAGCCGGTGGCGTGCTCGAACTTCACCTTCGGGAATTTCTTGGCGACCTTGAGGGTCGGCTCCATGAAGCCGAACGAGGTGGTGAAGATCAGGCCGTAGCCGGAGCGTGCGAAACTCTCGATGGAGCGCTCGCTGTCGGCCTCCGGCACGTTCTCGAGGAAGCTGGTCTCGACCTTGTCGCCCAGCGCCGCGGCGAGCGCCTTGCGGCTCTGGTCGTGCTGGTACGAGTAGCCGTAATCGGCCACCGGGCCGACATAGACGAAGCCGACCTTCAGCTTCTCGCCGGGCTTCTTCTCCTGCGCCTGCGCGCCCCCGAGTCCGAGGGCGAGAACGGCCACCAGGGCCCCCTGCACGATCCGCATCGTTCAAAGATCCTTCGAGAGTGCGCGCCTACCGGTGCGGGGTGAAGACCCGGCCGAGGGCCGCCGGGGCGAGGGAGCCGCCCCGGCGCCTGCCGAGGGAGAGCAAGACCAGGGCCAGGATGGTGGCAAGGTAGGGCAGCGCGGAGAGCGCCTGCCCCGGCAGGCCGAGGCCGGCGGCCTGGGCGTTGAGCTGAAGCACCGTGGCGCCGCCGAACAGCAGGGCGCCGGCCAGCACCCGGAACGGGCGCCACGAGGCGAAGACCACGAGGGCCAGGGCGATCCAGCCGCGCCCGGCCGTCATCGCGGGCGCCCAGAACGGGGTGTAGGACAGCGACAGGTAGGCCCCGGCCAGACCCGCGCAGGCGCCGCCGAACAGCACCGCGCGGAAGCGCACCCTGCGCACCTGCAGGCCCAGCGCGTGGGTGGCGGTGTGGTCGTCGCCGATGGCCCGCAGGATCAGGCCGGCGCGGGTGCGCCACAGGAACCACGACACCCCGGCCGCCAGCGCGAAGGCGAGATAGACGAAGCCGTCCTGCCCGAAGAGCAGGCGGCCGAGGCCGGGCAGGTCAGTGAGGCCGGGCAGGGCGAGATGCGGCGCCGGATCGCGCTTGAGGCCGACATAGGAGGCCCCGACGAGGCCCGAGAGCCCGAGACCCAGGATCGTCATGGCGAGTCCGGAGGCGACCTGGTTGGCGCTCAGCACCACCGTGAGGAGGCCGAACAGGGCCGAGAGGGCGAGGCCCGCCCCGGCGCCGGCCACCGCGCCGACGAAGGTCGAGCCGGTCTCCACCGCCACCGCGAAACCGGCGGCGGCGCCCAGCACCATCATGCCCTCGACGCCGAGGTTGAGCACGCCCGCGCGCTCGGCCACGAGTTCGCCGAGCGCCGCGATCATCAGCGGGGTGGCGGCGGCCACGATGGTGACGAGCACCATCTGGACGATGTCGAGGGTCAGGCCATGAACGGTCACGCGGTCGCTCCCGGCACGAAGCGGACCCTGTAGCGCGACAGCGCGTCGGCCCCGAGCACCAGGGCGAGCAGCAGGCCCTGGAAGGCCCGGGTCAGGTCGAGGGGGAGTTTCAGGTCGATCTGCGCGCCCTCGCCCCCGATGGTGGTCAGGGCGATGACCAGAGCCGCCACCAGGATCCCCATCGGCGAGAGCCGTCCCAGGAAGGCCACGATGATGGCGGTGAAGCCGTAGCCCGGCGAGATCGAGGGCTGGAGCTGGCCGATCCGGCCCGCCACCTCGCTGATGCCGGCCAGCCCCGCGGCGGCGCCGGAGACGGCGAAGACCGCGAGCGTCAGGCGTGCGTCGCCGAAGCCGGCGAAGCGGGCCGCGCGCGGGCTCGCCCCCACCACCCGCACGGCGAAGCCGAACAGGGTGCGGCCGAGCACCAGGGTGGCGAGGACCACGACCGCCACCGCGAGGGCGACGCCGGCATGCAGGGTGCCGCCCTCCATCAGGTAGGGCAGGTGGGCAGCGTCGTCGAAGATGACGCTCTGGGGGAAGTTGAAGCCCGCCGGATCGCGCAAGGGGCCGCGCGCCATGTAGTCGAGCAGCAGTTCGGCCACGTAGACCAGCATCAGGCTGGTGAGGATCTCGGAGACGCCGAGGTGCACCTTGAGGAGGGCGGGGATCAGCCCGTAGACCATGCCGGCCCCCGTGCCGACGAGTAGCATCAGGGGCAGCACCCAGAGGGGGTCGCCGGGGATCCCGTGCGCGGCGACGCCGATCCAGCCGCCGAACAGGCCGCCGACGACGAACTGCCCTTCGGCCCCGATATTCCAGATGTTGGCGCGGTAGCAGAAGGCGAGGCCGGTAGCGATGAGGGCGAGCGGCGCGGCCTTGATGGCCACCTCCTGCAGCGACCAGACCTCGCTCAGGGGCGCCACGAAGTAGGTGACGAAGGCGGCGGCCGGCGAGCGGCCCAGGGCGGCCACGACGAGCCCGCCGATCACCAGCGCGGCCAGGAAGGCCAGGATAGGCGAGAGCGCGTCCATCAGGGCCGACCGGCCGATGCGCGGCGTCAAGTCAATGCGCATGGGCCGCCTCCCGGGCGTGGTCCGGCGCGCCCGTCACCGGATCCTCGGCCGGCGCCGCCCCGCCCATGCGCAGCCCCAGGGCCTCGCGGGTGGTCTCGGCGGCCGGCGCCGCCGGCGACAGGGTGCCGTGATTCAGCACGGCGATGCGGCCGGTGATCGCGAACAGTTCGTCGAGGTCCTGGCTGATCACCAGCACGGCGGCGCCGCGGGCCGCGAGGTCGAGCAGCGCCTGCCGGATATGGGCGGCCGCCAGGGCGTCGACGCCCCAGGTCGGCTGGTTGACCACGAGGATGCCGGGCTCGGCCAGGATCTCGCGTCCCATCAGGTATTTCTGCAGGTTGCCGCCCGACAGGGTGCCGGCGGCGGGATCGGGGCCCGCCTTGCGCACGTCGAAGGCCGCGACCACGTCCCGGGCCAGGGCCTTGGCGGCCGCGCGGCGCAGGACGCCGAAGCGGCTCAGGCGCGCCGTGGCGTGGCGCGACAGAATCGCGTTGTCGGACAGGCTCAGGGTCGGCACGGCGCCATGGCCGTTGCGCTCCTCGGGCACGAAGCCGGCGCCGCCCCGCCGCCGGGCGGTGATGCCGAGGCGCCCGGATTCGACGCCGTCGAACCGCACCATGCCGGGTTCCGGCGCCAGGGTCTCGCCCGAGAGGGCGTCGAACAGCTCCGCCTGCCCGTTGCCGGCGATCCCGGCGAGGCCGACGATCTCGCCGCCTCGCACGCTCAGCGAGATGCCATCGAGGGCGGTGCCGTGCAGGCCGGGGGCGGGGAGGGTGAGCCCGGACAGGACCAGGCGCTCCGGCCCGGTCGCCACGCCGGCGGGCGCCGTCACCGCGCCTACCTGTGCCCCCACCATCAGGGCGGCGAGAGAGCGGGCGGTCTCGGCGCGGGGATCGCAGGCCCCCACCACCCGGCCGCCGCGCAGGATGGTGGCGCGCGAGCACAGCCGGCGCACCTCGTCGAGGCGGTGCGAGATGTAGAGAAGCGCCCGGCCCTCGTCGCGCAGGCGCTCCAGAACGGTGAACAGCAATTCGGCCTCGCCTGGGGTGAGCACCGAGGTCGGCTCGTCGAGGATCACGAGCTTGGGGTCCTGCAGCAGGCAGCGGATGATCTCGATGCGCTGGCGCTCGCCGGCCGAGAGCGACCAGACTGGCCGGTCGGGGTCGAGGTGCAGGCCGTAGGTCGTCCCGACCGCTGCGATCCGGGCCTTCAGGGCTCGACCGCCCAGGCCCTTGGGCATCACCAGGGCGATGTTCTCGGCGACCGTCAGATTCTCGCAGAGCGAAAAATGCTGGAACACCATGCCGATGCCGAGGGCGCGGGCGGCCTCTGGATGGGCGAGGCGCACGACATCGCCCCGATGGGTGACGACCCCTTCGGTGGGCTCCAGGAGCCCGTAGAGGATCTTCATCAGGGTCGACTTGCCGGCGCCGTTCTCGCCCAGCAGGGCGTGGATCTCGCCGGCCCGGATCTCGAGATCGACCCCGTCATTGGCCGTGAAGGCGCCGAAGCGCTTGACGATGCCGTACGCGCCGAAGAGAGGCGTCGGCCCCTCCGTGCGGGCAGGGGGGACGACGGGGGCCACGCTAGAGCGTCCCGAACAGCGCGTGGGCGAGGCGGGTATGGGCCTCGCGCAGCTGGCCGGTCTCCATCCCGAGGGGCTGGCCGTCGATCACCCGCCACGACCCCGCCACCATCACTCTGTCGGCCCGGTGGGCGCCGCAGAGCACCAGGGCGGCCAGCGGATCGTGCGCGCCGGAGAAGCGCAGTTCGTCGAGGGTGAACAGGGCTAGGTCCGCCTCGCAGCCCTCCGCGATCCGGCCGATGTCGCTCCGCCCGAGACAGGCCGCGGACCCCTCCGTCGCCCAGCGCAGGGCGTCGAGATGGGTCACGGCCTCGGCGCCGTAGGTCAGACGGTTGATCATCAGGGCGTGACGGACGCCCTCCATCAGGTTCGAGCTGTCGTTCGAGGCCGAGCCGTCGACCCCGAGGCCGACGGGCGAGCCGGCCGCCTCCAATTCGCAGGTCCGGCACTGGCCGGAGGCCAGGGTCATGTTCGAGGTCGGGCAGTGGCAGACGCCGACGCCGGCCGCGCCGAGACGCTTCACCTCGGCGTCGTTGAAGTGGATGCCGTGCGCGAGCCAGGTGCGCGGGCCCATCCAGCCGACCTCCTCGAGGTAATCGACCGGGCGCTGGCCGAACATTTCGACGCAGTAGCGGTCCTCGTCCAGCGTCTCGCCGAGATGGGTGTGCAGGCGGCAATCGTGGCGCTCGGCCAGCGCCGCGCTCTCGCGCATCAGCCGCTTCGTCACGTTGAAGGGCGAGCAGGGGGCCAGCCCGATCTGCACCATCGCGCCGGGCTTGGGGTCGTGGAACAGGCGCAGCACCCGTTCGCTGTCGGCCAGGATGGTGTCGTCGTTCTGGGTCAGACATTCGGGCGGCAGGCCGCCGTCGCGCTCGGACAGGCTCATCGAGCCGCGGGTGACGAAGGCGCGGATCCCGACAGGCCCGGCCTCCTCCACCTGAATGTCGACGGAGGATTCCAGCCCTTTCGGGAAGAGGTAATGGTGATCGCCGGCCGTGGTGCAGCCGGAGAGCAGCAGCTCGGTGTAGGCGAGACGCGTCGCCAGCCGGAACGCCTCGGGGGTGATCCTATCCCAGACCGTGTAGAGCGCCTTCAGCCAGGGAAAGAGCGGCTTGTTGATCGCCGCCGGATGGGCGCGGGTGAGCGTCTGGAAGAAGTGGTGATGGGTGTTGACGAGGCCCGGGACGACCACGTGGCGGCCGGCGTCGAAGATCTCGTCGACGGGCGCGGCGGGCATGCCTCCCGCGGGCACCCGCTCGACGATGCGGGAGCCCGCGACGACGAGGCCCCCGGCGGAATCCGGCGCCAGGATCGCCAGCGGGTTGCGGATCCAGAGACGTCGCGTCGCGGGGGTCTCGACCATGCTGATCCGGTGTTCCCTCGATGTGGACCGGCCATCACCATGGCCCGTCCGGAAATCCGGAGGCCGGATGGAAATCCGGCCTCGTCATGCAGACCATCGCTTGCGTGGATGGTCGTTCCGGGCAAGGGGCCCGTCGTGAGAACAGGTGCCAGCCCTCAGAAGACGTGGAAGGAGACGCCGGCCAGGAAGCTCTTCTCTTCGGTCCCCTTGAAGTTGGCGCGCTCGATGTTGCCGAACTTGTTGAGCCAGTACTGGAAGCCGATGAAGACGTCGACCCGGTTCGGCTGGTCGTAGATCAGCTTGCCGACATCGAGGACGAGGTTGGTCCGCGACAGGAATTCGAGACCCGTCTTCGGGTTGGTGGCGAAGGCGGACGGATCGTTCACACCGCGCCCCTTGGGCAGGACGATGTTGTTGAAGCCCGCGATGCTGAGCGGCAGACCCGTGAAGGCGAGCGGGAAGCTGTAGACGATCTCGAATTCCGGGACCGTGTTGAAACTGGTATCCCGGTTCGGAGCGACGTTGAAGCCGTTGCGATTCCACTCCTTGTAGGCATGGACCGAGGCGCTGAGGAACCCGGCCGGGACGTCGAATGCAAAGTTCAGACCGCCGACCACGTCGCGCTTCTTGGAACCGAAGGCATCGTTCTGCGCATTGGCATCGAAGCCGTAGGCGAGCGACACGTCCTTGATGATGCCGGGCACCACGAAGGCCTTCGTCCCGGTCAGGGCGTTCAGGCTCAGGGTTCCGCGGTAGAGGCCGTAGGCCTCGGTGTTCCCGTAATCGTAGAAGGTCGGCACGCCGAAGCCGTCCGTGGTGCCCGCCGAAAATTGCGACCCCGACTTGAGGATGTCGAGGGTGAAGAAATTGGTGCCGTAGGCCCAGGCATCGGCGTGCGAGATGTTGAGGATGTGCTTCGGCGCGTCCTGGTTGCGGAAGCTGCCGTCGGCGCGCTGGATCTGGGAGCCGGGCCTGGCGGCCGGGAACTGGTAGCGGTAGCTGATCTGCGTGTCGGAGAACAGGAAGAACCCGGAGGGCACCTCCACGGGTGCGACCGGCGCCTTCTCCTTGGCGAGGTCCGCGGCCAGGGCCGGCATCAGGGTGGCGAGGCTCAGAGCGGCGGCCACCAGCGGTCGTGTGAATGTCGCGATCATCGATAAAGTCCCCCCGGGTTTAAGCACCCGTTGGGGCAATTGACCGCAACCGATGTGCCACCCGCTCGGCCTTCCCACACAACCAGACGGGGTGATGCATAGGCGCAACATTGCCTCGGTTCGCCCTGCGGGAACGACCCTTCGCGGGCTCGAACATCGGCAGGCGCGCGACGGGGAATCGCCACAGGACGAATACGAGTTAGACCATATGGTCTAATTTCTATCCAGGGTTGCATCGTTGTTGGGCATCGCGGCGTCCATCTCCCACGGCGCCGCTGCCCCGGGGCACGCGCCCCGGACCGCCGATTCCACGCCTTCGTGGCCGAGTGGTCTTGGCGGCCATACGCCGCCTGGTCTCTCGCGTCCGACGGGACGCGACCGCTTGGGAAACGCGACGTGGGTGCGTCCCGTCCGGAAATCGGTCCTGCCTCCCGGCGGGCAAGCCTCGTTGCGCCTGAGGCGCCGAGGCGCGGGCCGGGCCAACCTGCATGGGAAGGATGCAGCGCCGCGCATCATTTGGGCGTGTCTCCGGCGGACCCTGCATCCATGATTACCGAAGATTCGGGATCGGGGCGGAACGCGACGCCGTCCCTCCCGGGTCGCGCGCCCTCCGGCCCGGTGCCCCGAGCATGCTTCCCGTCATCGCGGCCGACCCCGCCCCTCTGACCTTCGATCCGGCGACCACCGCACTGGTCATCATCGACATGCAGCGCGACTTCCTGGAGCCGGGCGGCTTCGGCGAGACCCTCGGCAACGACGTCACACTGCTGCAGACGGCGGTGCCCCCGATCCGGGCGGTGCTGGCGGCGGCGCGGAGTGCCGGCCTTCTCATCGTGCACACGCGGGAGGGCCACAAGCCCGACCTCTCCGATGCGCCGCCGGCCAAGCTGGAGCGAGGGACGCCCACCGCGCGCATCGGCGCGCCGGGTCCGATGGGGCGCATCCTGATCCGCGGCGAACCGGGCCACGCCATCGTTCCCGAACTGGCGCCGATCCGGGGCGAGGTGGTCATCGACAAGCCCGGGAAGGGCGCCTTCTACGCCACCGATCTCGGCGCGGTCCTCTCCGCCCGCCGCATCGCGACCCTGCTGGTCTGCGGGGTGACCACCGAGGTCTGCGTGCACACGACGATCCGCGAGGCCAACGACCGCGGCTACCGCTGCGTGGCGATCGGGGATGGCTGCGCCTCCTACCGCCCCGAGTTCCACCGGGTCGGCCTCGCGATGATCGCCGCCCAGGGCGGCATCTTCGGCTGGGTCTCCTCCTCTCTGCGCTGTTCGGCCCCCATCGTTTCCGGCTTTCCGCACAGGCCCGCGGTGACGCCCGGCCTGGCGCTTGCTTACACCCGGGTGGCCGGGCAGCTCGTTGGGGCCGCGCGGGCGGCGGCCATCGCGCCGCGAATCCCGCCCTCGACCCACGCCGCCCTGCCGGCAGAAGAACTCCCCGCCACGCCGCCGGCGTTCCGGTCGCGCGGAGGGACATCACTGGGAGAAAGCCCATGTCGGAGCGCAACGACCCGTCCACTGGCGGCCTCGACACCTACATCGAAGCGGCAGCCGGGCTGCTCGCGATTCCCCTCGATCCGGCCTGGATCGGCGCCATCGGCAGCAATCTCGCCGTCCTGCGCGCGGCCGCCGCGCATGTGGCCGAGTTTTCCCTGCCCGACGAGGCGGAAGCCGCCCCGGTCTACGAAGCATGAGCGGTCCGGACACGATGCACGATCCGAGCACGATGACGGCTGAGGCGCTGGCGACGGCGTTTCGGGATGGGACCACCAGCGCCTGCGCGAACGTCGCCGCGACCCTGGCGCGCATCGCGCGGGTCGACGGCGCGGTGAACGCCTTCACGGACATTCTCGCCGCGCGCGCCCAGGCCCGCGCCGAGGCCCTGGATGCGGCCCGGGGCCGGGGCGAGCCCCTGGGGCCGCTGGCTGGCGTTCCCTTTGCGGTCAAGAATCTGTTCGACATCGCCGGTCTGCCGACCCGGGCCGGCGCGAAGATCAACCGCGATCGGGCCCCGGCGGAGCGCGATGCCGCCCTGGTGCGCCGCATGGAGGCGGCGGGCGCGATCCTCATCGGCGGCCTCAACATGGGCGAGTACGCCTACGATTTCACCGGCGAGAACGTCCATGACGGACCGACCCGGAACCCGCACGATCTCGGCCACATGTCCGGCGGCTCGTCCGGAGGCTCGGGAGGGGCCGTCGGGGCCGGGCTGGTGCCGATCGCCCTCGGCTCTGACACCAACGGCTCGATCCGCGTCCCCTCCACCTTCTGCGGCTGCTTCGGCCTCAAACCCACCTACGGCCGCCTGACCCGGGCGGGCAGCTTTCCCTTCGTGGGCAGCCTCGACCATGTCGGGCCCATGGCGCGCAGCGTCACGGACCTCGCCCTGAGCTACGACGCCATGCAGGGGCCGGACCCGGACGACCCGGTGGCCACGACGCGCCCCGCAGAGCCGGCCCTGTCTCACCTCACCGACGGGCTCGGGAACCTGCGCGTCGCGGTGGCGGGCGGCTACTTCGCGCGCGGTGGCGACGCCGAGGCGTTCGCGGCGGTGGCCGCCATCGCCCGGGCCCTCGGCGTCACGCGCAGCGTCGCGATTCCGGAGGCGGCCCGCGCCCGGGCGGCGGCCTACCTCATCACGGCAGCCGAAGGAGCTGCCCTCCATCTCGACCGCCTCCGGACCCGGGGGGAGGATTTTGATCCGGCCGTACGCGACCGGCTGATCGCCGGGGCGATGATCCCGGCCCCGCTGGTCGAGCGTGCGCAGCGCTTCCGCCGCTGGTACCGGTCCGCCGTCCTCGATCTGTTCCGCGAGGTCGACGTGATCCTGGCTCCCGCCACGCCTTGCCGCGCGCCCCGTTCGGGCCAGGCCACCTTCGTCCTCGACGGGGTGACCCTGCCGGTGCGGGCCAATATCGGGGTGTTCACCCAGCCGATATCCTTCATCGGCCTGCCGGTGGTGGCGGTGCCCGTGCGCCTGGACGACGGCCTGCCCCTCGGCGTTCAGGTCATCGCCGCCCCCTGGCGCGAGGACCACGCCCTGCGCGTGGCGCACCAGTTGGAGCGGGACGGCGTCGTCCGCGCCCCCGTGGCGAACCTGTGAGCGAGACCGCGATGATCATCGACGATCCGGCCGTGAAGGCCGAGGTGGAGGCCGCCTTCGCGGCCTACGAGGCGGCCCTGGTGGGCAACGACGTGCCGACGCTGGAGGCCCTGTTCCACGATGATCCGCGCACGATCCGCTACGGCGGGGCCGAGAACCTGTACGGCATGGAGGCAATCCGCGCCTTCCGTCGGGCACGGTCACCCGAGGGCCTGGCCCGCGACCTGAGGGACACGGTGATCACCACCTACGGGTCCGATACCGGGATCGCCATGACGCTGTTCACCCGGTCGAGCGCCCCGGGCCGCATCGGACGCCAGAGCCAGACATGGATCCGCTTCCCCGACGGCTGGAGGGTCGTTGCGGCCCATGTGAGCATCATCACGGGCTGATCTCCTTCCCTCGCGGCGGATCAGGCGCCGTCGAGTGCCTTGGACAGGCGGCGCACGCGGCCTCCGCGCTTCTCATAGGCGAAGAGGGAGGCCAGGGTCTGCCCATCGGGGACGGACGCGTCGATCGAGGCGGCCTCGCCCTCCGCCTCTTCGGGCACCTGGGGCTGGGTCTCGGCCGGCGATACTGCCGGGCGGGATAGAGGCAGGCGCAGGCTGGCGCGCTGCACCACCTCCCGGTCCCGCTCGATCTGCGCGGCCGTCTCGGCATCGGTCCGGACCAGAGCGTGGACCCCGTCCCGGAATCGAAGCTCGACGGACCAGGCCGGCCGCGCGTTGCCCCCGAGGACATCGAGGCCGGCATGCATGAGGGAGGCGGCGAGGCCGAGCGGATTCGGCAGGGGACCGGTGGCCGTCAGGGCCTGCCGCAATCCCCGGGCGATACCGGTGCGCCGTGGCACCGCCTGCTCCGGCGGCGCGAGCGTCAAGGCCTCCAAGTCCTCGACTCCGCGCAGGCTTCCATCGGGCAGCCCGAAGACGCCGAATTCGTAAGATCCCGGCCCAGCGCCGAACGTTCCGGATATGATCTGAATGGCGATCATCGATACTTTCCGCCCGGATCATCCCCCGCGCTGAGGAGGAGGTCCGTCAACATCAAACGCCGTCTCCTGTCGCGAAGTCCTGTGTCGGAAACAGGGCCGCGAGCTCGGGACGGCTCCGACGCATCGCGGCCCCTTTGAAAATCCCCCTCCGATCCTTGACAGCCTGGGATTTAGGCTCGTCAAGGACGGGACAGCTTCGTGATCTTGAGGTCTTCCGGCATGCAGGTGATTGAGACGGACATTCCGGCGGTCCGGCGGGTGGTGCCGACGCGCTTCGGCGACGCGCGGGGCTGGTTCTCGGAGACCTACCGGGCGGACATTCTGGCCCGGGCCGGCATCGCGGATGTCTTCATCCAGGACAACCAGTCCTTCTCCGCCCCGCGCGGCACCGTGCGCGGGCTGCACTTCCAGCGCGCGCCCATGGCCCAGGCGAAGCTCATCCGGGTGCTCGCGGGTGCCATCCTGGACGTGGCCGTCGACCTGCGGCGCGCCTCGCCCACCTTCGGCCGGCACGTGGCCGTGCGGCTCGACGCGCAAGGCGGCGAGCAGCTCTACATCCCCGTCGGCTTCGGGCACGGCTTCTGCACCCTGGAACCCAACACGATGGTGGCCTACAAGGTCGCCGGCGGGGTCTACAGCCCCGAGCACGATGGCGGCCTGCTCTGGAACGATCCGGCGCTCGGCATCGCCTGGCCGGTGAGCGAGGCCGAGGCCCAGCTCTCGGCCAAGGACCGGATCGCCCCGCGCCTGGCCGATCTTCCGCCGCTTTTCTGAAGCTCTTGCGGCGGACGACCCGGCCAGCGCCGGTCCCGCGGCATCACCCCATCGTCGGATCGTCCACCCGATCCGGCCTCACGAGAGACCTTTCATCCCATGCGCATCTTGGTGACGGGCGGCTGCGGCTTCATCGGATCGGCTCTGGTCCTGCACCTGGTGCAGGACCTCGGACATGCGGTGGCGACGCTCGACGCGCTGACCTACGCGGAC
>NZ_LMRM01000023.1:7500-310518 GCF_001426045.1 Methylobacterium sp. Leaf94
GCGATGGGTCTCGCCCGAGCGCTCGCCGACCAGGGCGTGCTTGGCCTCGTCGTGCCAGTAATAGTCGGCCCCGATGGTGGAGATCGGCACGAAGCCGTCGGCCCCGGTCTCGTCGAGCTTGATGAAGAGGCCGGACCGGGTGACGCCGGAGATCTGGCCGGTGAAGGTCGCGCCGACCCGGTCGGCGAGGTGATGGGCGATGAGACGGTCGATGGTTTCCCGCTCGGCCGCCATGGCCCGCCGCTCGGCGGCCGAGATCTGCTCGCCGATCTGGTCGAGGGCCGCCACGGACATCTCGGAGGACAGGCCGTCCGAGCCGAGGCGGCAGGCGGAGATCAGGGCCCGGTGGACGATCAGGTCGGCGTAGCGCCGGATCGGCGAGGTAAAGTGGGCGTAGCGCCGGAGGTTGAGGCCGAAATGGCCGAGGTTCTGCGCGGCGTAGACCGCCTGGGCCTGCGAACGCAGGACGACCTCGTTGATGAAGATGGCGTGCTCGGTCTCCGCCACGGTGGCGAGGATGCGGTTGAACAGGGCCGGGCGCAGGATGCCTTCCTTCGGCAGCTTGATGCCGATGGAGGCCAAGACCTCGCCGAGGGCCCGCATTTTCTCAAGGGCCGGCTCGTCGTGCACCCGGTAGATCAGGGGTTGGCGCGCCTGCTCGAGGGTTTCGGCGGCCGCGACGTTGGCCTGGATCATGAACTCCTCGATGAGGCGGTGCGCATCGAGGCGGGCCGGGACCACCACGCGGTCGACCGCCCCGTCCGCGTCAAGCAGCACCTTGCGCTCGGGCAGGTCGAGGGCCAGCGGTCCGCGGGCGTCGCGGGCCTCGCGCAGGGCGGCGTAGGCCTCCCAGAGGGGTCGCAGCACGGGCTCGAGGAGGGGGGCGGTGACGTCGTCGGCGAAGCCGTCGATGGCGGCCTGGGCCTGGGCGTAGCTGAGCTTGGCCCGCGAGCGCATCATCACCCGGTGAAAACTGTGCCGGCGCTTCGTGCCGTCGGCGGCGATCACCATGCGGACGGCCAGCGCCGGCCGGTCCTCGGCCTCCCGCAGGGAGCAAAGGTCGTTGGAGATGCGCTCGGGCAGCATCGGCACGACGCGGTCCGGGAAATAGACCGAGTTGCCGCGCACCAAAGCCTCGCGGTCGAGGGCCGAGCCCGGACGCACGTAGGCGGCGACGTCGGCGATCGCCACGGTGACGACGAACCCGCCCGCGTTGGCCGGGTCGGGATCCGACGTCGCCATCACGGCGTCGTCGTGATCCTTGGCATCCGGCGGGTCGATGGTGAGCAGCGGTTCGGTGCGCCAATCCTCGCGGCCCGCGAGCCCCACCGGTACCACGGCGTCGGCCTCCGCCAGGGTGGCGGCGGCGAAGACGTGCGGGATGTGGTGAAGGTGCAGCGCGATCAGGCTGACGGCCTTCTCCGAGCCCAGCGACCCGAGGCGCTCGCGCACCCGGCCCTGGGCCAAGCCGAAGCGGCTTTCGCGCTGGAGGGTGACGCTGACGAGGTCGCCGTCGCGGGCGTCCCCCTCTTCGCCGGCGGGAATCGCGACTTCCCGGCCCTGTGCCCGCTTCTCGACGGGGATGATCCGCCCGCCCTCGGGGCCGGCGCGGAAGACGCCGATGATGTCCGACTTGCTCTTGCCCAGCACCTTGATGACGCGGGCGGTGTAGCGGCCCGGCTCGCCGGCGCTGGCCTCGACGCGCAGGAGCACCCGGTCGCCGATGCCCGGCGCCGGCTGGCCCGGGCGCTTGCCGCCGCGGGGCGTGGCGACGGTGATCTTCGGGGCGGCGGCGTTGCCGACGTCCCACTCGGCGGGGCTCGCCAGGAACTCGCCGTCGCGGTCCCGGGCGGTGATGTCGGCGAGCACCACCGGCGGCAGGCGGCCGGAGGGCGCGAGCCCGCCGCGCCCGCGGGCGATGGCGCCGTCCTCCTCGATCTCCTTCAGGATGCGTTTGAGGCCGATCCGGTCGGCGCCCTTGATGTTGAAGGCCGCCGCGATCTCGCGCTTGCCGACCGTCTCGGTGGAGGCGGCGATGAAGGCGAGGATCTGCTCCCGGGAGGGAAGACCGGCAGCGCCGGGATTGGGATGGATACGTTTTGCCAAGGGATCCGGCTCGCTGCGCGGGCGCGAAGCCATACGCGAAGAGGACGTGTCTCGCCGGGGGCGGGAGCGCACCCCGACGACTGCTCCGTAACATGGGCGCTGGACCCCGCCCCGGCAACGGCGCGGGCCCGGCCCTCAACATGGTTCAGCCGGTGGCGGCCGACTTGCGCAGGCGCTCGACCGCCGCATCGACGTCGAAGCCGGGCGCAACGAGTTCGGCCAGGGTGAACGGGCACAGGGCCGGCAAGCCGAATTCCACCTGTCCCTCGGCCTCGCGATATTCCGGGGCCTCGGCCTCGCGCACGCCCTGGGTCCAGAAGCCCTCGATGGTCAGGCCCTCGGTTCGGGCGGGGTCCGCGGCCAGCTTCGCCTGACCCTGCCGGGCGGCCTCGCGCCAGAGGGCGCTGGCCCGGTCGTCCGACATGAGGGCGGCCCGCACGAGGTTGGCGAGGAGCGTGCGAAGTTCCGTGGTGGTCTCGGACATGAAGGGCGCTCGGCGCGAGGGATCGGTCCCAACCCGAGGGCAAGCCTCGCGCCAGCCCGGATCACGATGCCTCTCAGTAGGGCGTTCCCTTCGCCCGCTGCCCCCGCAGGGCCTCGGCGTACCAGACCAACTCGTCGAGGAAGCGCTTGGCGGCCTTCGGCAGCCACTCGTCCTGGGCTGCCCCGGCTTCGTCCAGGGCCTTGCCGACGCGGGGGATCGGTAGGAGCGAGGGGATGCTCGAGGCGCCGAGCTCGGCCAGCATCGCTCGGAGCTGCATCGCCGCCCGCACGCCGCCGTACTGTCCGGCCGAGTAGCAGACGATGCCGGAGGGCCGCCAGGAATACTCCTCCAGGAAGTGGTCGAGGGTGTTCGAGAGGGCGGGCGGGATCGCATGGTTGTACTCGGCCGAGACGACCAGGAAGGCGTCCGCGCGCCGGTAGAGCGTCGCCAGGTCTTCGAGGACGGTTGGGGCCTCCCCCTTCGGGTATTCCTTGTACATCCGGTCGAGGAGGGGGAGCTTCAGCTCGGCCGGGTCCACCAGGGGCGCCTCGATGCCGCGGCGCTCCAGTTCACCGATGGCGAAGCGGGCAGCGCGCAGGCCCTGCCGGTCGGAGCGGACGGAGCCGAGAATGACGGGGACGACGAGGGACATGGGAGGACCTCCGGGGATGCCGCTCCTGGATACGCCGGGGTGCCGGCAGCCTCCAAGCCCACCGGCCGGCGGGCTCCGCTGTCAGAACCGCGTCGTCAGCCGCGTGAGCCAGTCGGGCGAGGCGTCGACGAGGCGCGTTTCCAGCGCCTTGTCGACGCCGAGCACGATCGCGAGTCCCGTCAACACGAGGATGAGGCCGAGGGCGATCTTGAGGCCCTTCCCGAGGCCCATCATGCGGTCGCGCCAGCCCACCAGGGTGGCGCGGGACAGGGTGCCGAGGATGCAGAGGGGCAGGGCGGCGCCAAGGCCGAACAGAACCATGGTGAGGGCGACGGCGCCGAGGTCGCGCCCCTGGGAGGCGAGGAGCGAGGCGGCCCCGAGGGTCGGCCCGACGCAGGGGCTCCAGACCGCGCCGAGGAGGAGGCCGACGCCGAACTGCCCCGAGAGGCCGGCGGTGGCGAGCCCGCCGAAGCGTGCCTCGGTCCAGTTGCTCAGCGGACCGGCGGCGACGGCGAGGCGGGTCTGCGCCGCCGGCAGCATCAGCACGAGGCCGAGCAGGATCATCAGGATGGCGGCGCCCGTCCGGAAGATCCCGGTGTCGAGCCCCAGGCCGAAGCCGATCGTGGCCACGAACAGGCCGATCGCCACGAAGGAGAGGGCAAGACCCCCGGCGAGTGCCAGGGGCCCGAACCGATGCTCGGAGGCGGCGGCGCCGAGGACCAGCGGCAGCAGCGGCAGCACGCAGGGTGAGAGCACCGACAGCAGGCCGGCGAGGAAGGCCAGTCCCAGGCTCGCGCCCATCGGAGCGTCCTAAAGCGTCTTCTCGACGAGGCCCTCGATCCACTCGGGCTGGGTCTCGCCCACCGAGCGGCCGGTCTCGGTCTCGCCCTTGAAGGCGATCAGGGTGCTCTGCATGCGGGCGTTGAACTGTCGCAGCACGTCCTTGCGGGTGTCGAAGTCGACGTCGAAGATGACGAGGTCCTTGAACCGGGGCTGCTCGGCGAGCTTGGCCAGGATCGGCTTCTGGGTCTTGCAGATCGGGCACCAGGGCGCGCTCACCTCGATGAGGATCGGCTTGCCCGCCTTCTGCGCGGCCGCGAAGGCCTCGGGCGTGAAGGGCACCGTTTCGGCGGCGGCCGGCCCAGACAGGGCGAGGGGCGCGAGCGCCAGGAGGGCGAGGAGCGAGCGGCGGTACAGCATGGAAGGGCTTGCCTCGGCTTGGATGTGAATCGGGCCTCAGGGCCCGGCGCCGTCCTGAGCGCGTCGCGTCCAGGTTTCGTCGGGGTGGATCGCCGCCGTGTCGTGGCGCTCCTGCCAGCCCTCGATTCCCTCGGGATACCAGTGGACGTTCCGGTAGCCGAGCCCGATCAGGCGCTTGCCGAGGTTCCAGCTGCCCCAGCAATCCGGGTGGCAGTAGGTGACGATCGCCCGGCCGCGGTCCCCCTGCGTCAGCGCCGCGATGCGGTCGGCGAGCGCGGCCTGTTCCGGAGGGGTGAGGGTCCCGGACCCGGCCCCCGGCAGCCAGGTACTGTCCGGGATGGCCCGGTGGATCGGCCGCCACAGGCGTCCGGCCGGCTGGTTCGGCGGCGTCGGGCCGGCCTCGGACACGTCGATCAGCACGACCGACCCGCCCGCGATCAGGGCGTCGAGTTGAGGCCCGTCCAAGACCGTGGCGCCCGCCAGGGTCTTGGGGGTGTAGCCCTGGAGCGCGCCCTCCCACAGGCCGGCGGGCTCGGGCACGTCGACCGGCGAGTCCGCCGGGGACGCGGCGGTCAGAACCGTGGCGGCCAGGCAAGCCACCAGGAAGGCGGCCGCGGCCCCGCGGAGGCGCTCAGTTGCTGGCGACCGGTGCATCGAAGCTGCGCTCCCAGCGTCCGCCCTGGTTGTCCTGCGTCACCACCGTGACCGGACCCTTGCCCTCCGGCAGCATGGCGAAATTGATCACCGGGTTGGCCGAGATCGAGATGTCGCCCTCCATGACGAAGACGTTCTTGCCGCCGTAGCTGACGCTGATCCGGTTGATGTAGCGCGCGGGCGTGTACTCGCGGCTGACCTGATTCATCTGCAGGCCGGTGAAGTTCGGATGGCGGATCATCAGGGTCGCTGCGATGGGCTTGCCCGGGGCCGCATCGGCGAATTTCAGGCGCATGTCGCCCATGCCCTTCATCGCCTCCTCGTCGGTCATCCCCATGGGCGCGGAGCAGCCGCCGGAGGCCTTCACGAACTGGGTGGTCTGCACGAGCGCGCCGTCCTTGGTCTCCGCGACCGCGTGGACGTTGGTGTAGGTGTTGACCCGGACGCGCAGTTTCAGCTCCTCCGGATCGGCGGCGGGGCCGAAGGTGAAGTGCGCGGCCAGCGGCGCCGGATTGTCGTCGATGACGAGGTAGAGGCCCTTGATCCGGTCCTTGTCGGCGATCGTCAGGGTCAGGGGCACCAGGGAGGCATCGTTGGCCCGGTCCGGCAGGTCCATCCGCACCAGCGGCTTGGCGGTCTCCACCGGGCGGTTTCCGAAGATCGATTGCTGCAGGTCTTTCCAGTGCGCGTCGCGCTCGGCCGCATCGTCGCCCGCGGCGGCCCAGGCGGTCACGGGCGCGGCCAGGGCCGCGAGGAACAGGCCAGCGTTCAGGGCGGCGGCGCGGTGGGACATCCGCATGGCGTTTCACTCCTCGCACGATCGTGCAGGCCGTCTCGCGACTGCGGAGGCCTTTGCAGCCTGCTTACGCCAAGGCGCGGGGAAAGTCCGATTTCGGATTGTGGTGCGCGGAAATATCGTGCGCAAGATTGCGTGACGAGGCGTCGGGCACGTCAGGGCGTTCGATTCGTCGAGGCATCCGTCTTCGTCGCTGAATCGATGTCGCCGTGTCGCGTGCCCTTACCAGAGCGAGAATTCCGTGCCGAAATCCGTGGTCTTGAGCCGATCGCAGGTCTGCGGGTCCGCCCGGCAATCCGCGTCGGGCTTCAACGCAAGGGTCCCGTTCGGGGCGGTCTCGAAGGTCAGGAGCACCGGGGGCTCGTCGCCCTTGGTGTAGGCGAGGCTGACCTCGAAGCGGACGAAGTCGAAGCGGTCGCGGTCGGCATAGACGATGAGGTCGCGCGAGACCGACTCGCCGGGATTCAGATCGGAGGGCTCGCCCCCCGCCGCGGTGGCGCCGGCGAACAGCCGGCCCTCGCGCAGGATCGCCTCGCCGGAACCCGCGAAGTCGTAGGCGCGCGCCGTCCGTGTGCGATCCGCCGACGCCTTCCCGTCCTCGGGCTTGCCGCTGGAGGACGCATCGAAGCGCACCCGTACCCCCGTGACGTTGTAGACGAGGCCGAGTACGCGCACGCCGGTCTGGCCGACGTTCTTGCGCGTCACCGTGGAGCGGATGGCGACGTGCCGGTCGCGCTCGCCGGCCCGCACGAGGCTCGTGGTCACCGAGACGGCGGGCGGCTCCAGGGCCGGCTTGATCCGGGCCTCGTAGATGAAGGTGTAGACCGCCCATGCGCCGGCCGCGAGGATCGCGAGGGTCTGCACCAGGGCGTTGGTACGCTCCAGGCGGTCGCCCCGCCGGGATCGCTGAATCTGGTCGTCCGTCTGCATCCCGGTCCCGGCCCTCACGTCGGGGCGGCAAGCCCGCTGGCAGGGTCATGGTTCCGCCTTCGGGGCCTGCCGCGACCCACAGTCGGGATTCCGCAGGTCGTCGGAAACGCACAACGCCGGAGCCCCGCGCGAGGCCCCGGCGTTGCGCCGTCATCCGGTGAGCCGGGCCTGACGCCCGGCTCGGTCGCTCTCAGAGCGAGTAGTACATCGTGAACTCGACCGGGTGCGGGGTCATCTCGTAGCGCATGACCTCCGTCATCTTCAGCTCGATGAAGGAGTCGATCTGGTCGTCGGTGAAGACGTTGCCGGCCTTGAGGAAGGCGCGGTCGCGGTCGAGGTTCTGCAGGGCCTCACGGAGCGAGCCGCAGACGGTGGGGATCTTCTTCAGCTCGCGCGGCGGCAGGTCGTAGAGATCCTTGTCCATGGCCGCGCCCGGATCGATCTTGTTGATGATGCCGTCGAGGCCGGCCATCAGCAGGGCCGAGAAGGCGAGGTAGGGGTTCGCCATCGGGTCGGGGAAGCGGACCTCGACGCGCTTGGCCTTCGGGTTCGTCGTCCACGGGATGCGGCAGGAGGCCGAGCGGTTGCGCGCCGAGTAGGCGAGCAGCACGGGGGCTTCGTAGCCGGGTACCAGGCGCTTGTAGGAGTTGGTCGACGGGTTGGTGAAGGCGTTCAGCGCCTTGGCGTGCTTGATGATGCCGCCGATGTACCAGAGGCACTCCTGCGAGAGGTCGGCGTACTTGTCGCCGGCGAAGAGCGGCTTGCCGTCCTTCCAGATCGACTGGTGCACGTGCATGCCCGAGCCGTTGTCGCCGTAGACCGGCTTCGGCATGAACGTCGCGGTCTTGCCGTAGCTCTGGGCGACCTGGTGGATGCAGTACTTGTAGATCTGCATGTGGTCGGCGAGCAGCGTCAGGGTGTCGAACTTCATGCCCAGTTCGTGCTGGGCGGACGCCACCTCGTGGTGGTGCTTCTCGACCTTCACGCCCATGGACTGCATGGCGGCCAGCATCTCGCCGCGCATGTCCTGCGCCGAATCCTGCGGCGGCACCGGGAAGTAGCCGCCCTTGGTGGCGACGCGGTGGCCGAGGTTGCCGCCCTCGTAGTCGGTGAAGCCGTTGGTCGGCAGCTCGGTCGAATCGAGCTGGAAGCCGGTGTGGTACGGGTCGGAGCCGAACTTCACGTCGTCGAACACGAAGAACTCGGCCTCGGGACCGACATAGATGGTGTCGCCGATGCCGGTGGACTTCAGGAAGGCCTCAGCCAGCTTGGCGGTGCCGCGCGGGTCGCGGCTGTAGGGCGCGCCGGTGGAGGGCTCGAGCACGTCGCAGACGATCGACATGGTCGAGGCCGAGAAGAACGGATCCATGCAGGCGGTGGCCGGGTCCGGCATCAGCAGCATGTCGGATTCGTTGATGGCCTTCCAGCCGGCGATCGACGAGCCGTCGAACATCGTGCCTTCGGAGAACATCTCGTCGTCGATCAGCGAGACGTCGAACGTGACGTGCTGCCACTTACCGCGCGGATCGGTGAACCGAAGGTCGACGTACTTGACGTCGTTGTCCTTGATTTCCTTCAGGACGTCGGCTGCTGTCTTGGCCATCCTTGGGGGTCTCCTTCATGTCTCGGCCCGTTGCGGCCGTGGTTTTGCCGCAGCGTGCGCCGGCGCGCCGCAGAGCGGAAGGGTCTTAGCCGTCGAGCGTCGCGGGCGTGGAGCGTCTTGGGCGTCGAGCGTTTAGCGCAGGTGGAGCGTCCGGGCCAGCGCAATTTCTCGGCGCCCGGCACCGGGCCGCCGCGAGAACAGACGCAAAAACAGAAACTTAGATCCGCTTTTCGGCCGTCTTGGCAGGTCGGAGAGCCCTGATGGGATCGGATGTCCGTGACGCCGCGCGCGTCTGTCCGCATGGCGGGGGAGAATCGGAGCGCGCCGAGCGGTGCGGCGGGACCTCCGGGGCGCCTCTCCGGGAACGAGGCCGGATCCAGGCCGAGGGGGTGTCCGCGCGAGGCCTTCCCGTCGATCGTTCACGGGGCGGAGTCTTTCGCCGGGCGTCCGGGGCGGGGACCCGAGGCCTCAGATCGCGTCGGTCCCGGTCTCGCCGGTGCGGATGCGGATGGCTTCCTCGATGGTCGAAACGAAGATCTTGCCGTCGCCGATGCGCCCGGTCTGGGCCGACTTGCGGATCGCCTCGACGGCGCCCTCCACGAGAGCATCCGACAGGACGATCTCGAGCTTCACCTTGGGCAGGAAGTCGACCACGTACTCGGCCCCGCGATAGAGTTCGGTGTGGCCCTTCTGGCGTCCGAAACCCTTCGCCTCGATCACGGTGATGCCCTGGAGGCCGACCTCCTGCAGAGCTTCCTTCACCTCGTCCAGTTTGAAAGGCTTGATGATCGCTTCGATCTTCTTCATGCCGGGCGGGCCTGACCTCGATGCTTCTTGATCCATCGTTGGTATCA
The DNA here is from genome assembly GCF_001426045.1 of Methylobacterium sp. Leaf94. Lineage (NCBI taxonomy): Bacteria > Pseudomonadati > Pseudomonadota > Alphaproteobacteria > Hyphomicrobiales > Methylobacteriaceae > Methylobacterium > Methylobacterium sp. Leaf94. Next base: position 16,780 of record NZ_LMRM01000023.1, read on the forward strand.
TCGCCGTCCCGCCTTCGCCACGCCGATTTGTTCGGTGAGGGCGGAAAACTGCACAACAAACATGCAGGTGCCGCAAATCGTTTGAGCGGATGGCGGGCCTGAGGCCGTTTCATGAGCCCCAGACGAGCAGCCGGCAGACATCCCGGCACGCATTCCAGAAGGAATCCCCCATGACCACCCTGCATCTGCTCAACGTCGAGGCGATGCGCCGGGTCGATGCAGCCGCGATCGCGGCCGGAACCCCCGGTCTCGCCCTGATGGAGCGGGCCGGGGCCGCCGTGGCGGAGCGGGCCCGCTTGCTGGCCGGGGCGGGTGCGCGCATCCTCGTCCTGTGCGGACCGGGCAACAACGGCGGCGACGGCTACGTGGCGGCCCGCCGCCTCGTCGAGGCCGGCCATCCGGTCGACCTTGCCGGGCTGGTGCCGCCCGCAGCGTTGTCCGGCGATGCGGCCGAGGCGGCGAAGGCCTGGATTGGACCGGTGCTCGCGCTTTCGGCGGTCGGCGATCTCTCGGCCTACGGCCTCGTCGTCGACGCCCTGTTCGGCGCAGGTCTCGCACGCGATCTCGAGGGGGACGTCGCCGCCCTGGTGAACCGGCTCGGGCAGGCCGCCTGCCCGGTCCTCGCCGTCGACGTGCCCAGCGGGATCGACGGCGACACCGGCGCCGTGCGCGGCGTCGCGGTGCTGGCGACCGAGACCGTCACCTTCGTGGCCCTGAAGCCCGGACACCTGCTCCAGCCCGGACGGAGCCATTGCGGCACCCTGCAGGTGGCCGAGATCGGGATCGGCGCGGACGCGCTGGAGGCGGGCCTAGCCGGAGCCGCGCCGGCCTGGCGCAACGGCCCGGGCCTCTGGGAGGCGGCCTTCCCGCGGCTGAGTGCCGCGAGCCACAAGTACACGCGCGGGCACGCCCTCGTCCTCTCCGGCCCCGCCTATCGCACGGGGGCGGCCCGAATGGCGGCCCGCGCCGCGCTGCGCGTGGGCGCCGGCCTCGTCACCCTGGTCTCGCCGAGCGCGGCCCTGGCGGAGAACGCCGCCCACTGCACCGCCCTCATGCTGCGCGCCTGCGACAGCGCCGACGACCTCGACGACCTCCTCGTGGACGAGCGCCTCAACGTGGTCCTGGCCGGCCCGGGCCTCGGAATCGGCGCGGCCACCCGCGATCTCGTGGCGGTGGCGGCCGCGGCGGGGCGCACCCTCGTCCTCGACGCCGACGCCCTGACGAGCTTCACGGGGCAGGCCGCCCTCCTGGGGGCCCACCTCTGCGATGGCGGGTCCGCCGCGGTGCTGACGCCGCACGAGGGCGAGTTCGCCCGCTTGTTCGAAGGTACGGACGCGGTCGATCCGGAGGCGGACAAGCTGACGCGCGCCCGCCGCGCCGCTGCTCTGGCCGGCGCCGTCGTGGTCCTCAAGGGCGCCGATACGGTCGTCGCCGCCCCCGATGGCCGGGCCGCCATCAACGATCACGGCACGCCCTATCTCGGCACCGCCGGCGCCGGCGACGTCCTGGCCGGCCTCGTCGCCGGGCTCCTGGCCCAGGGGATGGACCCGTTCGAGGCGGCGGCCGCGGCGGTCTGGCTCCACGGCGATGCGGGTCTGCGCCACGGGCCGGGCCTGATCGCCGAGGACCTGCCGGAGAGGATGCCCGAGGTTCTCCGCGCGCTGCTCGGGGCCTAGGTGACCTCGAACAGGGTCCAGAGCCCGGTGTCGAAGCGCTCCAGCACCGTGGCGCTGATGAGCCAGCGTCCCGGATTGTCCGCCTTGAAGGCGATCCGCGCCGTGCGGCCTTCGAGAAGCTGGAAGGTGTCGAGCCAGTAGGGCTCCCAGCCGTCGTCGAGGGGGTGGAGCAGCCGGAAGACGTGGCCGTGCAGGTGCAGCGACTGCGGGAAGGCGGTCTCGTTCCGGATCGCCAGCACCACCACCTGGCCGCGCTTGACCGAGAAGAGCGGCGCCATCCCGGCCGTGCCGGGGGCGCCGTTCACCGACCAGACCCGGGACGGGTCGCCGGTATAGACCGGCTCGGCGGCGGGCTTGTCCTTGTCGAGGCGGGCGCCCCCCGTGAGGGTGATGTCGCGTCGGACCGCGTTCTGCAGCTTCACCTCGGCCGGCAGCAGGGGATTGTCGCCGATCTTGGCGATCGGCGGTCGCGGCGGTGCGGCGGCTTCCGCCGTGGTCGAGAGGGTCGCGAGCGCGATGCCGTTGCCGATCAGCGCCGTGATCGCGCCCTTGTCGCCGGCGTCGGTGGGCATGTCGAGCATGAGGTCGTAGCGGGTGCCGGGCGGGAAGGGCAGGGTGGCGCGCAGAGGCTCGAAGGTGTCGGTGGGCTGGCCGTCGACCGCCAGCACGTAGACTTTCACGCCGTCGAAGCGGATGCGGGTGCCGCGGGCGTTGCAGACGTTGCCGAGGCGCAGCCGCAGGCGGCTGCCCGGACGGGCCGTGATCGGGGCCGGCACCGGCACGCCGTTCAGCGTGACGAGGCTGCCGAGGCGCCCCGAGCTTGCCGCGAAGAGCGGCTGGCCGAAGGGCAGCAGGGTCGTCGTGTCGTCGAGCCGCCAGTCCTGCATCAGCAGGGTCAGGTCCTGGTCCACGGCCGGGGGCGTGGCCTCCTCGACCACTAGGGCGCCGGCGAGGCCCCGGCCCGAGGGCTCGCTCGAGCCGCCGACCACCAGGGGACGGATCAGGAAGGTGCCGGCATCCGGCGGCACGAACGCGTAGGTGAAGTCGGCGCCCGGGGCGATCGGCGCCTGGGTGACGCCACCGACGCCGTCCATGGGATTCTGGTTGCGCACCCCGTGCCAGTGTAGGCTGAGCGGCTTGTCCGTCCTGTTCTCGACCTTCAGCCGCGCCGTCTCGCCGAGCCGGATCCGCACCACGGGCGGCGCGGCCTGGCCGTCGAACGACCAGACCGGCGTCGCGGCGGCCGGCTCGGGTTTCAGGCGCAGGGTGCCGGGGGCCGCCGTCAGGGTGCGGGCGGGGCCCGCAGCGGCCGGGGCGGGCACGGAAGCAGCCGGGGCGGACGGCGCCTTCGTCCCCTGCGCACGGACGCCGCGGGGCAGCAGGGCCAGGGCCGCGACGCCGCCCAGCAGGGCGCGGCGCGAGGCCGAGACGGGATCGTTCGGGACGAGCGATCGGGTGTTCGGCATGAAACCTCGGCATCGGGGGAGGGCAGGGCGCGGCGCGCGTCCAGGCGGTGATCGCGGTCCGGGCAGCGCTTGTAGAATGGGGATTCGGCGGACGCCAAATCGCCCCCCGGCGGCGGTCGCCGATGCCGGGAGCGATCGGCGGCAGGCCCCGATTTTTTTGCTGCGGCCCGTGGCGCGCGTGCTATAGGACCCCGCTCTGGCGGCGGAAAGCGCGCCGGGCGTTGGCGCTTGCGGGCGTGGCGGAACTGGTAGACGCGCTGGATTTAGGTTCCAGTGTCGCAAGACGTGGGGGTTCGAGCCCCTCCGCCCGCACCAGTCCATCGCCATCGGGAACGGATTGGCTCAGTGCGATGGCCGGCCGGCCCGCTGCACGAAGCCGGCCCCCGGCGGCGCATCGTTCCGGCGCCGACCTCGTGGGGCCCGCAGGAGCGGGCCGCGAGGGACCAACCGAATTTGCGCGATCACACGGACGACAGCGGAAAGACGACCATGCAGGTGACCGAGACACTCTCCCAGGGACTGAAGCGCGAGTTTCAGGTCCTGCTCGCCGCGAACGAGCTCGAGGAGCGCCTGACCAGCGAGCTGTCGACCCTCAAGGACAAGGCTCAGATCAAGGGCTTCCGTCCCGGCAAGGTGCCGGTCGCGCATCTGCGCAAGCTCTACGGCCGCTCGGTCATGGCCGACGTGCTGCAGAACGCCGTCAACGAGGCGAACCAGAAGATCGTCACGGAGAACAACCTCAAGCTCGCCCTCGAGCCCAAGATCGAGTTCCCCGGCGAGCAGTCGATCGTCGAGCGCGCCCTCGACGCCAAGGACGACGTCTCGTTCAACGTCGCTCTCGAGGTGCTGCCCACCTTCGAGCTCGTCGACCTGTCCGACGTCAGCCTGACGAAGCAGGTGGCCAAGCCCTCCGACGCGGAGGTAGACGAGGCCATCACCCGCATGGCCTCCTCCAACCGCGCCTTCGCCCCCCGCGAGGAGGGGGCCGCCGCCGAGACCGGCGACCGCGTCACCATCGACTTCGTCGGCCGCATCGACGGCACCGAGTTCGAGGGCGGCACGGGCGAGGGCATCGACCTGGAGCTCGGCTCCGGCTCGTTCATCCCCGGCTTCGAGGAGCAGCTCGTCGGCGCCAAGGTCGGTGACAAGCGCGTCGTGAAGTCGACCTTCCCGGAGGCCTACGGCGCCGCCCACCTCGCGGGCAAGGATGCCGAGTTCGACGTGACCGTCACGGCGATCCAGGCCCCGGGCGAGACCAAGATCGACGACGAGCTCGCCAAGACCTTCGGCATGGAGTCCCTCGAGAAGCTCAAGGAGGCGGTCTCCACCGCCATCGGCAGCGACTTCGAGGCGCAGTCCCGCCGCAAGCTCAAGAAGGACCTGCTCGACGCCCTCGACACGAAGTACGCCTTCGAGCTGCCCCCGAGCCTCGTCCACCAGGAATTCGCCGCCGTCTGGGCCCAGGTCGAGCAGGACCTGAAGTCCCGCGAGAAGACCTTCGAGGACGAGGGCACCACCGAGGAGAAGGCGACCGCCGAGTACCGCAAAATCGCCGAGCGTCGCGTCCGCCTCGGCTTGGTGCTTGCACAGGTCGGTGAGACGGCCGATATCAAGGTCTCGGACGACGAGGTGAACCAGGCGCTGATCGCCCGGGTGCGGCAGTATCCCGGACAGGAGCAGCAGGTCTGGGACTTCTACCGCAAGAACGCCCAGGCGCTCGCCGAGCTCCGTGCGCCGATCTTCGAGGAGAAGGTCGTCGACCACGTGCTCGCGCAGGTGACGCTCACCGAGGAGCCGGTCTCGAAGGAGGCGCTGTTCGCCGACGAGGACGACGCCGAGGCGGGTGCCGAGGGCCAGTCCGAGACGAAGAGCGCGACCGACGCGTCCGCCTCGACCGGAACCGACGAGGGCCTGCCCGCCGTCGCCAAGGCCGATTGAGCCCGGCTGCTCCCACGAGGGCGGCGGGCTCGAGAGTAAGGCGATGTTCACCATCGCCGTAGTTCGCTGAAACGTCCGGTGCGCGCCCGATTCGCGGCGCGGCCGGACCCCTTGTAGCTGGGGCACGTGATGATGAGAGATCCGGTCGACTATTATAACAGCGCGCTCGTGCCCATGGTGGTCGAGCAGTCGAGCCGCGGTGAGCGTGCCTTCGACATCTACTCGCGCCTGCTTCGCGAGCGCATCATCTTCCTGACCGGCCCGGTCGAGGATTACGGCGCATCGCTGATCGTCGCGCAGCTGCTGTTCCTCGAGGCCGAGAACCCCAAGAAGGAAATCTCCTTCTACATCAACTCGCCGGGCGGCGTCGTGACCTCCGGCCTGTCGATCTACGACACCATGCAGTTCATCCGCTGCCCCGTGACCACGCTCTGCGTCGGCCAGGCCGCGTCGATGGGCTCGCTGCTGCTCACCGCCGGCGAGCCCGGCCACCGCTTCGCCCTGCCGAACGCCCGGATCATGGTCCACCAGCCCTCCGGCGGCTTCCAGGGCCAGGCCACCGACATCCTGATCCATGCCCGCGAGATCGAGGCCCTCAAGAAGCGCCTCAACGAGATCTACGTGAAGCACACCGGCCGCGACTACGACACCATCGTCCAGGCACTGGAGCGCGACAACTTCATGACGGCCGACGCCGCCAAGGAGTTCGGGCTCATCGACGAGGTGATCCAGAAGCGGCCGGAGCCCGTCGCCGCGTAAGCTCGACCGGGACCGCCGGGCCGTCCGACCCGGCGCGTCGTTTCGAGGCGGGGCGCTTTTTGGGCGCCTGCCTTGATCCCGTCGCGGTCGCGTGCTTGCATCGCCAGTCTGATCGAAGTCGGCAGATGCGCGCAGGTGACTGTTTCTTTAGGCGGACGCCATTAAATTCGAAGGATGCGTGTGCGCCCCGGACCGGCGCCATGCCCGCGAACGGAGACCGATATGAGCAAGACTGGCGGCAACGACTCGAAGAGCACGCTGTACTGCTCGTTTTGCGGCAAGAGCCAGCACGAGGTCCGCAAGCTGATCGCGGGCCCGACGGTGTTCATCTGCGACGAGTGTGTCGAACTGTGCATGGACATCATCCGCGAGGAGTCGAAATCCTCCCTGGTGAAGTCGCGCGATGGGGTGCCGACCCCGAAGGAAATCCGCCGCGTCCTCGATGACTACGTCATCGGTCAGGATTTCGCGAAGAAGGTCCTCTCGGTCGCGGTCCACAACCACTACAAGCGCCTCGCCCACGCTTCGAAGCACAACGACGTCGAGCTGGCGAAGTCGAACATCATGCTGATCGGGCCGACCGGCTCGGGCAAGACGCTGCTGGCCCAGACCCTGGCCCGCATCCTCGACGTGCCGTTCACCATGGCGGACGCCACGACCCTGACGGAGGCCGGCTACGTCGGCGAGGACGTCGAGAACATCATCCTGAAGCTGCTCCAGGCCTCCGACTACAACGTCGAGCGGGCGCAGCGCGGCATCGTCTACATCGACGAGATCGACAAGATCTCGCGCAAGTCGGATAACCCGTCGATCACCCGCGACGTCTCGGGCGAGGGCGTGCAGCAGGCGCTGCTGAAGATCATGGAAGGCACCGTCGCCTCCGTGCCTCCGCAGGGCGGCCGCAAGCACCCGCAGCAGGAATTCCTGCAGGTCGACACCACCAACATCCTGTTCATCTGCGGCGGCGCCTTCGCGGGCCTCGAGCGGATCATCTCGGCCCGCGGCAAGGGGACCTCGATCGGCTTCGGCGCGACCGTGCAGGCCCCGGACGACCGCCGCACCGGCGAGATCTTCCGCAACGTGGAGCCCGAGGACCTGCTGAAGTTCGGCCTCATCCCCGAGTTCGTCGGCCGCCTGCCCGTGCTGGCGACCCTGGAGGACCTCGACGAGACCGCCCTGAAGCGCATCCTGCAGGAGCCGAAGAACGCCCTGGTCAAGCAGTACCAGCGCCTGTTCGAGATGGAGAATGTCGACCTGACCTTCCAGGAGGAGGCGCTCTCCATGGTCGCCCGCAAAGCGATCGAGCGGAAGACCGGCGCCCGCGGCCTGCGCTCCATCCTGGAGACAATCCTCCTGGAGACGATGTACGACCTGCCGGGCCTCGAGTCCGTCGAGCAGGTCGTGATCGGCCCCGAGGTGGTCGAGGGCAAGGCCAGGCCGCTCTACATCCACGGCGACCGCAACAAGGAAGCCCCGGCCAGCGTCAGCGCCTGAGGCCCCGCGCGGGTCTCGTCAGGTCTGGGTCGAGCCTCGGGGCGGATGCTTGAAACCATCCGCCCCGATTTCCATCTGAAGCCTCAGCGCGACGGCCGTACGCTCACCCCCTGAGGTGCGGTGTCCCGCCACCAGCCGCACCGTCCAAGACCGTTTTCCAGACTGTCTTCCAAGACCGTCCCTTAAGACACTTCCGACCCCCTCGCGGCCCGGTCGGCCCCTGGCAGGATGCTTGCTCCCTGGGAGGAGTGACTGCCCGGCGTCCATCATGAGGAAGTCCGATATGACTCAATCGAAATCGCGCCAGCCGGTCGTTCCGGGCTCGACGGGCTCCTATGCCGTCCTCCCCTTGCGCGACATCGTCGTGTTCCCCCACATCATCGTCCCGCTCTTCGTCGGCCGCGAGAAGTCGATCCGCGCCCTCGAGGAGGCGGTCCGCACCGACCGGCACATCCTGCTGGCGACGCAGATCAATGCCAGCGAGGACGATCCCTCGACGGACGCCATCTACAAGATCGGCACGCTCGCCAGCGTGCTGCAGCTCTTGAAGCTGCCCGACGGCACCGTGAAGGTGCTGGTCGAAGGCGCCGGCCGCGCCAAGATCGCCCGCTTCACCAAGTCCGACACCTACTACGAGGCCGAGGCCGAGACCCTCACCGACGAGCTCGGCGACAGCGTCGAGGCGGAGGCCCTGGCGCGCTCGGTCATCGCCGAGTTCGAGAATTATGTGAAGCTCAACAAGAAGATCTCGCCCGAGGTCGTCTCCGCGGTGACCCAGATCGACGAGCCCTCGAAGCTCGCCGACACCGTGGGCTCGCACCTCGCCGTCAAGATCGCCGACAAGCAGGCGATCCTGGAGATTCCCACGGTGGCGCAGCGCCTTGAGCGCGTGCTGTCGCTGATGGAAAGCGAGATCTCCGTGCTTCAGGTGGAGAAGCGCATCCGGACCCGCGTCAAGCGGCAGATGGAGAAGACCCAGCGCGAGTACTACCTCAACGAGCAGATGAAGGCGATCCAGAAGGAGCTGGGCGACTCCGAGGACGGCAAGGACGAGCTGGCCGAGCTCGAGGAGAAGATCGAGAAGACCAAGTTCACCAAGGAAGCCCGCGACAAGGCGGTGGCGGAGCTCAAGAAGCTGCGCCAGATGTCGCCGATGTCGGCCGAGGCGACCGTGGTGCGCAACTACCTCGACTGGATGCTCGGCATCCCGTGGGGCAAGCGCTCGAAGATCAAGAAAGATCTCCTCGGCGCCCAGGTCATGCTCGACGAGGACCATTTCGGCCTCGACAAGGTGAAGGAGCGGATCGTCGAGTACCTCGCCGTGCAGCAGCGGGCGAACAAGCTCACGGGTCCGATCCTGTGCCTCGTCGGTCCTCCCGGCGTCGGCAAGACCTCGCTGGGCAAGTCCATCGCCAAGGCGACGGGCCGTGAGTTCGTGCGCATGTCGCTGGGCGGCGTGCGCGACGAGGCCGAGATCCGCGGTCACCGCCGGACCTATATCGGGTCGATGCCCGGCAAGATCGTCCAGTCGATGCGCAAGGCGAAGACCTCCAACCCGCTCATCCTGCTCGACGAGATCGACAAGATGGGTATGGACTTCCGGGGCGACCCGTCGGCCGCCCTGCTGGAGGTCCTCGACCCGGAGCAAAACGCCACGTTCAACGACCACTATCTGGAGGTGGATTACGACCTCTCGAACGTGATGTTCGTCACCACCGCCAACACGCTGAACATCCCGGCGCCCCTGATGGACCGCATGGAGGTGATCCGCATCGCCGGCTACACCGAGGAAGAGAAGCTCGAGATCGCGCGCAAGCATCTGATCCCGGGCGCCGTGAAGAAGCACGGTCTCGACGCCAAGGAGTGGCAGGTCGACGATTCCGGCCTGTTGATGCTCATCCGCCGCTATACGCGGGAGGCGGGCGTCCGCAACCTGGAGCGTGAGATCTCCAACCTGATCCGTAAGGCGGTGAAGGAGATCCTCATCACCAAGGTGAAGGCTGTCGCCGTCACCGAGGAGAACCTGCCGGTCTTCCTCGGCCCGCCGAAGTTCCGCTACGGCGAGATCGACGAGGAGGATCAGGTTGGCGTGGTCACGGGTCTGGCCTGGACCGAGGTCGGCGGCGAGTTGCTGACGATCGAGGGCGTCATGATGCCCGGCAAGGGCAAGATGACGGTGACGGGCAACCTGCGCGACGTGATGAAGGAGTCGATCTCCGCCGCGGCGAGCTACGTCCGCTCGCGGGCCGTCGACTTCGGCATCGAGCCGCCGCTGTTCGACCGCCGGGACATCCACGTCCACGTTCCCGAGGGGGCGACCCCGAAGGACGGTCCGTCCGCCGGCATCGGCATGGCCACCGCGATCATCTCGACGCTGACGGGCATCCCGGTGCGCCGCGACGTGGCGATGACGGGCGAGGTCACCCTGCGGGGCCGCGTGCTCCCCATCGGCGGCCTGAAGGAGAAGCTGCTCGCGGCGCTCCGTGGCGGCATCAAGACGGTCCTCATCCCCGAGGAGAACGCCAAGGACATCGCCGAGGTGCCCGACAGCGTGAAGAACGGGATGGAGATCATCCCGGTCTCGCGGATGGACCAGGTGCTCCAGCACGCTCTGGTTCGGGTCCCGGAGGCGATCGAATGGGAAGAGCCGGCCCCGAAGGTCCGCCCGGTCATCGCCGACGACGATTCCGCGACGGTCATCGCCCACTGAGGTCGATGCAACTCTGACCCGAAACGAGGCCCCGGCAGGCATGCCGGGGCCTTTTTCATGCCCAGACCCAAGGGCCGCCGGGGGAGGGGGTTGCGCGCCCGCCCGCGCGTCCGCTACGAAGCCGTCGCGCCGCGCGACGAAGGCCGGCGCTCCGGGCGGTTAGCTCAGTTGGTAGAGCGTCTCCTTTACACGGAGAGGGTCGGCGGTTCGAGCCCGTCACCGCCCACCAGTCGCAACGCGGCGATCGCGACCCTGCCCCAACGCTGAGGTGTCCCGTGGCGGACGATGCCGAGATCCACGCGAGGCCGGCCCGGGGATTCCCGCCGCCCTGGATCGTGGTCGAGCGGGACGGAAGCTTCTGCGTCGAGGACGGAGAGGGCTTGGCCGTGGCCTGGACCTACTTTTCGGAGGAGGCCGGTGCCCATGCGGCCACGGGCGCGATGACCCGGGAGGAGGCGCAGCGCATCGCCAAGGCGATCGCCATGGTGCCGGAGATGCGGACCATCATCCGCTCCCTGCAGGATGGTCTCGCTGAGGCGGATGCCGACGATGGGCGGGGCTGAGAGGGCGCGATCGGCCGGAACCCTGCGATGACCGGGGTCGGCATCGATGGGGTCGAGGCCATCGGGTATTCCGGCACGGCTCTCACCATCACGGCCTCGGCGATGACCACCATGATCCCGCTGCGGATCATCGCCCTCGTCGCCAGCGTGGCCGTCATCACCTAGGGCCTGCTGATCGGGAGCTGACCGGTGGTCCTCACCGAGGCGATCCAGATCCCCCTCAACGCCTATCGGCTCTGGCAGATGGTGCGCCTCGTGCGCCAGGGGGAGGCGGCGGCCGAGGGCGACCTCTCCCTCGACTGGCGCCGGCCCTTCGGCCGCGCGGTCCGCTTCCGGGCGGGGCGGACCGTCTTCCGCCACGGCGATGACGCGGGCGAGATGTTCGACGTGGAGAGCGGTCGCTTCCGGAATACGGGATCGCGGTGCGGGCCGGCGGGGTCGTCGGCGAGCTCGGATTGCTCTCGCCGGGCAACACCCGGACCGCCTCGCTGGTCTGCGTCGAGGCGGGGCAGGCCCTGCGGATCTCCGATTTGGAGGTCAAGCAGCTCTACGACCAGAACCCGGAATTTCGCTTCTCCTTCCTGAAGCTCACCAGCGAGCGCCTGATCCAGGGCGCGCAGGCGCGCGCCCAGCCCCACGAGGCGGCGGGACCCGCGACGCGGACCGGGGCGCTCTGAAGGGGGCACCGCGCCACCGGCCGCGAAGGCCCGTGCGCAACGTCTCAGCCGCCGGCCATCACCAGGGCCCAGTAGCGCTTGTAACGGGTGCCCGGCGCGTCGACGCGGGCGATGCCGATGCGCCGGAGCTGCGGGATCAGCATGTTCTTGTTGTGCTCGCTCGAGGCCTTCCAGCGGGCCAGCACCTCGTCGAAGGTGGCCGAGCCGGCGCTGAGGTTCTCCGCGGCGTAACTCCGACCGAAGCCGGCCTGGGCCATGCGGGAATCGAAGGTGCCGCCGATCTCGTGGCTGAGGCGGCCGGCCTTCGCGTTGGAGGCCGCCTGGTACGAGGCGGCCCGGATCAGGCTCGAATCGATCACCACCGGGCCGAGGCCGTGCTGCGCCCGGTAGCGCGAGATCGCGGCGGCGGCCGCCTGCTCGTCCAGGATGACGAGGCTGGTGGGCTGGTCGGGGGCGAGGAGGGTGGGGGCACCGCAACCGGCCAGTGCCAGCAGGACGGCGAGGCCGAGGGCGCCCGCGCCGAGGCGGAGCGGCGGGCGCGGAGGGGCGGGACGGGGAAAGCGCATCGGTGCGGACGGATCTCGGGAATGGGCCTGTCGGCCCTTCGCCTCCGCATTCCATGCGGCGAAAACGCGGCGGTCCGCACGGGTTCGCGCGCCGGAGGGGCGCCTGTGTCTCCCTGGTCACGGGGCAAAGTCAGATCCGCGTGCCGCGATCGCGGGGCGGCGCACCGCAGCGCCAGGCGGTGATGCGGAATTCGGGATGGCTGCCGATCCACTGCGCCAGCTGCGGCTGCGCCACGTGCAGGCAGGCCGGGGCGTCGTCTACGTCGAGGGCGAGCCTGCGCGACTCGCAGGTATCGGGCGCGCGGGCGAGGCAGACGGTGAAGTAGAGGAAGAAGACACCCGACATCCGTCGCCCCCCGAAGAATCCTCGGGAAGGGTAGGGCGCGGCGGGGAGAAGACGAGATGGTGCGTGCGGAACGCGATGGCGCGGGCGACGGGACTCGAACCCGCGACCTCCGGCGTGACAGGCCGGCACTCTAACCGACTGAGCTACGCCCGCATCCAATATTCGGTGAAGAAGTGACGTGGCGCGGGCGACGGGACTCGAACCCGCGACCTCCGGCGTGACAGGCCGGCACTCTAACCGACTGAGCTACGCCCGCTTGACGTCCCGCCCCGTTTCCGGCGGTGTCGGGGGTGTAGGTTCAGCGCCCGGGGCTGTCAAGCAATCCCCGAGCGCATTCGGCCGGGAATTTCCGGTCCCGCCTCGGTCGCGCGATGGAGCCCCGAGAGTCGGCATTGAATCCGCGTCGCTTTTCTGTCATAGCCCCCTCGCGTTGAACCGCCCGGCCGATCGGGCTGCCGTGGCGGTTCGTGCTGCTCCATCAGAAGCATCAACCGAGCGCATCTCTTCGATCCAGCCGGATCGGAGCCGCTGCGCGTTCAGGAGAGCCAAATGCCCAAGCTGAAAACCAAGTCGGGCGCGAAGAAGCGCTTCAAGATCACCGGCACTGGCAAGGTCATGTATGCCCAGGCCGGCAAGCGCCACGGGATGATCAAGCGGACGACGAAGCAGATCCGCAACCTGCGCGGCACCACCACCCTGTTCGAGGGCGATGCTGCCAACGTGAAGAAGTACTTCCTGCCCAACAGCCGGTAAGCCTTCACGACGCCGACACTGCTTTTTTCGTAATCCAGGAGAACTCCCATGGCCCGCGTCAAACGCGGCGTGACCAGTCACGCGAAGCACAAGAAAGTCCTCAAGGCCGCCCGTGGTTATTACGGCCGCCGCAAGAACACGATCCGGATCGCCAAGCAGGCGGTTGAGAAGGGCATGCAGTATGCCTACCGCGATCGGAAGAACAAGAAGCGCACGTTCCGTGCCCTCTGGATCCAGCGCCTCAACGCCGCGGTCCGTGAGCATGGCCTGACCTATTCGCGCTTCATCAACGGCCTGTCGAAGTCCGGCATCGAGGTGGACCGCAAGGCCCTCTCGGAGCTCGCCATCCACGAGCCCGCCTCCTTCGCCGCCGTGGTCGAGCTGGCCAAGGCCGCCCTCCCGGCAGCCAAGGCCGCTTGAGTTAAGGCCGCCTGAGGCGAGCCCGGCTCGCCCAAGCCGGGCGCTCTTCTTCACGAAAGGCGCGGCGCCCCCGGGGAGCCGCGCCTTTCGTCTTTGTGCCCGACGATCCGGGGTTTTTGGCCCCCTGCCGCTTGCGTTGCGGCCGGGGACCGGGAAAACCCTCGCCCCGATGCCGATCGAGCCCGCCCGGTCCCGCGAGGGGCGGCGCCGCAGCCGGTGAGTGGAACCGATGACCGATCTCGACACCCTCGAAGGCGACCTGCTCCGTCAGGTCGCGGACGCCGCCGACGAGGCCGCCCTCGACGCCGTGCGCGTCGCGGCGCTCGGCAAGAAGGGGTCGGTCTCCGAACTCCTGAAGACCCTCGGGGCGATGACCCCCGACGAGCGCAAGGCGCGCGGCCCCCTCATCAACGGCCTGCGCGACCGGGTGCAGGGCGCGCTCACGGCCCGGCGGGACGCCCTGGCGGAAGCGGCCCTCGCCGCCCGCCTCGCGGCCGAGCGCATCGACGTGACCCTGCCGGTGCGCGAGGCGCCGGAGGTGCGCGGCCGCGTCCACCCGATCAGCCAGGTCATGGACGAGATCACGGCGATCTTCGCCGACATGGGCTTCTCGGTGGCGGAAGGGCCCGACATCGAGACCGACGACTACAACTTCACCGCCCTCAACTTCCCGCCCGGCCACCCGGCGCGAGAGATGCACGACACCTTCTTCCTGGCCCCCGACCGCAACGGCCAGCGCAAGGTCCTGCGCACCCACACCTCGCCGGTGCAGATCCGGACCATGCGGTCGCAGCAGCCGCCGATCCGGGTGATCTGCCCGGGACGGACCTATCGGCACGATTCCGACCAGACCCACACGCCGATGTTCCATCAGGTCGAGGGGCTGGTGATCGACAAGGCGGCCAACATCGCCAACCTGAAATGGGTGCTGGAGGAGTTCTGCCGCACCTTCTTCGAGGTCGAGGCGGTGAAGATGCGCTTCCGCCCGTCGTTCTTCCCCTTCACCGAGCCCTCCGCGGAGGTGGACATCCAGTGCTCGCGCAAGGGCGGCGAGATCCGTTTCGGCGAGGGCACGGACTGGCTCGAGATCCTCGGCTGCGGCATGGTCCACCCCAACGTGCTGCGCAATTGCGGCCTCGATCCCGACAGCGTCCAGGGCTTCGCCTTCGGCGTCGGCATCGACCGGATCGCGATGCTGAAGTACGGGATGCCGGACCTGCGCCCCTTCTTCGAGGCGGACGTGCGCTGGCTCGACCATTACGGCTTCCGGCCCCTCGACATCCCGAGCCTGGTGGCCGGGCTGACGGGCTGATCCCCGGCTTTCGCGCGCCGGCCCCGGCCGGACGAGACCTTTTCTTTCCTGTTCGGCGCCGGCATCCCGCCCACCTGGGAGCCTCGGACGCCAGGGGATTCAAGCGATGAAACTCACCCTCTCCTGGCTCAAGGATCACCTCGACACCGAGGCGTCCCTCGACACCGTGGCCGAGACCCTGACGCGGATCGGGCTCGAGGTCGAAGGCATTGAGGACAAGGCCGCCAGCCTGAAGTCTTTCGTGATCGCCCACGTGCTCACCGCCGAGCCGCACCCGAACGCGGACCGCCTGCGCGTCTGCACGGTGGAGGCCGGCACCGGACAGCCCGTGCAGGTGGTGTGCGGCGCGCCCAACGCCCGCGCCGGGATGAAGACGGTGTTCGCCCCCCCGGGCACCTACGTGCCCGGCCTCGACAAGACCCTGGCGGTGGGCACCATCCGGGGCGTCGAGAGCCTCGGCATGCTGTGCTCGGGCGCCGAGCTCGGCCTCGGCGACGAGGCCAGCGGCATCCTCGACCTGCCCGCGGATGCGCCCACGGGCCAGCCCTACGCCCTTTACGCCAAGCTCGACGACCCGGTGGTGGAGATCAACCTCACCCCGAACCGGCCCGACTGCACCGCCATCCACGGCATCGCCCGCGACCTCGCGGCGACCGGCCTCGGCGATCTCAAGCGCCCGCCCCAGCCGCCGGTGCGCGGGGAGGGCGCCTGCCCGGTGCCCGTCACCCTCGATTTCGCGGCGCCCGACGCGGGCCTCTGCCCC
Source organism: Methylobacterium sp. Leaf94 (assembly GCF_001426045.1). Lineage (NCBI taxonomy): Bacteria > Pseudomonadati > Pseudomonadota > Alphaproteobacteria > Hyphomicrobiales > Methylobacteriaceae > Methylobacterium > Methylobacterium sp. Leaf94. The sequence goes on from NZ_LMRM01000023.1 coordinate 32,223, forward strand.
TACTTCACCCTGCGCCTCGTGCGCGGCGTCAAGAACGGCCCCTCGCCGGACTGGATGCAGGCGCGCCTGCGAGCGCTCGGCCTGCGCCCGATCAACGCGCTCGTGGACATCACCAACTACCTGACCTTCGACCGCGGCCGGCCCCTCCACGTCTTCGACGCCGCCAAGGTGGCGGGCGGCCTCGTGGTCCGCCGCGCCCGCGACGGCGAGACCCTGAAGGCCCTCGACGGCAAGACCTACGCGCTGACCGGCGACACCGTCGTCATCGCCGACGACAAGGGCGTCGAGTCCATCGGCGGCATCATCGGCGGCGAGGCCTCCGGCTGCGACGACGGGACCACCGACGTGCTCATCGAATCGGCCCTGTGGGACCCGGTGAACATCGCCCAGTCCGGCCGCCGCCTCGGAATCATCACCGACGCCCGCTACCGCTTCGAGCGCGGCGTCGATCCGGCCTTCACCCTGCCGGGCCTCGACCTCGCCACCCGCCTGCTCCTGGAGATCTGCGGCGGCAGCCCGAGCCAGCCCGTGATCATGGGCGAGCCGCCCCAGACCGAGCGCGTCATCGACTTCCCCTGGACCGAGACCCGGCGTCTCGCCGGGATCGAGCTCTCCCGAGCCGAGATGAAGGTCACGCTGGAGGCCCTCGGCTTCCACGTCGCCGGCTCGGGCGACCGGGTGAAGGTGCTCACCCCCTCCTGGCGGCCGGACGTCGAGGGCAAGGCCGATCTCGTCGAGGAGATCATCCGCATCGCCGGCCTCGACCGCATCGAGCCCAAGCCCCTGCCGCGCATCGAGGCGGCGGTGGGCAAGCCGGTGCTGACCGTGTTGCAGAAGCGCACGCGCCTCGCCAAGCGGGCGCTGGCCAGCCGCGGCCTCGTCGAGGCCGTGACCTGGTCGTTCATTCCGCACGACGACGCGATCCTGTTCGGCGGCGGGGGCGCCGACCTCGCCCTGGCCAACCCGATCGCGGCCGATCTCTCCGACATGCGCCCGAGCCTCGTGCCCGGCCTGCTGCGCGCCGCCCAGCGCAACGCCGACCGCGGCAGCCCGGACGTCGCCCTGCTCGAGGTCGGCCAGTGCTTCGCCACCGATCAGCCGGAGGGGCAGACCATCCGGGCCGCCGCCATCCGCCGCGGCACCGCCACCCAGGCGGGCGCGGGCCGGCACTGGGACGGACGCACCGACGGCGTCGATGCCTTCGACGCCAAGGCCGACGCCCTGGCCCTGCTCGCCGCCTTCGGCATTCCCACCGGCGGCCTGCAGGTCGTGGCCGGCAGCCCGGACTGGCTGCATCCCGGCCGTTCCGGCACCCTGCAGTTCGGCCCCAAGAACCCGGTCGGGTTCTTCGGCGAGGTCCATCCCCGCGTGATGAAGGCCCTCGACCTCAAGGGCCAGCTCGTCGCCTTCGAGATCACCCTCGACGCGGTGCCCCTGCCGAAATACCGTCCCACCAAGGTCAAGCCGGCGCTGGCCCTGTCGGACTTCCAGCCGATCTCCCGCGACTTCGCATTCGTGGTCGGCCGCGACGTGGCGGCCGGGGACGTGGTCAAGGCCGCGCAGGCCGCCGAGCGCAAGCTCATCGCCGGCATCGACGTGTTCGACCTCTACGAGGGCGTCGGCATTCCGGAGGGCGCGAAGTCGGTGGCGATCGCGGTCCGCCTTCAGCCGGTGGACCGAACCCTCACCGATGCGGAGATCGAGGCCGTCAGCGCCCGGATCGTCGCCGAGGTCGCGCGCAAGACCGGGGCGACCCTTCGCTCCTGACAGGAGAGACCACCCATGCTCGATGCGGACCTCGTCGCCGCCCTCTCGGCCGCCAAGTACCTCCCGGCGCCCGAGATGCGCGCGGCCCTGGCGGAGCCGGATCGCATCGCCGACGCGGTGCTCGCGGTCCTCGATCGGGCCGCCCGGGAGCCGGACCTGGAGGAGGCCGAGGCCGACCTCCTGTTCTGGGGCCTGCACGTCCTCGCCGCGGCCCGGGACAGCCGGGTCTACCGACCGCTGATCCGGCTGCTGGCCCTGGACGGCGAGACCCTCGACATCCTCCTCGGCGACGCGGTGACGACGACCCTGACCCGGATCCTCGTCAGCGTCTTCGACGGGGACGCGGCTCCCCTCGGCGCCCTGCTGGTCGACAGCACCGTCGACGACGCCGTGCGGAACGAGGCCTTCGCCGCCCTGGCCTACCTGACCCAGACCGGCCGCATCCCGCCGCAGGAGACCCACGACCTCCTGGTCCGCTTCGACGACAAGCGGGCCGCCGTCGAGGGCGACCTCGCCTGGGCCGGCTGGGAGGAGGCGATCGCCCTCCTGGGCCTGCGCGACCTGGGGGGACGCGTCCTCGCCGCCCGTCGGGACGGGCGGCTCACCCAGTCGAACAGCGACCCGACCTGGTTCCCCAGGGCCCTGCGCGAGGCGGAGGCGGAGGGCGACGACCTCGGCCGCTTCGATCCCCTGCGCTTCGGCCCCCTCGAAGACCCCCTGGCGGACCTCGCCTGGACGGCGGAGGGCTTCGGCCAGCCGGTGCGCAATCCCCTGAAGCACGTCGGCCGCAACGACCCGTGCCCCTGCGGCAGCGGCAAGAAGTTCAAGAAATGCTGCCTCGACAAGGCCGTCGCCTGACGGGGGCTCGCGGGGCGAATGGCGCCGCTCCGCCGGGTGCCCCGCGACCACGCGGGCGCGCCGCTGCGATCCGGTTCGGTGCAAGGACGGAACCCGGAAATCCACCTTGGTTAATCCCGGGCCCGCGCAATGCTCGCATGGTCAGGCCCCTTTTTAATCCCTGCCGGATCGAACAAAATACCAGCATAGCCCGGTGCGATTCCGGCGTTTCAGCCTGGGCCGGCCCTTGTGCGGGGCAGCGTGACCGAACATATTTCGCCCTGAGGCGTCGCTTGGCGCCAAGAGGTCCTGTGCGTGAGCCTCATTCCGAAATCACACGCTGAGAGAGCTTCCAAGGGAAACTCCCATGGCATTCGATAACAGCCCCTTCCGGTATGGCGCCCAGCCGACCGGGTACGCCGGCAGCCAGGTCGAGATCGACCAGGGCCTGCGGACCTTCATGCTCGGCGTCTACAACAACATGGTCATCGGCCTCGGAATCTCCGGTCTCGTGGCGCTCGGCCTCAACATGGCCGCCGTCGCGCAGACGGCGACCGGCCGCGTCGCCCTGACGCCGTTCGGCCAGCTCCTCTACACCAGCCCGCTGAAGTGGGTCGTCATGCTGGCGCCGCTCGCCTTCATCTTCATCTTCTCGATGCGGATGGAGCGGATGTCCGCGGCCTCGGCGCGCCTGACCTTCTTCGCCTTTGCGGCGGTGATGGGCGCCTCGATGTCCTCCCTCCTGCTTGTCTTCACGGGCGCGAGCGTGGTGCGGGTGTTCTTCATCACGGCGGCGACCTTCGGCGGTCTCAGCCTCTACGGCTACAGCACCAAGCGCAGCCTGTCGGGCATGGGCTCGTTCCTGATCATGGGCCTGATCGGCCTCATCATCGCCTCGCTGGTGAACATCTTCCTCGCTTCTTCGGCGCTTCAGTTCGCGATCTCGGTGATCGGCGTGCTGATCTTCGCGGGCCTCACCGCCTACGACACGCAGAAGCTCAAGGAGATGTTCCTCTACAGCGGCGCCGATGCCGAGGGTGCGGCCAAGCTGTCGGTGAACGGTGCCCTGACCCTGTACCTGGACTTCATCAACATGTTCCAGATGCTGCTCTCGCTCCTCGGCGACCGTCGCTGAGCGAACCCGGTCTCTTGGAGGCATGACGAAAAGGCCCCGGCGGGACACTGCCGGGGCCTTTTTCATGGGCTAAGTGCCGGGGCCCGGTCGCCACGCAGGCGCGATCACACCGCCCGCAGCGGTGGCTCCAGGACGGCCAGGACGCGGGCGAGGTCGGTGCCGCGCTTCATCACGAGGCCAGAGGCCGCCACCACAGCGTAGGCGCCCTGGCGCCGGGCGAGCTTGGGGTCCTTCTCGACCCGGTAGAGGGGCATCTCGGAGCTGCGCCGGTAGATCGAGAACACCGCCTTGTCGCGCCGGAAATCGAGGGCGTAGTCGCGCCACTCGCCCTGCGACACCATCCGTCCGTAGAGGTTGAAGAGAACGCGCAGTTCGGCGCGGTCGAAGGCGATCTGGGGCTGCACCGGCGCGGTCGGGAAGGGGATGACCCGGGCGGCGGCCTCGGGCGATCGCGAATCGGCACCGGTTCTCTCGCTCATCGTCACTCCTGTCCCGGACTGGTCCCTCATGATGGTGCTGGGCCCTCCTCGCGGCAAGGGCGGCGACTCCCGCTCGGCACGGACACACATCACCACGATTTCGCCGCCATGAGGCCCAGCGTCGGCCTTGATGGAGAGTAACACCTGTGGCCGAAACTTCGTCGATCCCGTTCCGGCGCGGCGTCCGATCTCCACGGCTCCCCAGCTCTTCGGACGGCGCCCGATTCGGCGGGACCGGCACTCCAGAGGTTTCGAGACCCAAGGACTTCAGGCCGCCTCTTCGGAGCGCGGCCCTTTTTTTGGCCCGCGCCCGCGGAACGGATGCCGGCGCGGGCCCGTCCCTCGGTGATCTACCCGACAGAACCCGCGATCCTGCGAGGCACTTCTCCACAAAGTAGCCGAGGCGAGGACAGCGAGGCACCCGAGTGGCGCGCTATTATTTCGACATTCACGACGGCCGCGCGTTCGTCCCGGATCCGATCGGCCAGGATTGCGTCGACGCGGACCATGTCCGCCGCGAAGCGATGCGTGCCTTGCCGGAGATCGCGCGGGACGCGATCTCCCAGCGCGGGGCCGATGCCCAGGCCTTCAAGGTCGTCGTTCGCAACACGGACAGCGCGGCGGTCTACACCGCGACCCTGACCTTCTCGGGCTCGTGGGTGAGCCCGGGGGAGCGGCCGGACGAGCCTACGCCGTGAGGGCCGGATGCCGGCCGGCGGCGGCTTCGTCGCCCTGGCGCCGGTGCCGAGGAGGCGGCCGGAGCGTCGGATCCCGGCAGGTCTTGTGCGGCAGGTCTTGTGCGGCAGGTCTCGTGCGGCAGGTCTCGTGCGGCAGGTCTCGTGTGGCAGGTCTCGCCCGACAGATCTTGCGTGACAGAACTTGCGCGAAAACTCTGCCGCACGGAGAAACTCCGTCTATGAAGGGGTGAATTTACCGCCGGGGACGGGTCGTGGTCAGCTTCGATGCCGAGTTTCGCCAGACGCTCGCGACCCTGTTCGCCTGGCGCCGCGACGTGCGCCGGTTCCGGACCGATCCGGTGGACGAGGCGCTGCTGCGCGGCTGCCTCGATCTCGCGTGCTTCAGTCCGTCCGTCGGCAACAGCCAGCCCTGGCGCTTCGTGCGGGTCGCGGAGCCGGCGCGCCGGGCCCGGGTGCTCGCCAGCTTCGAGCGCTGCAACGCCGCCGCCGCCGAGGCCTACGCCGCCGAGCAGCGGGAAGCCTATGTCCGCCTGAAGCTCGCCGGCCTGCGCGAGGCCCCGGTCCATCTCGCGGTGTTCTGCGACGAGGCCACCGCCACCGGGCATGGCCTTGGGCGCGCGACCATGCCGGAGATGCTGCGCTACTCCGTGGTTACCGCCGTCCAGACCTTCTGGCTCGCCGCCCGGGCCCATGGCCTCGGCGTGGGCTGGGTCTCCATCCTCGAGCCCGGCACGGTCTGCGAGATCCTGGAGGTGCCCTGCACCTGGAGCCTCGTCGCCTATCTCTGCGTCGGCTTTCCCGTGGAGGAACACGAGGACCCGGAACTCGTACGCCATGGCTGGCAGCAGCGCCTGGGCACCGGAATGCCTCTGATCGAGCGCTGACCCTCCGGGACCTGACAGAGTCAAGGAAGTCCGAAGGCGAAGCGCGAGCTTTGTTGCGATTTCGCGGGCCGTGCTTTACCGCGCTGCCGGAATCCTGCGTATTGTCCGCGCTCCTCTGCTTCGTTTTACCGGAACGAGAACCTGCCTGCGCGCTTGATGCTCGGGCAAACGGTCACGCTTTCGGAGAGACAGGTCATGGTTCGGCACGGCACGGTTCACCCTCGCGCAGGGGCTGCGGCGGTCCTTGGCGCTGCCCTCGGGGCGTCTCTCCTGGGGGCACCCGCCCAGGCCCGGGAGGTCGTGGCCTTCCACGACGGCGTGATGCCGGGCTCGATCATCGTGCGCACCGCCGAGCGCCGGCTCTACCTCGTCAACGGCGACGGCACCGCGATCCGCTACCCCGTCGCGGTCGGCAAGCCCGGCAAGCAGTGGAGCGGCGCCACCCAGATCGACGGCAAGTACGTGGAGCCGGCCTGGTCGCCGCCGCGGGAGGTCAAGCGCGACAACCCCCGTCTGCCTGCCGTCATCGCCGGCGGCTCGCCCTCCAACCCGATGGGCGTCGCGGCGATGACCCTGGCCGGCGGCGAGTACGCCATTCACGGCACCAACCGGCCGAACTCGATCGGCACCTACGCGTCCTACGGCTGCATCCGGATGTACAACCAGGACATCGCCGACCTCTACGAACGCGTCTCGGTGGGCACGCAGGTCTACGTCACCCGCTAGCGTTCATCGGGGATCCGGGGATACCGGTTCTCCCGAAAAGACAAACGGCAAGACAGGGCTCTCGGACCGGATACCCGCGCGACCTCGACACGACCGCGCGGGTCTTCCATGGGGTTGTTAACGTGCCGGCGGCGCCGTCGCTTCGACGGCCGTGAAGGCCTCGAGGATACGGTAGGTATGCTCGGCGCCCTCCGGCACCAGCCAGGAATCGCCGGGCTCGAGCAACACCGTCTCGCCCTCGACGATTAGCTCCGCCCGGCCGGCGATCACGTAGCCGACCGTCTCGTAGGGGCGCTTGGCCATGGGCTTGTCGGCGCTGGGCGCTTCGTCGCGCCACATCCGCATCGCGACCACCTGCCCGCGGGCCAGGGCGACTTCGCCGTGCGGACCCGCGCCTGCAGTCTTGCTCGAAACCTTGATCGCCATCGTCGTGCTCCTTGGCGTGTGTCCGTGGCCGGAACAACGGGAGGGGATCGCCGCCGTTCCGGCGACGAAACGCCCTCGGAGTTTGTCAGGGATCAGTGGAAACCGGTGATCCCGGAACGACGAACGACGAGAAGGGCCTCGCGGGTCCGTCAGGTTCGGGATGAACCCGACAGAGTCTAGAAGTCGACGGCGATGCCCTTGATCTCCCAGTCGTCGTAGCGCACCGGCTCCAGGCCGCCCCGGCCCTGTCGCTCCCGCTTCGCCGCGATCGCGGCGGCATGGGCATCGATCGCCGCCCGCCGCTCCGCCGCCTCCGCCAGCGCCCGCGCCGCCTCCGGCGTCAGGGCCCGGCCCTCGGCCGGAGCCTCATCCGCAGCGTTTTCCGTCGGTTCCGGGCTGGTCATGGCTTGCATCTCGGTGTCACGGGTGGAAGGGCATCGCAGGGAGGCCCGCCGTGCGCGGGCTCATGCTTCAGGAAGTGGCACTCATGGCGACACGCCGCAACACGGATGCGCCGACGGCGCCGATCGATCGCGGCGTCGCCGGGCTGGCCGCCCGTCAGGTCGCGCACAGCGCGGTGGCCGACCTCATCGGCAAGACCCGCGGCTTCGCCCTCGAGGATGCCCTGGCGCAGGCCAGCCGGAACGCAGGCCTCGACGCCGCCGATGCGGGCCTCGCCCGCGCCATCGCCACCGCGACCTTCCGGCGCCTCGGCTTCCTCCGCCGGGTGCTCGCCGCCCGCATGTCGCAGGGGCTGCCCGAGGACCAGCCACGCCTCGTGGCGCTCCTGGCCACCGGCGCCGTGCAGATCCTCGATCTGAACGTCCCCGACCACGCCGCCGTCGACCTCGGCGTGCGCCTCGCCAAGGCCGATCCGCAACTCCAGCACCTGTCCGGCCTCGTGAATGCGGTCCTGCGCCGGATCGTGCGCGAGCGGTCCGAGATCGTGGCCGATCCCGGCGATCCCCTGGCCGACAACACCCCGGACTGGCTCGCCCGGCGCTGGCGCGCCGCCTACGGCGAGGAGACGGCCCGCGCCATCGCGGCGGCGCATCTCCAGGGCGCGGCCCTCGACATCACGGTGCGGGGTTCGGCGGCCGAATGGGCGGAACGCCTCGGCGGCGTGGCCCTGCCGACCGGCAGCGTGCGCCTGCACGACATCCACGCCGCCGTCGCGGACCTGCCGGGCTATGCCGAGGGCCAGTGGTGGGTGCAGGACGCCGCCGCGGCCCTGCCGGCCCGGCTCCTCGCCGTCCGCCCCGGCGAGCGGGTCGCCGATCTCTGTGCCGCCCCCGGCGGCAAGACCGCACAGCTCGCCGCTGCGGGGGCGTCCGTGCTCGCCGTGGACCGGTCGAGCCCTCGTTTGGAGCGCCTGTCGCAGAATTTCGCCCGGCTCGGATTGGAGGCGGAGATCCGGGTCGGCGATGCCCTGGCACTGACTGACGACGGGGCCTTCGATGCCGTTCTCCTGGATGCGCCCTGCTCGGCCACCGGTACCCTGCGGCGGCACCCCGACGTGGCCTGGACCAAGACCGAGAGCGACATCAGTCGCCTGATCGGCCTGCAGAAACGCCTGTTCGACAAGGCCGCCGCCCTGGTGCGCCCCGGCGGACGCCTCGTCTACTGCACCTGCTCCCTGGAGCGGGAGGAGGGGGAGTATCAGGTCGCGACCTTCCTGACCCGCAACCCGGATTTCGAGCGGGTCCCCGTCGAGGCCTCCGAACTCGGTGGCCTGTCGGAGCCGATCGATGCCGCCGGCGACCTGCGGACCCTACCCGCCCACCTCCACGGCACCACACCGGATCGAAGCGGCGGTCTCGACGGCTTCTTCGCAAGCCGGCTGCGCCGAAAGACCTGAGCGATGGGCTCGCTCCGGCTCGGCGGCGCCCGTCACGGAGCGGCACCGGTCCTGTTCCTGCTGGGATTGCTCGCCGTCGGGGCCATGCCCGCCCGGGCGCAGGTGGATCTCCGCATCCTGCCGCCGAAGCCGGCCTACGTGCGCAATCCCACCTGTGCGCCGGTGGCGACCAGCATCCCCTTCGCGGAGCACGAAGGGACGCGCGACGTCGGATTGTCGCCATCGCCGCGTGAGATGCCGCTGAATCAGGGCGAGAGCGCGATCTGCTTCGCCTACGCCACCGCCGACATGATTTCGCATCGGCTGGGGCGCCAGATCGCCCCCCTCGATGTCGCCACGAAATACTACTTCGCCGATCCCGAGCGCCTGACGGCCATCCCGGCCCTGCGCCGGCACCTGAAGGCACACCCGAACTGGCGCGCCGACATCGCCTGGAGCCGCAACGCCGCCGAAATGTCGCCGGCCGGCAACCCGAAGCTGCTGCCCTACTTCGACAAGATCGAGGGCGGCGAGGAGGATACGGCCGCGCTCCTCTACAACATCGGCGGCCTCTGCGAGGATCGCGATCTGCCCTCCAACGACGGCTATCGCTACGCCGCGTCGACCCTGCGTCGCCTGCGCTATCGCAGCCGCCTGGCGCCCCGGCCGATGAGCTTCCGCAGCCTCGCCGGCACGGTCCCCCATCTTCGCCACCCTCAGACCGATACCTTCAATGCGGGCTGGATCGCGCATGTGGACGCACGCTGCCGACGGGTCGGCCTGCCCGTGCCTCTGCTTCCGGTGTCCTATCGGCTGGCAGCCAATCAGGCCGAGTTCGTGGAGATGCGGGATTCGGGGACGCCCCCGAGCCCGCGGGCGATCAGCCGGATCCTGGCGATGATCGATTACGCCCTGGACCACGGTCGCGTGCCCACCATCGGCTACAGCTGGTACCTGCTGGAGGATCGAGATCCCAAGGACCCGGATCTCCACGCGGATCACGCCAGTCCGGTCATCGGGCGGCGAACCGTCGGGGGTCGCTGCCAATATCGGGTGCAGGACAACACCGGCGAATACTGCGCCCGTATGCGACCCGGCATGCGCGAGGCCTGCGAGAACGGCCGCGTCTGGGTCGACGAGGAGGCCCTGCGCCGGACCCTCTACAGTGTCACGTACCTGCGCTGAGCCGCGACGCGAGTCCGTCACCGGCAAGGAAACCAACGACAGGCTGGGCCGTTACTTCGTTAACCACGAGGGAGCCGATCATGTCGTCACGCTGGATGACCCTGCAGGACATCGCCGATTCGCGCAGCATCAGTCTCGACCAGGCGCGTGTCTGGGTGGATGCCGTGCATTGCCCGCGGGTCTTCCGCGCCGACGCCACGCTCTACCTCGTCTAGGTCCAGCCGAGACGTCAGAGGCGCCGGTCGAGCCTCAGGATGCGGCAGGGTTCACCGGCCCTGTCGGCCGGTGCGTGCGGCGCGCGGATCAACAGCGCTTCGGCCGAACCCAGGATGAAGAGCATCGAGGAATCCTGGCGGTTCTCGGGGTAGACCACCGGGAGGCGGTCGGGCGCCGTCTCGATCCGCGACCGGAGATAGTCTTGGCGCAAATCGTTCTCGGGCAGGTCGCAGCCCAGGATCGCCGGCTCGGACAGGTCCGCCGACGCCCGCGGATCGCCCAGCAATGCGCGGATCGCCGGAACCACGAACAGCAATCCGCAGACCACCGAGGCCACGGGATTGCCGGGCAGGCCGAGCACGGCCATCCGGCCGAGGCGCCCGTGCATCAGGGGTTTGCCGGGCCGCAGCGCGACGCGCCAGAATCCGAGTTCGAGGCCACGGCTGCGCAGGGCCGATTGCACGAGGTCGTGGTCGCCGACCGAGGCCCCGCCCAGCGTGATCAGGAGATCCGCGTCGGCCGAAACCGCCCGGAGGATCGCATCGTCCAGGGCCGCGAGGGTGTCGCCGGCGATTCCGAGATCGATGGCCTCCGCGCCCGCCTCCCGAACCAGGGCCGCGACGGCCAGCCCGTTCGAGGCGACGATCTGGTCCCATCGCGCCGGTTGCCCGGGGGCCACCAACTCGTCCCCCGTGGCGAGGATGGCCACCCGTGGGCGCCGCCGGACGCAGAGTTGGCCGTGGCCTCCGGCGGCCGCGAGGGCGATGCGGCGCGGATCCAGCGCGTCGCCGGCGGCGAGCAGGCGATCGTCCACGCGGAAATCGAGGCCGCTCGGGCGGATGAAGCGGCCCGCGGGCACGGAGTCCCGCCCGGTCACACCGTCGGATGTCGCCTCGGCGTTCTCCTGGATCAGGATCGCGTCGGCCCCCTCCGGCACCGGCGCACCGGTGAAGATCCGCACGGCCTCACCGGGTCCCACCACACCGGCGAAACCGTGCCCGGCGGCACTGGTCCCGATGAGCCGCAGGGTGGCGGGCGCGTCCGCGAGGTCGGCGCTGCGGACCGCGTAACCGTCCATGGCCGAGGCGGGGAAGGGCGGTTGCGTCCGGGTGGCCCGCACCTCCGCCGCCAGCGTACGCCCGGCGGCCTGCCCGATCGCGACGGTCTCCGTCTCGACCGGACCCGGAATGCCTTCGAGAACCCGCGACAGCGCCTCGGCGACCGGGATCATGCCCGCGGACCCCGTCCGTTTCGGAGGCCTGCCGCTCAAGCGCGATCCTCGGCGCGGTAGGCCCCGGAGCGACCGCCATCCTTGGCGAGCAGCCGGATGCCCTCGATCCGCATGCCGCGATCGGCCGCCTTCACCATGTCGTAGATGGTCAGACAGGCCACCGAGACCGCGGTCAGCGCCTCCATCTCGACGCCGGTCGGCCCCAGCACCTTCACCTCCGCCGTCACCCGAAGGCCCGGAAGGCCGTCGTCGGGCTCGCAATCGACGCGCACCTTCGAGAGCAGGAGGGGATGGCAGAGGGGGATGAGCTCGTGGGTGCGCTTCGCGGCCATGATGCCGGCGAGCCGCGCCGTGCCGATGACGTCGCCCTTCTTGGCGTCGCCCTCGCGGATCAGCCGCAGGGTTTCGGGCAGCATGACCACGAGCCCGGTCGCGCGGGCGGTGCGGGTGGTCGCGTCCTTCTCGGACACGTCGACCATGTTGGCCGCGCCGGACGCGTCGAGGTGGGTGAGTTCGGCCATCGTCGCGTCCTCAGGCCTGGGCGTCGCCGAACAGCAGGCGCCGGGTGGCCGCCGTCACGTCGGCCTCGCGCATCAGGCTCTCGCCGACCAGGATGGTGTCGAGGCCGGCCGCCGCGAGCCGGACCACGTCGGCATGGCCCGCGATGCCGCTCTCGGCCACGGCGATCCGGTCGGCCGGCACGCCCGCGGCGAGGCGGATCGCGGTCTCGAACGAGACCTCGAAGGTCTTCAGGTTGCGGTTGTTGATGCCCACCAGCCGGGTGCCGAGGGGCAGGGCCCGCGCCAACTCCTCGGTGTCGTGGACCTCGACCAGCACGTCCATGCCGAGGTCGTGCGCGGTCTCCACCAGAACGGCGGCCTCGTCGTCCTCGAGGCAGGCCATGATGACCAGGATGCAGTCGGCGCCCCAGGCCCGCGCCTCGAACACCTGGTAGGGCTCGAACAGGAAGTCCTTGCGCAGGACCGGAAGGGCGCAGGCGGCGCGCGCCTCGGTGAGGTATTCGGGCCTGCCCTGGAACGAGGGCGTGTCGGTGAGCACCGAGAGGCAGGTGGCGCCGCCGGCCTCGTAGGCGGCGGCGAGGACGGCCGGGTCGAAGTCCGCGCGGATCAGGCCCTTGGAGGGCGAGGCCTTCTTCACCTCGGCGATCAGGGCCGGGCGCTTCTGCGCGATATGCGCCGCGATGGCCTCGGCGAAGCCCCGCGGCGGCGTGACGTCGGCGATGCGCTTCTCGAGCTTGGTCTGCGGCACCCGCAGCTTCGCCTCGGCGATCTCACGCCGCTTATAGGTCTCGATGCGGGCCAGCACGTCCTTGCGCTCGGTGGACGCGGTCTCGGGGACGGACCCGGATTTGGGCTCGGACATGACGGGCTTTCAGGCGTTCGAGCGACGGTTCGAGAGACGGACCAGCGTCCGGAGTGTGGCACGCGCGGCGCCGCTGTCGAGGGCCTGACCGGCCCGGACGACACCCTCCGCCAGGGTGCCGGCGGCCTCCGCCACCACCAGGGCGGCCCCCGCGTTGAGGACGGCGATGTCGCGATAGGCGTTGCGCCCCCCATCCAGCACCCCGGCCAGGGCGGCGGCGTTGTGCTCCGGGTCGCCGCCCCGCAGGGCTTCCAGCCCATGGAGCGGCAGGCCGACCTCGCGCGGATCGATGGTGAAGCGCGAGATCCGGCCGTCCGCCAGCGCCACCACGGCGGTGGGGCCGGTCACGGTGATCTCGTCGAGGCCGTCGCTGCCGTGCACGGTCCAGACCCGGTCGCTGCCGAGTTCCGCCAGGACGCCGGTCAGCGGCTCGGCCCAGGCCGGCGACGAGACGCCGAAGAGCTGGCGCCGCACGCCGGCCGGGTTCGCCAGCGGGCCCAGCATGTTGAAGATCGTCCGCATCGGCAGTTCGGCCCGCACCGGAGCCACGTGGCGCATGGCGGCGTGGTGGGTCTGGGCGAACATGAAGCACAGGCCCGCCTCGGCGAGGCACAGGCTCAGTTCGTCCGGCGCGAGGCCGATGCGCACGCCGAGGGCCGTGAGCACGTCGGCGGCGCCGGAGCGCGAGGTGGCGGCCCGGTTGCCGTGCTTGGCCACCGGCACGCCGCAGGCGGCGGTGATGATCGCCGCCAGGGTCGAAACGTTGTAGCTGCCCGAATGGTCGCCCCCGGTGCCGACCACGTCGACGGCGCCCGCGACGCCGGGCACCGGCAGCATCCGCGCCCGCATGGCCTCGACGGCACCGACGATCTCGTCCGGGGCCTCGCCGCGGACCTTCAGCGCCGTCAGGAAGGCGCTGGCCTGAACCGGCGTGACCTCGCCCGAGAGCAGATCGTCGAAGGCCTGCCGCGCCTCGGCACGGTCCAGGCCCGCGCCGGTGGCGACCTTGGCGAGGAGGGGCTTGAAGGATTCCATGTGGCTCGGGCGTGACGGTCCGGCACGGAGAACCGGATTGATTCCAGACAGGCGACGTAACCCGTCAATGCACGCCGTCGCGGCCCTTGTCACGCGCCGCATTCCACGTGGCCGCGATGTCCAGGAAATTCCGCAGGATCTGCGATCCGTGATGCGACAGGATGCTTTCGGGGTGGAACTGCACGCCGTGGACGGGCCGATGGGCATGCTGAAGGCCCATGATCAGGCCGTCGGCCTCGGCCGTGACGGTGAGATCGGTCGGGCAGCCGCCCCGCTCCACCACCAGGGAATGGTAGCGGGTGGCGTCGAACGGCCCGTTCAGCCCCCGGAAGATGCCCGACGCCCGATGCTGGATGCTGGAGACCTTGCCGTGCATCGGCGTCGGCGCCCGCACCACGTCGCCGCCGAAGGCCTGCCCGATGGCCTGGAGCCCGAGGCAGACGCCGAAGATCGGGATCTCGGTCGAGAGGTCCTTGACCACGTCGAGGCAGATGCCGGCCTCGTTCGGCGAACAGGGTCCCGGCGACAGCACCACGGCGTCGGGCCGGCGCGCGCGGATCTCCTGCGTGGTGATGGCGTCGTTGCGCACCACGTCGATCGAACCGCAGAGGGGGCCGATCAGGTGGACGAGATTCCAGGTGAAGGAATCGTAATTGTCGATGACGAGGACGTCGGACATCGGAGCTTCGCGCGCAGGCATGACGGCGGTGTGGCGCGAGTCCGGCGACCCGTCAACCGGGCGCTACTGTCCCCGCCGGGCCCGGCTCGCGAACACCACCGCATCCTCGGCCGCGCGGAACAGGGCCTTGGCTTTGTTGACGCATTCCTGCTGTTCGGAGGCCGGATCGGAATCGTAGACGATGCCGGCACCGGCCTGGACGTGCATGCGGCCGTCCTTCACCAGGGCGGTGCGCAGCACGATGCAGGTGTCCATCTCGCCGCGCGCGCCGAAATAGCCGATGCAGCCGCCGTAGGGGCCGCGCTTCTCGCGCTCGAGTTCGTCGATGATCTCCATGGCCCGCACCTTCGGGGCACCGGAGACGGTTCCGGCCGGAAAGCCGGCGGCGAGGGCCGCGAGGGCATCGTGCTTCGGGTCGAGGTCGCCCTCGACGTTCGAGACGATGTGCATGACCTGGCTGTAGAACTCGAGGAAGAACGAACCCGTGACCGTGACGCTGCCGATGCGCGCGACGCGGCCGACATCGTTGCGGCCGAGGTCGAGCAGCATGAGGTGCTCGGAGCGCTCCTTGGGATCGGCCAGCAGTTCCTCGGCCAGCGCCTTGTCCTCGGCCGGCGTCGCGCCGCGCCGGCGCGTCCCGGCGATCGGCCGGATGGTGACGCGCCCGTCACGGACCCGCACCAGGATCTCGGGCGACGAGCAGACGAGCTGGAAATCCTCGAAGTCGAGGTAGCACAGGAACGGGGCCGGGTTGGTCCGGCGCAGCGAGCGGTAGAGGGCCAGGGCCGGCAGGGTGAAGGGCGCCTCGAAGCGCTGCGAGAGCACGACCTGGAAGACGTCGCCGGCGACGATGTACTCCTTGGCCCGGGCGACCATTCCCAGGTACGCTTCGGGTGTCGTGTTCGAGACCGGCTCGGGATGCGCGATCGCGTGCGGGTCGATACGGGCCTCGACAGGGAGGGGGCCTTCGAGGATCTCGGCCACCCGCTCCAGCCGACCCAACGTCGCCTCGTAGGCGGCGCGTGCGCCGATTCCGGCGGTCGGGCGCACCGGGCCGACCACGGTGATCAGGTCGCGGACCGAGTCGAAGACCACCATCACGCGCGGTCGCACGAGGATCGCGTCCGGCACCCCGAGCGGATCGGGGTTCGGGTCTCCGAGGGCTTCCATGGCCCGGACCATGTCGTAGCCGAGATAGCCGAACAGGCCCGCCGCCATCGGCGGCAGCACATCCGTGTCGCCCTCCGCGCCGATCGCGCTCTCGGCGATAAGGGCCCGTAGGCTCGCCAGGGGCGCAGCCGCCTCGGGCGTGAACACCAACAGGTCGGGACCGCGCGCGATCTCCGCCCGGCCGTCGCGGCAGCGCCAGGCCAGGTCGGGGTCGAGCCCGATCATCGAGTAGCGTCCGCGCACGACGCCCCCCTCGACGGATTCGAGCAGGAAGGCGGTGCCGGGGTGCTCGGCCCGCAGCTTCAGGAAGGCGGCGACGGGCGTCTCGAGATCCGCCACCAGGGTGAGGTTGAGGAGGGCGGGACGGCCCGCCTCGTAGGCGTCGACGAAGGCCGTGAAGGCGGGGTCCTCGGACATCGTCGGCTCAGTACTCGCCGCCGCCGATCGCCCGGCGGAAGGCCGCCTGGTTGATGGTCACGCCCACCGAGGTCTGCACGTCGCCGATGTACTGACCCAGGACATCGTCGGCGATGGTGGGCTGGAAACGCTTGCCGATCGCCTCGTCCTCCGGCGAGCCGGGAACGAAGGCCGGCATCGTCGCGGCCGTGACCTTGAACAGGGCGCGGCTCTCGCCGGCCTCTGCGGAAGCCGACTTGTCGACGGCCGTCGCGAAGACGCGGTTGACAACCTCGGCCGTCAGATCGCCCTGGGCCTGGTTGCGGGCCAGGTCGGTCAGGCTCTGGACGGTCAGGCCCGCTTCCGCGGCGACGGCCTCGACGGTCTCGCCCTGGTCGAGGCGCGCCGACAGCGCCTTGGCCTTCGCCAGCAGCCGGCTCTGGACTTCGGCGGCGCGCCAGCGGGCGACGACCTCGTCGCGCACCTCATCCAGCGGCTTGTCGTGGGCGCGGTCGACCCCGGTCACGTCGTACCAGATGTATCCCCCGGTCTTGGTGCGCAGGGGCTCGTTGTCGCCACCCATCTCGGCCCGGAACAGGGCGGTCAGGGTGGTGTCGCGATCCGGGATGCCCTCGACGGTCCTGCCGGCGGGATCGAGGCCCTGCGCGGTGACGGCCGGAATCGTCTGGAGCGGCAGGTCGCGCTCCTTGGCGATGTCGGCCAGGGGCTTCGAATTGGCGCGCTGGTCCTCGATCGCGTCGTGGGCCGCGTCGATGCCGCTGTTGGCGCGCTCCAGGGCGATGGTCTTGGCGATGTCCGCGGAGACCTCGGCCAGCGGTTTCACCGTTCCCGGCTCGATGGCGGTGACGCGCAGGAGGACGGTGCCGAAGCGGCCCTTCACCGGTGCGCTGACCGTATTCAGGGGCAGGGCGAAGGCGGCGTCCGCCACGGCGGGATCGAACAGCTCCGCCTTGGAGAGCGTCCCGAGGGAGAGGTTCTTGGCATCGGCGCCGGTCTCGGCGGCGGCCGCCTCGAACGGCTTGTCGCCGGCTTCGATCGCCGTCCGGGCCGCCTCGGCGGCAGCCTGATCGGGATACACGATCTGCTGGATCGTGCGACGCTCCGGCGTCCCGTACCGCGCCTTCTCGGAATCGTAGCGCTTGGCGATGTCCTCGGCGGTCACGGCCTCGGGCTTGGCCATCGCCTGCGGGTCGAGGACCAGCAGGGTGACGGCGCGGGCTTCCGGCGCGCGGAAGGCGAACTTGTTGTCCTCATAATACGCCTTGACCGCATCCTCGGAGGGCGCCGGGATCTCACCGGCCACGGAGGGCGGCAGCATCATCAGAGCGACCGAACGGCGCTCGGTGGTGTAGCGGTGCACCGCCTCGCGCAGGGCCTCGGGGACATGCAGGTCGGCCGCGACCGCCTCGGCGAGCTGCAGGCGGGCGGCGACCGAGCGCTGCTCGCGCACGAAGGTGGCCTCGTTGATGCCGGCGCGCTGAAGCGTCTGGTAGAAGAGGGCGGGATCGAATTTGCCGTCGGCGCCCTGGAAGCTCTTCTCCTCCTGGATCGCGCGCAGCACGGCCGCATCGGGGATGCTCAGGCCGAGGGCGGCGGTCTGTTGGTCGAGGGAGGCTTCGCTGACGAGCTGCGCGAGCACCTGGCGGTCGATGCCGAGGGCCCGGGCCTGATCGGGCGTCAGGGTGCGGCGGGTCTGGCTCTGGTAGCGCTGGAGCTGGCTCTGATAGGCGCTGCGCACCGTTTCGGCGGAGATCTGCGCCCGGCCCACGGTGGCCACGCTGGTGGACGAGCCCGCGCGGAAGAATTCCTCGACGCCGAAGATCGCCACGCCGGCGATCAGGAAGGTGAAGACCACCGTGAGGATGATCTTGCCGAGCCAGTGCTGGCTGGCCTTGCGCATGTTCTGCAGCATCGAACGTCCGGGCACCCGTCGCGTGGGCGCCGGAAGCGCCCGTCATTCCTGGGAAGGTCGCCCGCGATAGACCATCCGTGCTGTCACCGCAAAGGGCGTTCGCGGTTTGCGCCCATCCTGAGGCTCTGTTAGGGCCGGCGCGACCGCGAAGCGAAGCCTTAGCAGCGAGGGACGGGATGACGAAGTCGGGGCGACGGCCGCTGGTTGCCGGCAACTGGAAGATGAACGGCCTGCGCAGCTCGGTCGCCGTCGTGGAAGCCGTCCGCAACGGCCTGACCGCCGCCCTGCTCGACACGGTCGACGTGCTCATCTGCCCGCCCTCCACGCTGATCGCCTCCTGCGTGGCGGCCGCCTACGGCTCGCCGATCGCCATCGGCGGCCAGAATCTCCACGCCAAGCCGAACGGCGCCTTCACCGGCAGCATCTCGGCGGAGATGCTGGCCGATCTCGGAGCCTCCTACGTCATCGTCGGCCATTCCGAGCGCCGGGCCTACCACCACGAGACCGACGATGGCGTACACGCCAAGGCGCTGGCCGCCCGCCGCGCGGGCCTCTGCGGCATCATCTGCGTCGGCGAGACGAAGGAGGAGCGCGAGGAGGGCCGGACCCTCGACATCGTGCGCGCGCAGCTCGCGATCGGCGTACCGAAGGGAGCCACCGCCAAGGACACGGTCATCGCCTACGAGCCGGTCTGGGCGATCGGCACCGGCCTGACGCCGACCCCGGCCGACATCGCCGAGGTCCATGCCTCGCTGCGCGAGATGCTCGGCCAACTCATCGGCGCCGAGGCCCAGGCGGTGCGCATCCTCTATGGCGGCTCGGTCAAGCCGAGCAATGCCCGCGAGCTGATGGCGGTGGACAACGTCGACGGCGCGCTGGTCGGCGGCGCCAGCCTGGTCGCCGACGACTTCCTCGGCATCGCCCGCGCCTACCTGCGCTAGGGATCGAGCCGAAAAATCCCATTTCATTCGGATTCGGTCCCGGGGTTTCGGCGGGAGTGGCCCATGGTTCGTCGGCGGACATGATCCGGCAATCGGACGCGGATCGGGCCTGGGCCGTCGAGGAGGCCTGCCGCAACGCCCGACCCTCGCCGCTGGAGATCGGCCTCGGCGGCTGGATCCTGCGGGCCTCGGGCGGTCCGACCCGTCGGACGAACTCCCTCAATCCCCTGCGCGGCTGGCGCGACGATCCCGCCCGCATCGTCGCGGAGGCCGAGACCCTCTACCGGAACCTCGGCCGGCCGCTGATCGTCCGGGTCCCGGATCTCGCGCCCGAGATGGATGTCCTGCTCGACGGTCTCGGCTATCGGTCCGAGGGCGAGGCCTGCACGCTCTTCGCCGAGCTTCCGCCGGACGACCGCGACGGGGCGGAGGGCGTCGCCCTCGACAATGCCCCGGACGCGGCGTGGCTGGCGGCGCGGGCCGCCTGCGAGGGCGTGGTGTCCGAGGTCGCCCTGCGGACCTACCGCGACTCGATCGCGTGTCTGATCCTGCCCCGGATGTTCGCGCGGCGGATCGAGGCGGACCGGACGGTGGCCGTCGCCTACGGCGTCCTGCATCGCGGGATCCTCGTGTTCGAATCCGTCGCGACGCACCCGTCCCATCGCCGGGCGGGCCATGCGCGCAGCCTGATCCTGGCCCTGATGGCCTGGGCCCGGCGGGAGGGGGCGACCGGGGCCTGCCTGCAGGTGGTTGCCGAGAATGCGCCGGCGCGCGCCCTCTATGCCGGGCTCGGCTTCTCGCGCAGCCTCTACGGCTATCGCTACCGCCGCCGGGACTAGGGCTGCCTCCGCGATAACTCCGGGGTTCGAAGGACTGCCGCGCCGGCCGACGCGGTGCCGAAGCATCGGTCCGGTTGGCGCGCGGGGCCATCTGGTGTATGGCCCCGCGGATATGTCGGCGGCGCCAGGACTCACCGGCCCGTAACGCATTCGTGCCCGGGTCTCTCCTCGGAACCGGCGCGCGGATGATGAAGCTTCCGGAAACCCGATGCAGACCGTTCTGATCTCGATCCATCTCATCGTCGTCCTCGGCCTCATCGCCGTGGTCCTTCTCCAGCGCTCCGAGGGCGGTCTCGGTCTCGGCGGCGGCGGGAGCGGCGGCGTGGCGGGTTTCATGACGGGGCGCGGACAGGCCAACGCCTTGACCCGCGCGACGGCCATCCTCGCCGCCCTGTTCTTCACCACCAGCATGGCGCTCGCGATCCTGTCGCACCGGAGTGCGGCCCCGCGCTCGATCCTGGAAGGAACCGGAACCAGCCAGCCCGCGACTCAGCCGAATGCCGGCAACCTGCTCGACACCCTGCGGGGTCAGAGCGGCACCCAGCCCGGGACTCCGGCGAGTGGGACTTCGGCGCCCGGCACCCCGGCGCAGGTGCCCGCGACCGCGCCGGCCCAGCCGGCCGTGCCGCAGGCCCCGCAGTCGCGCTGACCGGCCGGTCGATGGCCCGACGGAGGGGGCCTTCGACCGAGACGTGACCGCGGCGAGGTCGCCGGGCCCGGTCGGGTCGAGGTGAACCGCGGGGTTATCCAGACACCCGGCGTCCAAGTGCTCGGACAAGTGCTCGGACGCCGCTCCTCGTTGCAACGCCGATCGAACGACGTCCTCGCCGCGCATGCGCAGGTATCGCGGGGGATAGGCGTTTTTGTTGTTTGGCGAATCGTTCTCCCTTGTTTATGGACCGAGGCCCATGACGCGGTACGTATTCATCACCGGCGGCGTGGTTTCCTCGCTGGGCAAGGGTCTCGCATCGGCGGCGCTCGCGGCCCTGCTGCAGGCCCGGGGCTACAAGGTCCGCCTGCGCAAGCTCGACCCTTACTTGAACGTCGATCCGGGCACGATGAGCCCGACGCAGCACGGCGAGGTGTTCGTCACCGACGACGGCGCCGAGACCGACCTCGACCTCGGGCATTACGAGCGCTTCACCGGCCTCGCCGCGACGCGGGCCGACAACATCACCACCGGGCGGATCTACCTCGACATCATCACCAAGGAGCGGCGCGGCGATTACCTCGGCGCGACGATCCAGGTGATCCCGCACGTGACCAACGCGATCAAGGACTTCGTCCTCGAGGGGAACGAGGCCTTCGACTTCGTGCTGGTCGAGATCGGCGGCACGGTCGGCGACATCGAGGGCCTGCCGTTCTTCGAGGCGATCCGGCAGCTCGGGCAGGAGCTGCCCCGCGGCGCCACCGCCTTCGTGCACCTGACCCTGCTGCCCTACATCCCCTCCGCCGGGGAGCTGAAGACCAAGCCGACCCAGCACTCGGTGAAGGAGCTGCGCTCCATCGGCATCCAGCCCGACATGCTGCTCTGCCGCTGCGACCGGCCGATCCCGACGGACGAGCGGCGCAAGCTCGGCCTGTTCTGCAACGTCCGCGAGACCGCCGTGATCGAGGCCCGCGACGTCGCCTCGATCTACGACGTGCCGCTCTCCTACCGCGAGGCCGGTCTCGACCGGGAGGTGCTGGCGCATTTCGGCCTGCCCTCGCAGGACGAGCCGGACCTGTCGCGTTGGCGCACGATCTCGGAGCGGGTGAAGAACCCCGAGGGCGAGGTCTCCATCGCCATCGTGGGCAAGTACACGGGCCTTAAGGACGCCTACAAGTCGCTCACCGAGGCGCTGACCCACGGTGGCATCGCGCATCGGGTCAAGGTCAACCTCGAGTGGATCGAGGCCGAGGTGTTCGAGCGCGAGGATCCCGCACCGTTCCTCGAGGGCATCCACGGCATCCTCGTCCCGGGCGGCTTCGGCCAGCGCGGCGCGGAGGGCAAGATCCGCGCGGCGCGTTATGCCCGCGAGCGCAAAATCCCGTATTTCGGCATCTGCTTCGGCATGCAGATGGCGGTCATCGAAGCGGCCCGGGCGCTCGCCGGCGTCGCGGAGGCCAACTCGACAGAGTTCGGCGAGACCCGCGAGCCGGTGGTCGGGCTCCTGACCGAATGGCTGAAGGGCAATGAGCTCGAGCGCCGCGCCGCGGCCGGCGACCTCGGGGGCACCATGCGCCTCGGCGCCTATCAGGCGAGCCTGCGGCCGGATTCGAAGATCGCCGAGATCTACGGCACCACCGACATTTCCGAGCGCCACCGCCACCGCTACGAGGTCAACATGGCCTATCGCGAGTGCCTGGAGGCCAAGGGCCTGCGCTTCTCGGGCCTCTCGCCGGACGGACTCCTGCCGGAGACCGTCGAGCATGTCGGGCATCCCTGGTTCATCGGCGTGCAGTTCCATCCGGAACTGAAGTCCCGCCCGTTCGAGCCGCATCCGCTCTTCAAGAGCTTCATCGGCGCCGCCATCGTCCAGAGCCGTCTGGTCTAGCCAGGTATCGGAACGGCCGCGCACCGACCGTCTTCGCCGGCCTGCGGCCTGAGGCGTCGTTCCCGGCTTGCGGGAGCGACGGTCGGGCCGACGGACGGCTGTTCCGACCGGGCTCAGACCCATGCCTCCCGGGCATCGCCCGGGCGGGTACGGCGGCGCCCGGCTCCTGGGGAACGTCGCCCCCGTTGCTCCATTGACTGTTCACACGGGGTCGCTGCCCCACAGGGAGTCATGGAATGCCGCCGATCTTCACCGCCGATTTCGAAACCCGCCGCGATGCCGAGATGAGCGTGGAACACCTCGTTCAGGAGCACGGCATCGACCGGAACGCGATCACGGTTGTGGCGGCAGGCGATCGCAACAGCGCCGGTACGGAACAGGCGGGGGGCGATCTGGAGGACGGCCGGAGCAAGGGCGAGACCGAGGGGGAGCCTGCGCTGACGGGGGCGATCCAGGTTCGGGTCGACGCCGAGGCCGCGCAGAAAGGCGTCATCGACGAGTCGTTCTCGACCTTCGGTGGACGGACCGTTCAGCGCTGACGCGCGCGGCTCACGCCGCCAGCGCGATGACATCCGAGTCGGGCCGCGCCGTCTCGCGCGGTCCGAACAGGTGCTGATGCAGGGCGTTCGGGCAGTGAACGCGTCCCGAGGCGTCAGTGATCCGCACCTCGGTCATCCCCGCGATCATCAGCGACCAGCCCTGCTCCACGGCGCCCAGGACGGAGCTGTGGCGGAAACTGAAGCACCGCTCCAAGACGCGCGCGCTGACGGTGAAGCTCACGGGATGAGATCCTTGGCTGGTCGCTCGGCACCCGGCTTCGGGCATCCGGCGAGATCGGGAGATGGGAGCCGTGCGGCGCCTGTGGCTGCGCCGACGGGTTGCGTGTGCACCGCAATAATGGCTTCCGGTTGACAAACGCTGAGCGAAAACGTGCGGCGTGCGAATTCGATCAACCCTGCGCGGGATCGTGACCGGCGACGGCACGGACGGCGTTCACGACGGCCTCGGGATGCTGGTGGTGCAGCATGTGACCGGTCCCCGTCAGGAGGGTGAACGCCGCCCCCGGGATGAGCTGCGAGGCCCAAGAGCCGTGTCGCGGCGTGCTGACGACGAGATCCGAATCGCCGCCGAGAATCCGGACGGGTACCCGGCAGGCCGGATACGCCAGTGCGTTTCGGGTCAGGCCGACCATCAGGCCGGCCGCGTCTTCGCCTTCGGTCACCAACTGGTCTGCGGTGCCGGCCAGCCCGAACGGATTGGCGGCGGCATAGCCCGGCGGCATCGTGGCCGGCAAAAACATCGCGTTCCACAGGAGCGGCAGCAGCGCAGGGTCCATCGTGCGCCCGAGGAGGTCCGACGCGAAACGCCCACCCGGCACCGCCCGAGGGCCGAACAGCAGGTGTTCAAGGCGCGGCTCGGGAAAGCAGATCGGCGCCAGGGCGACGACACCGGCGATCTCGTCGGGAAACCGAAGGCCGTACGCCAGCGCCAGCGCGCCACCGAAGGAATGCCCGACGATGATCGGCCGCTCCAGGCCGAGCGCCCGAACGCCCTCCCGGATCAGGGCGGCCTGCCGCCAGAGATCGGCGTCGGCTGCGCCCCGGCGCCGGCTGAAACCATGGCCCGGACGGTCGACGGCGATGACCCGGAACCGCTCGGCGAGGTGAGGCACCAGGCCGAGCCACATGTCTTCCAGGGACATCAGCGTCCCGTGTATGAGCACGATGGGCGATCCGGTCCCGGCTTCGGCGTAGGCGAGCGTACGCCCCTCGTGCAGGTCGATGGTCGATCGTGGCACGAGGCGCTCGGACACCGCGGGTGAGATCCCCCCGACCGGGCCGGCGATGGGTGCGATCTCCATCAGGACGAACGCCGGTTCCGCCCAGCGGGGGATGCGGACGCGGCGAGCCCCCGTCCGCTCGAGGCGCCCGTCATCACCCCGCGCCGATCGTTCGGCGCATGTCCGTGTGGCATGGTGGTCCTTCCCCCGACGGTTCCGGCAGATCGCTCGCCGCGTCCTCGAACGGTGACGCGCGGAAGGGCCGCCGGTTCTGTTCCGTGCCCGCACCTGCGCGGTTTTCACGCGTGGATTCGCGCGCCGGAAGAGGCGCGGCTCGCGGCCATGCGGCTGGCTTTGGCGCAGCGTCGGACTACCTTGCAGCCTGTGACCGAGATCCTGTTCTATCACCTCCAGAACCAGCCCCTCGAAAAGGTGCTCCCGAACCTGCTGGAGCGCTCTCTGGATCGCCAGTGGCGTGCGGCCATCCAGGCAGCCAGCGAGGAGCGGCTCCAGGCCCTGGACGACCAGCTCTGGACCTACAGCGACGACAGCTTCCTGCCGCATGGGACCGATCGCGACGTCGACGCGGCCAGCCAGCCCGTCGTGCTGACTCTGAAGGATGCGAACCCGAACGCCGCGTCGATCCGCTTCCTGGTGGAGGGCGCCGACCTGCCGCCCGATGCCGCCGACTATGCACGCATCTGCGTGCTGTTCGACGGCACCGACCAGGAGTCCCTCCTGCGCGCCCGTGCGCAGTGGAAGGAGGCGAAGGCCGCCGGACACACGATCGCCTATTGGCAGCAGGACGACGACGGCCGTTGGCAGAAGAAGGCCTGACGTCGCTGCCGCATTCCGACCATCGCCGAGAGGATTCGCCATGACACGTCTCGCCTTCGGCCTCGCGGCACTGCTGATCGCGACCCCGCCGCTGCAGGCGCAGCCCGCCCCGCAGCCCGCCCCGCAGGCGGAGCGTCCGGCCGAGGCGCGAAAAGCGTCCGAGCCGCGCGCCACCCAGGGCGGCAAGCTCCCGGCGGACGCCGTCACCGAGCACAGCGTCACCCTGCCGGATGGGCGCACGCTCGCCTTCACCGCCCGCGCCGGCAGCCTGCCGCTGGTGGACGAGGCCGGCAAGCTCCAGGCGGAGATCGCGTTCATCGCCTACACGCTGGCCGGCCAGGGCGCTGGGAAGACGCGCGATCCGGCGCGCCCCGTGACCTTCGCGGTGAATGGCGGGCCGGGCGCCGCCTCCGCCTACCTCAACATCGGTGCGATCGGACCCTGGCGCCTGCCGGTGGAGGGCGCCAGCATCAGCCCGTCGGCGCCGATCGGCCTCGTGCCGAACGACGGAACCTGGCTCGACTTCACCGACCTCGTGTTCCTCGACCCCGTCGGCACCGGCTACAGCCGCGCGGCCGACGGAGATGCCAAGCGCTACTGGAGCATCGACGCCGATGCGTCCGTGCTGGCCTCGGCCATCGCCCGCTGGCTCCGCACCAACGACCGCATGGCGGCGCCGAAATTCTACGTCGGCGAGAGCTACGGCGGCTTCCGCGGGCCGTTGATCGCCGCGAAGCTCCAGGAGGAGATCGGCATCGGCCTGTCGGGCATGGTTCTGCTCTCGCCGGTGCTCGATTTCGCCTGGCTGCAGGCACCGCGCACGACCCCCTGGGGCCACGTGATCAAGCTGCCGTCCTTCGCCGCCGCCGCAATCGAGCGGGCGGGCGGCATCCCGACGCGCGAGACCATGGCCGACGCAGAGGCCTACGCCACCGGACCCTACCTCGCCGATCTCCTGAAGGGGCCGTCCGACAGCGCCGCCGTGGCACGGCTGGGCGACCGGGTCGGTGCCCTGACCGGGCTCGACCCGAGCTTCGTGCGGCGCCAAGCCGGGCGTCTCTCCGGCCAGAGCGTCCAGCGCGAGATCGGCCGCGACACCGGCCGGGTCGCCAGCGCCTACGATACGGGCGTGACCGGATGGGACCCGGACCCGAATGCCGCCCATTCGGGCTTCGAGGACCCCCTGCTCACCGCGCTCCAGGCGCCGCTGACCAGCGCGATGATCGCGCTCTACACCGACACCCTGAACTACCGGGTGCCGGATCTGCGCTACGAACTCCTCAACGGGGCGGTGAACCGGGGCTGGACCTGGGGCGGCGGTCGCTCGGCGCCCGAATCCCTCGGCGCCCTGCGCGGCGTGCTGTCCCTCGACGGCAACATGCGGGTGCTGGTCGCCCACGGGTATACCGACCTGGTCACGCCGTATTTCGCGTCGAAGCTCCTGATCGACCAGATGCCGGCCTATGGCGGCGGGCGTCTCGATCTCGCCGTGTACCCGGGCGGGCACATGTTCTATTCCCGACCGGATTCGCGCGCCGCGTTTCATCGGGACGCGGCGGCTCTCTACGCGGCCGCGCTCAGCGCGCGGAGCCCCGCGCAGCGCTGAGGACCCCGTCGTGCCTGCTTCCACCGACCCGCGCCTGCTGATCCTGGCCGTGCTCGCGGCCTGCGGCCTGTCCGCCTGCACCAGCACCGAGACCCGGCGCACGGAGACTCCGGCACCTGAGCCGCTCCCCGTCGCCGTGCCGAAGCCCGCACCGGCCCCGACCTTCCAGGGACCCGTCCTGACGGGGAACGGCACCTGCACGGCGCCCGCGCCGGCGGGCGCCGCCGCGATCGAGATCGGCATCGGCGAGTGCGACCTCGTCCGCCTGAAGGGCAAGCCCCCCACCGACGTGCTGGTGGGGGAGGGGCGCGCCGGCCGCGAGGTGCAGGTGCTCTACAACGAGCCCGGCGCGAAGGAGCTGTACTTCTTCGTCAACAACCGGCTCGACCGCATCGTCAAGTGAGCGACCGGCTCAGCGCTCCGTGAGCTTCATCTCGATGCGCCGGTTGCGGGCATAGGCCTCCTCGGTGGTCCCGGCCTCGAGGGGCTGGAACTCGCCGAAGGCGGCGGCCAGGAGGTGCTGGGGCGGGATGCCCTTCGCGACCATGGCCTGCACGACCGCGATGGCGCGGGCCGCCGACAGGGCCCAGTTCGAGGGAAACTGCGCGCTGGCGATCGGCCGCGCATCGGTGTGGCCGTCGATGCGCAGCACCCAGGGAATGTCGGCCGGGATCTGCTTGGCGAGGTCGAGGATCGCGCCGGCGATGCGGTCGAGTTCGGGGCCGGCCTCCGCCTTGAGGCTGGCGGAGCCCGCCGGGAACAGCACCTCGGATTGCAGGACGAAGCGGTCGCCGACGATGCGGATGTCCGGGCGGTTGCCGAGGATCTGGCGTAGGCGGCCGAAGAAGTCCGAGCGATAGCGCGCGAGTTCCTGCACCTTCTGGGCCAGGGCCACGTTGAGGCGGCTGCCGAGGTCGGCGATGCGGGCCTGGCTCTCGCGGTCGCGGTTCTCGGAGGCCGCGAGCGCATCCTCAAGGGCGGCGAGCTGGCGCCGCATCGCCGCGATCTGCTCGTTCAGGAGATCGATCTGCGCGGCGGCGCGGGCGGTGTTGGCGCGCTCGGCCGCCAGTTGCTTGTCGACCTCGCCCTGGCGCCCGGCCGAGCCCTGCGACGCTTCGGCCTGCGCCCTGAGGCGATCGCGGTCGGCCTGCGCCCCGAGGAGGGTGTTGCGCAGGGACGAGGCCTGCTCCTCCTGCGTCTTCCGGGTCGAGCGCTCCAGGGCCAGCAGGTCCGTCAGGTCGGCGATCTGGCGATTGAGCCGGGTCAGCACCGAGTCCCGGCCGCTGATCTCCTGGGAGAGGAAGAACTGGCCGACCACGAAGATCGTGAGCAGGAACACGACCGCCAGCAGCAGCGTCGCCAGGGCGTCGACGTAGCCCGGCCAGACGTTGAGGCTCCGGTCGCGGCGACCGCGCGTGGAGGCCATGTCAGCTCCGCTCGCGGCCCAGGCGCTCCAGCACCTGCTTCAGCTCGCGCTCGCGGGTCGCCTGGGCCTCGACCCAGTCGCGGATCATCTGCTGCTCGGCCCGCATGTGCTGCACGAGCCCCTGGATGCCTTCCGCGAGATTCGTCATGGCCTGGGTGGCGACGCGCCCGTTGGCGCCCTCCGCCACCACGGCGGTCAGGCGGTCCACCGCCTCCTTCAGTTCGCGGGCGCTGGCGGGATCCTGTACCGGGAGTGGCGCGGGTTGCGCCTTCGTCGGGGCCGCGACCTCGACACGACCCTGCGGTATTTCGCCGGAGAGGAGCCAGTCCTCCAATTCGTTGTGGAAGCGCGCATGCGCCTGCCCGGCCTGCAGGTCGAGGAAGCCGATGATCAGCGAGCTCGCGAGGCCGAACAGGGAGGCCGAGAAGGCGAGGCCGATGCCGGAGAGCGGAACCGCGAGGCCGTTCTTAAGCTCGTCGAACATCGCCGCGGCCTCGCCGCCGCCCCGCATGGTCTTGATCACCGACCCGACCGCGCTCAGCGTGTCGATCAGGCCCCAGAACGTGCCGAGAAGGCCGAGCAGGATCAGGAGGCCCGAGACGTAGCGCAGGATTTCCCGGCCCTCGTCGAGGCGCGCAGCCGCCGTGTCGAGGAAGGCGCGGCTGGTCGACAGGGTGATCCCGTCGGGCCGGGCGGCGATGGCGGGGGCCAGGGGCGCCATCAGGGGCGGCGGCCGGCTCGGGCTCTCCCCCGCCGCCACTGCGTTCACGTAGCTCACCTCCCGATAGAGCCGCACCACCTGACCGAAGGCCAGCAGAACCGCGACGAGCAGGACCCCGAGGATGAGCCCGTTGAGGCCGGGATTGGCAAGGAAGGCCGGCGTGATCTGGCGGAACAGGACGAAGGCGAGGAAGCCGACCAGGATCAGGAAGACCAGCATCCGGACGAGGTAGATGCCCGGCTTGGCGATCGTCGCGGGTGCGGGGGGGGTCGCCATCGGCTCGGGCACACTCTCAACGCGGAACTGTCGGCCCGCGGGGAGCGAGCGGGGCGAACGCGCCGGCACATTGCAGGGTGGTTCGGCGCCGATCAAGTCGCGCGTGATCTGGTTCCGTGGATGGGCGCTCCGTTGCGCCGGCTAATCCCACGCCCGGGGCCAAGTCTCCTCCAGATGGGGGCCGAGGCGCACCGCGGCCACGCTCTTGGCGAGGCCCGTCGCATCGTCGGTCTCTACCGCGATGCCGCAAAGCGTCCCTTCGCCCTGGGCCGCCTCCAGGCGGGTACCGGGCGTCTTCTGCAGGAACCGGCGCAGAGGCTCGTCCTTCTGCATGCCGAGGATCGAATCGTAGTCGCCGCACATGCCGGCATCCGAGAGATAGGCGGTGCCGCCGGGCAGGATCCTGTGATCCGAGGTCGGGGTGTGGGTGTGGGTGCCCACGACCAGGCTGGCCCGGCCGTCGAGGAAATGACCGAAGGCCTGTTTCTCGCTCGTGGCCTCGGCATGCACGTCGACGATGACGGCATCCGCCACGGCGCCCAAGGGACAGACGGAGAGCTCCCGCTCGGCCGAGGCGAAGGGATCGTCAAGGGCATCCATGTAGAGCCGGCCCATAACGTTCAGGATGAGCACGCGGGCGCCCTTGCGGGTCTCGACCACGGTGGCCCCGCGGCCCGGCGTGCCCGGTGGATAGTTGGCCGGACGGACCAAACGGGTCTGCCGCTGGATGAAGACGAGGGCCTCGCGCTGATCGAAGGAATGGTTGCCGAGCGTCACCGCGTCGGCCCCCGCCTGGAGGAGCTCGTCGCAGATCGCTTCCGTCAGGCCGAATCCGCCGGCGGCGTTCTCGCCGTTGATAACCACGCAGTCGAGGCGCCAGCGCTCACGAAGGGACGGCAGGCGGTCCGAGATGACGGTCCGGCCGGGGCGGCCCACCACGTCGCCGAGGAAGAGAATGCGCATCGCGGGACGTCAGGTCCGTATCAGCGGGACCGGCCCCGCTTCGGTAACGAGATGATCGAGGGGCTGGTCGTGCGGCTCGGAAGGAACCGTGTCCACGGCCTGGACCGAGAAGGCGATCCCGATGGTGAGCACGGGACCGTTTCGCGAAAGGCGCTCAATGGCTTGGTCGTAGTAGCCGCGTCCATAGCCGATGCGATGACCACGCCGGTCATAGGCCGCCAGCGGCACGAGGAGCGCGGTGGGATCGAGGGGCGGCAGATCGTCGTGCGGTTCGCTGAGCCCGAAGCGACCGGCGACGAGAGCCTCACCCTCGCGCCATTCCCGGAACACCAATCCGTTGGGCGTGACCTTCGGCAGGGCGATGCGCTGGCCACGCGCGAACAGGAGGCGGGCGAGGGGGCGTGGATCGACCTCACTGCGGATGGGCCAGAAGGCCCCGACGATCTCGACCTTGGCGAGCGCCTCGATGGTCATGACCGTCTCGGCAATCTGCAGCGAACCGATGCGGCGATCCTCCTTTCGGAGAGCGTCGCGGCGGGCCAGAGCCTCGTTGCGCAGGGCCGCCTTGCGGGCGGGAACGGATGTTTCGGAGGGAGAAAGATCTAAGTGCGGAGCCACGTGAGCCGTTGGAGTGTCGATCCCGGGAAACCTACAATGTAGGTGGGCGCCGTGTTGGCCAAGTCCAGGGACAAGGCCAGGGACAGCTCCCTGGGGAGTCGATAAGGCCCCGGGGAAAAGTTCTCCTGACGGACCCGGCAGCCCCGCCTTCCCCATGTAGCGTCGGCCTGCGGCCCGCGCCAGGGGGGCGCTGGTTCGACTCGCAGAATTCATGGGCGAGATCGGCGCTGAGACGAGCCGCCGCCCAACATTCCGGCGCTCGAGATCGTTAGCCGGCCGAAATGACGTGCGCTAGGCGCTCGACCCGCTCGGCACAGCGGACGAGCTCCTCGGCAAGCCGCTCTTCCTCGGCCGCCCGGACCGCTTCGGCCGATTCCACTGTCTCCCTGAGAGCGGCGGCTTCCTGCTCCAGCGCGGCGAGACGTCCCTGTACCTCCTGCAATTCATCTGCCTGCATCAAGGCTGCCATCACGTGGAGGCGCATGTCGCCGATCTCGCCGAAGGTCCGGCGCATTTCGCTGATCCGTCCATCGAGCCCTTCCGCGAGGGCGGTCAGGTGCGCCTCCTCGCCGTCGGCACACGCCATCCGGTAATTCTTGCTGTCGATGGTGACGTTGATCTGGGGCATCGGGCGTCGGGTCACTGGAGCGTTGCGATTTCAAACTTAGCGGAGGGCGCGGGCCTGTGTCAGCACGCCCTCGACGGCGTCGATCGCTCGTCCGAGGCGATGGTCGACATCGGCCGAAGTCGCCTCGACCTCCGCGAGGCGCGCGCTGGCCGCATCGAGTTCGGCGGCGAGCCTCGCCCGGTCCTCGCCCATGATCGCGAGCTCGGTTTCCAGGTCGCTGGGGTCGCGCTCGGCCTCGAAACGTTGCGCGACCGCGCCCTCCAGCCGTGAGAGCACGGCTTCAAGACGCTGCAGCGCCAGATCGATGGTCTGGCTCACGGAGGAATGCCCTTCTCTTCTACCTGCTGCTATCGGACGAAGTCGTTCGCGCCATGCCCGGACACCTGTACGGTATCCACCGGGAAACGGTTTTCCACCCCCTGCGCCGCGCCATGTAACCTTTGCCTCGATTTGTCACCATGTTAGAGACCGGCCGCTCGCAGACCGGCTATACGGCAGCACGCGACGCACTCAGGGGAGAGGGCAGGGACCTGTCAGCCACCCTGGGTTCGTCTTGCCGCGCGCTACCTCGGTCTTCGGCTGCGATCGCGCGCCCGAGCCTGCGCGGCAGTTCATCTGTCGTTCAATCGGGACTCGCACAGAGCGGGCGACGGATCGAGGCCTGCCGTTCGGGCGAGCCGCGACGATCAAATGGCTGGAGGGTGCTGCGTGGCCGGCGCCCGATTATGGGAAGGACTCACGCCGTGTCGGTGAAGGTTGCCATCAACGGGTTCGGACGCATCGGCCGCAACGTTCTGCGCGCCATCCATGAGGCCGGCCGCCAGGACATCGAGGTGGTGGCGATCAACGATCTCGGCCCCGTCGAGACCAATGCCCACCTGCTTCGCTTCGATTCGATTCACGGCCGGTTCACCGCCAAGGTCGAGGTCGACGGCGACTTCATCGTCGTCGACGGCAAGCGCATCAAGGTCACGGCCGTGCGTAACCCGGCCGAGCTGCCACACCGCGAGCTCGGCGTCGATATTGCCCTCGAGTGCACGGGCATCTTCACCTCGAAGGACAAGGCAAAGGCGCACCTCGATGCCGGAGCCAAGCGCGTTATCGTCTCGGCGCCCGCCGACGGCGCCGACCTGACCGTGGTCTACGGCGTCAACCACGACAAACTGACCGCCGACCATCTCGTCATCTCGAATGCGTCCTGCACCACCAACTGTCTCGTCCCGGTGGCCAAGGTGCTCAATGATCTCGTCGGGATCGAGCGCGGCTTCATGACGACGATCCACTCGTATACGAACGACCAGCCGTCGCTGGATCAGATGCACAAGGACCTTTATCGGGCCCGTGCCGCGGCGCTCTCGATGATCCCGACCTCGACCGGCGCCGCGAAGGCTGTCGGCCTCGTGCTGCCGGAACTTAAGGGCAAGCTCGACGGCACCTCGATCCGCGTGCCGACCCCGAACGTCTCGGCCGTCGACCTCGTGTTCACCGCAAAGCGCCAGACCACGATCGAAGAGATCAACACCGCGATCCGAGCCGCTGCGGACGGCCCGCTGAAGGGCGTGCTGGCCTACACCGACCAGCCGAACGTCTCGATCGACTTCAATCACGATCCTCACTCGTCGACCTTCCACCTCGATCAGACCAAGGTCATGGACGGCACCTTCGTGCGCATCCTGTCCTGGTACGACAACGAATGGGGCTTCTCGAACCGGATGGCCGACACGGCCGTGGCCATGGGCAAGCTTCTCTGAGCCGCATCGCCGTATCCTGACGGATCGAACGTTCCCGAGGACGAAGCGAGACCAGCATGGTGTGCTTGACATGACAGAGACCTCCCCCTCCGAACGCGGCTTCATTCCAGGCACCTCAGCGCTCCCGCCCCCGGCGTCCGCGCCGGCGGCAATCCCGGCCGCTCCGACCACCGCACCCTCCGTGGTGGTCGGGAAGGCGGAGCCCCTGCCGTCGTTCGGCAGTACTCCGGGGAGCGATCAGCTCGCCCGGATCGAGGACAAGTGCTCACGGATCGAGGACAAGTACGCCCGCTCCGAGGCGTTGCTGTCGCGCGTGGAGGAGAAGGTCGAGGGCGCCGCCGGCCGCATGAACGAGGCGGCCCGCCAAAGTGATCTCTCCGCTCTGCGAAGCGAGGTCCGCGCCATCGCGGACCGCACACGCGGCCTGCCCGGCTCCGGCGCACTCGTGCTCACCGCCGTCATCACCGCCGTTCTCACGGTCGCGCTGACCATCGCGGCTCAGCGCTTCCACCTGGATGCGATGCTGCCCCCGCGCTGATCGCCCCGTCCCGCCCGTCTAATGTCAAGGCCCCGATGACCGCTTTTCGCACCCTCGACGATGCCGGCCCGCTCCAGGGCAAGCGCGTGCTCCTGCGCGTGGACCTGAACGTGCCGATGGAGGGTGGGCGTGTCACCGACGCCACCCGCATCGAGCGGATCGTGCCGACCATCAACGAGATCGCCGGCAAGGGCGGTCGCGTCGTGCTGCTGGCTCATTTCGGACGCCCGAAGGGCAAGCCCGTCGCCGCAGAATCGCTGAAGCCCGTAGTCGAAACCTTGAGCCGAAAGCTCGGCCGTCCCGTCGCCTTCGCGGAGGATTGCGTGGGCTCGGCGGCGGCGGACGCTGTCGCGCGCCTGCAGGACGGGGACGTCGCCCTCCTCGAAAACACCCGCTTCCATGCCGGAGAGGAACAGAACGACCGGGCCTTCGCCGAGCAGCTCGCTACCAATGGCGACCTTTACGTCAACGAGGCCTTCTCGGCCGCGCATCGCGCACACGCCTCCACCGAGGGCTTGGCCCATCTGCTGCCGGCCTATGCGGGTCGCCTGATGCAGGCGGAGCTCGACGCTCTGACCAAGGGGCTCGAAGCCCCGACCCGCCCGGTCATCGCCCTCGTCGGCGGTGCCAAGGTCTCCTCCAAGATCGACCTTCTCCAGAACCTCGTGGCGAAAGTCGACATGCTCGTTATCGGCGGCGGTATGGCCAACACCTTCTTGCACGCGCAGGGTAAGGCAGTCGGCAAGTCGCTTTGCGAGAAGGATCTCGCCGACACCGCCCTGCGCATCGTCGAGGCGGCCAAGGCGGCCAAGTGCCGGATCATCCTGCCGGTCGACGCGGTCTCGGCCTCCGAGTTCAAGGCCAACGCTGCGCACGAGACGATCCCGGTCGACGCCGTGCCGGAGACCGGCATGATCCTCGATGCCGGTCCCGCCTCAGTGGCTGAGATCAACGCGGCCATCGACGAGGCTGCCACCCTGGTCTGGAACGGCCCGCTGGGGGCCTTCGAGCTGACCCCGTTCGATGCCGCCACCGTAGCGACCGCCCGGCACGCGGCCGAGCGGACCCAGGCCGGCAAACTCGTCTCGGTGGCCGGCGGCGGCGACACGGTCGCGGCGCTCAATCATGCGGGCGTGGGCGAGACCTTCTCCTACGTTTCTACCGCGGGCGGCGCCTTCCTCGAGTGGCTCGAGGGCAAGGAACTGCCCGGCGTCGAGGCCCTGCGGGCCAGGGGCTGATCGCATCCGCGACGCGGTCTTTTGCGGGATGATAGCCTCCGTCACGCGACGCGGCGTCCCCGGAATGCTGTCATGCGAGAGTTGCAACGGATCCGCAAAGGTCCGAAAAGACGAACGAATTCGGAAGGCTCGCGTTTTCTGGCGCGACGATTGGTGGATCGCCTTGGCGGCGATCGTATCTGAGGAGAAACCCATGGCCCGCATCACCCTGAGGCAACTCCTGGACCATGCCGCCGAGCATGAATACGGCGTGCCGGCGTTTAATCTGAACAACATGGAGCAGGGCCTCGCCATCATGGCGGCGGCGGATGCGACCGACTCTCCGGTGATCCTGCAGGCGAGCAAGGGCGCGCGCGCCTATGCCAACGACATCGTGCTGGCCAAGCTTATCGACGGCCTCGTGGAGATTTATCCTCATATTCCCGTCTGCATGCACCTCGACCACGGCAGCGACGAGGCCACCTGCGCCACGGCGATCCAGTACGGCTTCACCTCGGTGATGATGGACGGGTCGCTGAAGGCCGACGGCAAGACCCCGGCCGACTACAACTACAATGTCGAGATCACCCGCAACGTCACCAAGATGGCCCACTGGGCCGGCGTCTCGGTCGAGGGCGAGCTCGGCGTGCTCGGCTCCCTGGAAAGCGGCCAGGGCGAGGCCGAGGACGGCCACGGCGCCGAGGGCGTGCTCAGCCACGACCAACTCCTCACCGATCCCGACGAGGCCGTGAAGTTCGTGGAGGCCACCAAAGTCGACGCGCTCGCGGTCGCCATGGGCACCTCGCATGGCGCCTACAAGTTTACCCGCAAACCCGACGGCGACGTCCTGGCGATGAACGTCATCGAGGAGATCCACCGCCGCCTGCCCACGACCCACCTCGTGATGCATGGATCCTCATCGGTGCCGCAGGACCTTCAGGACATCATCAACCAGTATGGCGGCGAGATGAAACCGACCTGGGGCGTGCCGGTCGAGGAGATCCAGCGCGGCATCAAGCATGGCGTTCGCAAGATCAACATCGACACGGACAACCGGATGGCGATGACGGGCCAGATTCGGAAGATTCTGGCCGAGAACAAGGCCGAGTTCGATCCGCGTAAGTACTTGAAGCCTGCCATGGAGGCGATGACCAAGCTGTGCAGGCAGCGCTTCGAGGAGTTCGGTACCGCCGGCCAGGGTTCCAAGATTCGCCCGGTTTCCGTGGCCACCATGGCCAAGCGTTATGCCAACGGCTCCCTCGATCCGAAGATCGGCGCATTGAGCTGAGGCGCCGGAAGGACCCTGTATGTCGGAACCCCGCACCCGCCTCGCCCTGCTCAGCCCCCACCGGGTCGAGGCCGGTGATGCCGACGCGCTCGGCGCGGCGATCACGGCCGCCTGTGCGGCCGGCGACGTCGCGGCCGTCATCCTGAGGCTGGCCCCGGTCGACGAGCGCAGCCTGGTCAATCTGGTCAAGCGCCTTGCCCCGGCTGCGCACGAGGCCGGCGCGGCCGTGGTCGTCGCCTGCGCGCATTTCGACGGCGACCTCGTCAGCGTCTCCGCCCGCGGCGGTGCCGATGGTGTTCACCTCGACAAGGCTCGGGATGGCGACCTGCGCGACCTGCGCGAGCGCTTGGCCGACGGACGAATCCTGGGGGCCGGCGGTCACGAGCAGAAGCACGCCGCGATGGAGGCCGGCGAGGCCGGCGTCGACTACGTCATGTTCGGTGGCCTCTACCCGGATGGGATGTCTCCCGATTCCGAGACAGTCCTGGATCGCGCCGTTTGGTGGACCGAGATCTTCGAGACGCCCTGCATCGCCGTTGCAGACGCTGTCGACCAGATCGGTCCACTTCTGGCGACCGGCGTGGAGTTCCTCGGCCTGGAGAGTGGCCTCTGGATCGGCGAGCACGCCGACGTAGCCGGAATCCAAGCACGGGTTGCCGCCGCCGGGGAGACGGCCGCGTGAGGGTGGCGTTCAGCCTGTTGGCTCTGATGCTCGGCCTGTCCGAGGTCCGGGCCGCGTCGTCTCTGTCGCCGGAAGCGGCCAAGCCTGCGACACGCGAGGTCTTTTCCGCCCCGCTAAAGGAATTGCCGACTCCCTATTCGCCTAATGCCATGCGGGCGGTCCCCTTCACGGCGAAGCCCAGCGACAAGGCAGCCGATACAGCCTTTGGCGCCTACCAGCGCGGGCAATACACCACCGCGTTTCGTGAGGCGACGAAGCGGATCGCGGCTGACCCGAAGGATGCGGCGGCGATGACGCTGCTGGGTGAGCTTTACAATCAGGGCCTCGGCATCAAGCAGGATCCGGTCAAGGCGGCGGAGTGGTACCGACTCGCGGCGGCCCAGGGCGACGTGCACGCAATGGCGTCGCTGGGCCTGATGTCGATCGACGGGCGGGGCGGCGCCAAGGACATGAAGGCCGGCCGACAATGGCTCGAGAAGGCCGCCGGGAACGGTGACACGACGGCAGCCTACAATCTCGCCTTGATTCTCCTCGGGACGGGCTCCGAGCCGGATCAGGCCCGGGCCGCCACCCTGTTCCGCAAGGCGGCGGACGGGGAGATCGGCGCGGCCCAGCACGATCTCGGCGTCCTCTACCTGCAGGGGCGCGGTGTGCAGAAGGATCCGACCCAGGCCGCCGAATGGTTTCGGCGTGCGGCGGATAACGGTGATCTGGCCGGCGAGGTCGAATTCGCCATCCTTCTCTTCAACGGGACGGGCCTCCCGAAGGACGAGACCCGTGCGGCGCGCTACTTCCAGCATGCCGCTGCCCGCGGCAATGCCATCGCGCAGAACCGGATCGCGCGGCTGTTCGTGGTCGGGCGCGGCGTTCAGAAGAATCTGGTCGAGGCGGCAGCCTGGAATCTCGCGGCATCCGCACAGGGTTTGTCCGACGGCTGGCTCGACGAGAACCTGAAGGGCCTGGAGCCAGCCGAGCGACAGCGCGCCGAAGCGCTGGCCGCGGATCGCGCGAAGGTCAATTAGCTGCGTCCCGTGGGGCAGACCCGCTTTCGATAGGGGTGAGCCGGCGCGCAAACGTGCTATGGCCGCGCCGAATGTTACGTGAATCGACGTTCTTTGAATCGGCCTGGACCTGAAGATCGATGATCAGCTCACCTCTCATGACCGTCATGGTCGACGCCGTGCGCAAGGCGGCCCGCGGTCTCAAGCGCGACTACGGCGAGATCGAAAATTTACAGGTCTCTCGCAAAGGCCCCGGAAACTTCGTCTCAGCCGCCGACCGCAAGGCCGAGGAAGTCTTGAAGGATGCCCTGATGAAGGCACGTCCGGGCTATGGGCTCATCTTGGAAGAATCCGGCAACGTTGAGGGCGCAGACAAGAGCCACACTTGGCACGTCGACCCCCTCGACGGGACTACGAACTTTCTTCATGGCATCCCGCACTTCGCGATTTCCGTCGGGCTGGAGCGTGAGGGGCAGATCGTCGCCGGCGTGATCTACGATCCGGCCAAGGATGAACTGTTCGTGGCCGAGCGCGGCAAGGGTGCCTATCTCAACAATCGTCGCCTGCGCGTCTCCGGGCGCACCGACATGGCCGATGCCCTGGTCGCCTACGGATCACCCTATCTCGGCCGCGGCGATCATCCGAAGCTCCTGCGGGAAGTCGCCGCCGTGATGGCCGTGACCGGGGGCGCCCGCCGCTTTGGCTCCGCCGCCCTGGATCTTGCCTACGTCGCCTGCGGCCGCTCGGACCTGTACTGGGAGCGCGATCTGCAAACCTGGGATATCGCCGCGGGGATCATTCTTGTGCGCGAGGCCGGCGGCTTCGTCACCAGCGCCGATGGGGGTGCCGAGCCCCTGGCAGCCCGCTCGGTCGCCTGTGGCAATGAGATTCTGCACGGTGAGCTCGTGAAGCTCCTGCGCCGCGCCAACGCCTGAGGGGCGCCCTCGCGCGCTTCCTCGCCTCCACTCTCCTCGACAAGGGCTCCCCCATGGAAACCCGCCGCCACATCGCGTTGAAGGACTCGATCCGGTCCATCCCGGATTACCCGAAGCCCGGCATCGTGTTTCGCGACATCACCACGCTTCTCAGCGACCCGCGCGCGTTCCGCCGGGCGGTTGACGCGCTGGTACATCCGTACGCGGGGGGACGCATCGATCAGGTGGCAGGCATTGAGGCGCGTGGATTCATCCTAGGCGGCGCGGTGGCACACCAGCTCTCGTCCGGCTTCGTTCCAATCCGCAAGAAGGGCAAGCTTCCGCACACGACGGTATCGATCGCCTACGCCCTAGAGTACGGCACGGACGAAATGGAAATCCACGTTGATGCCATCAAGCCGGGCGACCGGGTGCTTCTGGTGGATGACCTGATCGCCACCGGGGGGACGGCCTGTGCCGCGGTGAATCTGTTGCGCCGGATCGGCGCCGAAGTGGTGGCAGCCTGCTTTGTCATCGATCTGCCGGAAATCGGCGGCGCGCAGAAGCTGCGCGACCTCGATGTACCGGTCCGGACCCTGATGGAATTCGACGGCCACTGACCTTCGCCCCTTCGGGGACACGCGCGGGGCAGGTGGGTGAGGGTACGGGACCTATCCTGACCCCTCACCCACCTTGACCCAGCGTCAGCCGTCGGCGGGCAGCCTCTCTCTCCGAAGAAGAAAAAGGCGCGCGGACGCTACGCCGCTGCTAAGCTCGTGAACAGGCCGCGCCCGTCGGTCCCGCCGACGAGATCCTCTACGAAATTCTCCGGGTGCGGCATCAGGCCGAGCACGTTGAGATTCTCGGAATAGATGCCCGCGATGGAATTCAGCGAGCCGTTACGATTGGCGTCTACGGTGAGGTTGCCACCCGCGTCCGCGTAGCGGAACGCCACCCGGCCATCGCCTTCGAGACGCGCAATGGTATCCGGGTCTGCGAAGTAATTGCCTTCGCCGTGGGCCACGCAAACGTCTATGACCTGATTCTCGGCATAGGCCGAGGTGAAACGGGTGTCGGCACGCTCCACCCGGAGCAGCTGGCGATGGCAGATAAAGCGCCGGTCCACGTTCCGCATCAGGACGCCGGGCAGCAGGCCAGACTCGCACAGGATCTGGAAGCCGTTGCAGATGCCGAGCACCAAGCCGCCCCGCGCGGCGTGCGCGCGGACGGCATCCATCGCAGCTGCGCGACCGGCAATGGCGCCGCAGCGGAGGTAATCGCCGTACGAAAATCCCCCAGGCAGCACGGCCAGATCGGTACCGGCCGGTAGCGCGGTATCCGTGTGCCAAACCTTCACGACCTCCGCACCCGATTGGGTCAGGGCTCGGGCCACGTCCGCATCGCGGTTGGAGCCTGGAAAAACGATGATGGCAGCGCGCATCAGGCGATCTCGATGGCGTAATTCTCGACGACCGTGTTCGCGAGCAGCTTCTCGCAGGCGCTCTTCAGCAACGTCTCTGCAGCCGCGCGGTCCTCCCCCACGATTTCGATATCGAAGACCTTTCCCTGGCGGACGCTGTCGATACCGGACAGGCCGAACGAAGTCAGGGCCGCCTCAATCGCCTTGCCCTGCGGGTCCAGCACGCCGGTCTTCAGGGTGACGATGATGCGTGCTTTCATGGGTGCGAACTCGTCTGGTGTCGGGGCACCCTGCCGATAATCGGGAAATGCCAGGCAAGCAACGCGAAATGGCCCAAGAGCGGCCGCGCATAGACGTCGAAGCTGTGGTTTTCCGATCAGCGTGTTGTGGGATCTGGTCCCCGCAGAGGCTCGATGCTCGTCGCGCGCCGCCAGAGTTGCAGCATCACCCAAGCTGCAAAGAGGCTGAACAGCGCCATCAGCACATGCCCCACCGTGTCGCCGAGGTCGAAGAGGCCGGCTAGAGCCCAGCCCGCCGCGATGGCGACGGCGAACACCTCTGTGCCGACGAGAACCATCATGCTCAGGATGGTGATGAGATTGCGCGTGTTCACTAAAGCGTCGCCCCGTTACCAGCTTCACGCGCGGGAGACCCGGCGCAAACATGATCGAGGGCGACGTAGCGCGAACCGGACGGGTCGCGCAACGTCGCCCTCGTTTCGACCCCGACCTTCAGCGTGGGGCGCGCTTGGCCAGGATACGCTGAAGCGTCCGGCGGTGCATGTTCAGGCGACGCGCCGTCTCGGAAACGTTTCGTCCGCACAGTTCGTAGACACGCTGGATGTGCTCCCAGCGCACCCGGTCCGCTGACATCGGGTTCTCCGGCGGGTCAGCCCGCTCGCCCGGCTGCGCCATCAGCGTCCCATGGATCTCGTCGGCGTCGGCTGGTTTGGCTAGATAGTCGAACGCACCGAGTTTCACGGCCGTGACCGCCGTCGCGATATTGCCGTAGCCGGTGAGAATAACCCCCCGTGCGTCCGGGCGGCGCTCCTTCAGGCGAGCGATCACGTCGAGCCCATTGCCGTCGCCGAGTCGCATGTCGATGACCGCGAAGGCCGGCGGACGGACGTCGACCATCGAGACGCCTTCGGCGACGCTTTCGGCAACTTGCACCTCGTAGCCGCGCATCTCCATGGCACGGGCCAGCCGGGTCGAGAACGGCTTATCGTCATCGACGATCAGCAGAGTGCGATCCTGGAAAGCGGCAAGGGGATCATTGTCGGCGAGCTGAGCGATCTCGGCACTCGGCGCCGTGGTTCCAGTCTGCGTCAGCATCCGACGCTCCTCCGTAGTTCACGAACCATCTTCGATAGGGTTCTGCTGTGGTCCTCATATAGGTGTCGCACCCGTTTCCGTCAGGGGTTGCCCACTACTCAATTGCGCATGATCGACCGTCGAGGCGCCTCGCTCAAAGATGTGACGCGCCCAGCTGACACGAACCACGGCGCCCGTCGCCTCGTGTTGCGAGACGTTCGACAACGTCAGCTGCGCGCCGGAACGTTCGATCAGGGTCTTGGCGATGAAAAGTCCGAGGCCTAGACCGGCGCCGGTGCTGTCCGGGCTGCGGGAGCGATCCGGGCTCCGGGTCGTCACGTAGGGCTCGCCGGCCCGGAGCAGGACCTCACTCGAGAAACCGGGTCCGTCGTCCCGGATCTCCAGCCAAACCCGCTCGAGGGTCCAGCGCGCCTCGATGATGACCCGCTCGGTGGCAAAGTCGACTGCGTTATCCACGATGTTGGCCAGGCCGAACATCACGCCCGGATTGCGCCGGCAAACCGGCTCCGGACCCTCTCCATGGTTGGAGACGTCGAGGATGATGCCCATGGCACGCTGCGGCTCGACGAGCTCCTCCACGAGGTGGCTGAGACTGACCGTCTGCAGGAAGCCGGCCTCGTCGCTGTCGAGCGACGTCAGCTTCGAGAGGATACCACGGCAGCGATCGACCTGGTCGCGCAGGAGCGCAAGGTCCTCCCGCACCGAAGGGCTGGCGGTCGTCGCCAATTGACGGGTCAACTCCTTGGTGACCACCATGATGGTGCCGAGCGGCGTACCGAGTTCGTGAGCGGCTGCGGCCGCGAGCCCGTCGAGCTGTGACAGGTGCTGTTCGCGGGCCAGCACCAGTTCCGTGGCGGCCAAGGCCTGCGCCAGTTGGCGCGTCTCCTCCGCGACCTTCCAGGCATAGACGCCCGTGAAGGCGGTTCCGAGCAGGATCGCGGTCCAAATGCCCGAGATGTACAGGAAAGGCAGTTCCAACCGCCCGTCGGCAAACCAGGGCAGGGGGCGGTGCACGAGGGCGAGCAGGGTCGCGAGGCCGATCGCCAAGAGACCGAGCGCCAGGGTCCGTTCGGGCGGCAGGGCGGTTGCCGAGATCAGCACAGGCGCAAGGAACAGCAGCGAGAACGGGTTCTGCAGTCCGCCGGTCAGGAACAGCAGGGCGGCGAGCTGGATGATGTCGAAGGCGAGCAGCAGGGCCGCGGAATCGTCGCTCAAGCGGTAGCTCGCGGGAAAGCGGATGCGCAGCGCGAGGTTCAGCCAGGACGATGTGGCGATGACGAGGAAGCACCAGCCGAAGGGCAACGGCAGGCCCAATCCGAATTGCGCCCCGACCACCGCCGCACTTTGCCCGGTGATCGCGAGCCATCGCAGGCGCACGAAGGTGTCGAGACGCAGATGCCGTGCGTCGCGGACGAAGCCGTTGCTGCTCATGTCGATCATGTCAGGGGAACGATAGGGCCCGACTGTCTCGCGTCTATCCCTCCGGGTTCGGACATCCGCTCTTGTCGACATCGCTTTTGCGCTAAACCGAGGGGAGCGAATCCGCAGAGGTCGATGTGGAGCGCCGAGCCGACGGCGCATTTCGCAGGCAGCTCGGGGAAGCGACGCCCGTGAAATGGGGAATGGTCCGTGAACTTGTCCTACCTCTGGTACGAGGCCGCCCGACTGATGACGACGCCGGCGCGACTTGTCGTCGACGTCGCCAGGCACGGCCTGCAGAACCCCGCCAATCCGCTCGCCTACTCGCCCTATGCCCGCTCGTTGGCGGCCGCCTGCGAGATGTTCGAGCGGGTCACGCGGCGCTACGGCAAGCCGTCCTTCGGCTTCACCAGCGTCACCATCGACGGAACGAGCGTCCCGGTCAGCGAGCGAGTGGTGTGGGAGCGTCCCTTCTACCGGGTGATCACCTTCGATCGAAGCTTCTTACGCGGCCCCACGGCGCCACAGCCGAAGCTTCTGATCGTCGCGCCGATGTCGGGCCACTACGCCACGCTCCTGCGCGGCACCGTGGAGGCCATGCTACCCGACCATCAGGTCTTCGTCACCGATTGGGCCGATGCGCGCATGGTGCCGATCGGAGCCGGGCGGTTCGATCTGGATTCCTACATCGACTACCTCATCGACATGTTTCGCGACCTCGGACCGGAGCTTCACGTCATGGCCGTGTGTCAGCCGGCCGTGCCGGTCCTGGCGGCGGTCGCCGTGATGGAGGCGCAGGGCTACGCACCGGTGCCGCGCTCGATCACGCTGATGGGTGGTCCCATCGACACGCGGCGTTCACCGACCGCCGTGAACTGTGTGGCTCAGGAGCGCGGGACGGCTTGGTTCGAGCGCAACTGCATCACCACCGTGCCCGCCGGCTATCTCGGCGTCTGGCGCAGCGTCTATCCGGGCTTCTTCCAGCTCTCCGGATTCATGGCGATGAATCTCGACCGTCACGTTAACGCCCACGCCGAGATGTTCGACCACCTCGTGACGGGGGATGGCGATTCGGCTGAGAAGCACCGCGAGTTCTACGACGAGTATCTCGCCGTGATGGATCTGACGGCCGAGTTCTACCTGCAGACGGTGAAGACGGTCTTCGTCGATCACGCCCTTCCGAGGGGATCGATGATCCATCGTGGCGCCCGCGTCGACCTCGGCGCGATCCGTAGCTGTGCCATTCTCGCCATTGAGGGCGAGAACGACGACATCTCCGGCGTCGGCCAGACCCAAGCTGCCCTGGACCTCACGCCGAACCTTCCTCCGCAGCGAAAAGCCTATCATCTTCAGCAAGCTGTCGGACATTACGGGGTGTTCAACGGGTCGCGCTACCGCACCATCATCGCGCCCCGTATCGCCGGCTTCATTCGCCAGATGGGGGATTCCGAGGGGGGAGGAGTGGCAATCAGCCATCGGCCGGAACCCGACCTGTCGGGGGCGCCTGCCTGAGGATGGGGGCGCTCGGGTCGATGGCGAAGGGGCGCGACAGCGGCTAAGCTGGCGAGATGCGATTGGCGTTGCTGCGCGGGGCGGACCCGGATCACCT
The DNA here is from genome assembly GCF_001426045.1 of Methylobacterium sp. Leaf94. Taxonomy (NCBI): domain Bacteria; kingdom Pseudomonadati; phylum Pseudomonadota; class Alphaproteobacteria; order Hyphomicrobiales; family Methylobacteriaceae; genus Methylobacterium; species Methylobacterium sp. Leaf94. The sequence goes on from NZ_LMRM01000023.1 coordinate 76,585, forward strand.
CGACATCCTGCACGAGGGCGAGACCCTCCGCGTCCTGCTGCGTCGCCGGCCGACAGCACGTCGTCTGACCCTGCGCGTCTCGAGTGCTACCGGCGAAGTGGTCATGACGCTTCCGACGCGCACCTCGGTCGGTGTCGCCCGAACCTTTGCCATCAGCCACGGGGGATGGATCGCGGCTCGGCTGGCGCGCATGCCCGAGCGGGTGCTGTTCGCGGCGGACGCTGTTCTGCCGATCCGAGGCGTGCCGCACAGGGTCCTGCATCGCGACCGACGAAGCGGGCTCACCCGGCTCGAGACGCTTGCCGAGGAGCCCGTCCTCTCGGTTGCCTGCGACGCGCCGCACATCGCGCGAAGAGTCACCGATTTCCTGCAGCGGGAAGCCCGGCGTGATCTGACCGAGGCGGTGGCGCGCTACACCGAGAAGCTGGGGCAGGGGCCGACGCGCATCACCTTACGCGACACGCGAAGCCGCTGGGGCTCCTGCACGGTGCGTGGCGAGCTGAACTTCTCCTGGCGGCTGATCTTCGCGCCACCGATGGTGCTCGATTATCTGGTGGCGCACGAGATGGGGCATCTCCGCGAGATGAACCACTCGGCACGATTCTGGACCCTGGTGGGGTCGCTCTGCCCGCATGTGGACGAAGCCGAGCGCTGGCTGAAGCGCAACGGCGCCACCCTGCACCGCTACGGCTGAGGTCGGCTCAACCGCGGACGCGGATTCCTCGGCCGCGTACGACTTGCTCGGCCGGCCAGGTCGGGCGGGGATCGACATCGCCCGGGTTCAGGGTGCGCGGCGCGACGCTGTCGCAGACTTCCCGCTGGCGCAGGATCACCGGCCGGCCGAACTCGTCCCGACGGCGGATGATGCCGCCGTCGCGGCAGAAGCCCGCGATCTCGGCCGAGCTTCCGCCGCGCCGGCCGCCGGGCGTGCGTGCCACCGGGCGATGCTCGATCACGAGGGGACCATCCCGGTTGAGGGAGCGCTCGACATAGGTCGTCTCGCCCACGGGGAGCGGCTCCGCGAGGGCTGGACCGGCGAGGGCGAGGGTGGCGAGGAGGAGGGGGGCGCGCAGTCGCATGGATCTGTCCGTTGTCGGGCAAGCGTGGCTGTCAGCACTAGAGGCTGTACGCGCGGCGCGATAGTCGGTTCCCGCAGGCCGGCCTTCGCTTGACATTCGATGGCCCAGCATGGTCGGAACACCCGTGTTTTCCGTTAACGGTTCGCGGGGCGGCGGGCCATGCGAAAGGGTCGACGCGTGGGGTTTCGAGGAATGGTGCAGCTTGCACGCGGCCTGGTCGCCCGGGGCGTCGCGGTGGGCCTGCTCGGTGCAGGGATCCTGCTCGCCGGCTTCGGGCCCGAGGGCGCAGCCGCCCAGGGGATGGTTCGCAACACGTTCGGCGATTGGCAACTGCGGTGCGAGACCCCGGCGGGCGCCAAGGCCGAGCAATGCGCCTTGGTGCAATACCTGGCCGCCGAGGACCGGCCGAACCTCACGCTGGTCGTCATCGTCCTGAAGACGGCCGACAACCGCGGCTATCTCCTGCGGGTGGTCGCGCCGCTCGGTGTCCTGCTGCCGTCTGGCCTCGGCCTGAAGATCGACAAGACCGATGTGGGCCGCGCCGGCTTCGTGCGGTGTCTGACGACGGGCTGTGTCGCCGAGGTCGTGATGGATGACGGCTTGATCAAGCAGTTCAGCGGGGGGGCGCAGGCCACCTTCATCGTGTTCCAGACGCCGGAGGAGGGTGTCGGCATTCCTCTGTCGATGAAGGGATTCGCCCAGGGCTTCGATAGCCTCAAGTGATGGGCTTCGCGGTGTGCGGGTGAGACGGTTGGTGCGAAGAATGCGGGATCTCGGCATGAATCTCAGCAGGGCGAAGGGCTGGCAGCGTTTGGGGCTCCTCCTGGCAGCAACCCTTGCGGCGAGCGGCGTCGGGGTCGGCCCCACCTCCGCGGAGGAGGGCAACGTCTTCATGAACATGCTGAAATTCGGCGGGACCACGGTGCCGCCGTCCCAGCCGGACGACACCGATCCGCCCTATTGCCCGACGGTGGCGGTCCCGGAAGGCGGCGCAGCGATCCAGAGCTATGCGGGCCGGGCCGGAGACGGCACCAGCCTCCGGCACCAGGTCACGATCGGTCGCCTGGCCCGGGAATGCGCCAAGCTTCAGGACGGCTCCGTGTCGGTGAAGGTCGGCGTCGAGGGGCAGGTTCTGCTGGGACCCGTCGGTAAGCCGGGTCGCTTCGAAGCTCCGGTCTCGATCAGCATCAAGGCCGGCGACAAGGTCGTGCTGTCCCGGGTCCGCCGGGTGCCGGTGACGGTGCCCGCGGGGGCGGCGCAGGGACTGTTCTCCTTCGTCGAGGACAATCTCGTCGTCCCGGCGGCGATGGCCCGCGACTACGACATCGAGGTTCGTCTCGGGGCTGCGCCGCAGAAGACGGCGCCGCGGAAAAAGAAGAAGCCCGCGGTCTCCGCCACGTCGGAGGATCGCGTGGCGGCGCCCGCCACGGATGCGGCCGAGTGAGCGGTGGGTCTGCGCAGGTGATGTCCTGACCGCATCCGGACGCCCCGTCGCCTTCTCGCTCGACGCCACGGATGATCCCCTCTTCGGTCACCGGCTTCGCCTCGCCGAGAATGGGCGCGGTCGCTGGATCGTGTTGATGTATCGAGCAAATCCGGTCGTACGTCCGCTGCGGCCGCTCCTGCGCCTGACCCGCGACGACGGCCGGCGCGAACTTTTCGTCCTGCCCGGGGCGGGGCAGGGGGCGGCCTGCTGGCTCGGCTTCCTGCCGGCGGATGCCGCGGCGATCGACCTCGCCATCGACGAACGCAGCGGCTTCGTGTTGGAACGGGTCGGCCTGCGTTCGGAGGCGAGCGTGTTCGCCGAATGCCTGCGCGTACGTCCGCTCCGGGCGATTTCCGCTTGTTATCAGAGGCTTAGGCGCAACGAGCGCCGCACCCGCGACATCCTCCGGGGGAGCTGCGGGGTAACGCCGGTCGCGGATTTCGCGGATTGGGCGCGCCAGCGGACCCGCGCCGATGCGGCTCCGGTGCCGGCCGGGCCGGCGGTTCGGCTGGTGATGCCGGCCGGGCCGGCGGACGCGGAGCGGGTCGCCGCCACGATCGCGAGCCTGAAGGCCCAGCGTTACGGGGTCTGGCGCCTCGTCGTGGGCTGGTCGGAGGCGGGGATCGCCATCCCCACGGACGATGCGCGGATCGCGCAACGCGTCTGGCCGGCCTCGGCCTGCCTCTGTGATTTGCTGAATGGTGACAGCGCTTTGGCGCTGCTTGCCCCGGGCGACACCCTCGATCCGGACGCCCTGGCGATCCTGGTCCGCGCCCTGGCGGAGCCGGACCGTCCGCAGATGGTCTATGCGGATGCCCAGGGCGAGGGCCCGGACCCGACGCCGGCGCTCAAGCCGGACTGGAGCCCGGACCTGGCGCTGACCACGGCCTATCCCGGCACCCCGACCCTCTATGCCGGGGGCCTGCTCGAACGCCTCAAGGCCATCCCGCTCGGCGCGCCGGACGCGTTCGCGGTTCGCCTCGGGCTCGCCGCGGTATACCACGCGGGTCGCGACGAGGTCGCGCATGTCCCGCGCGTTCTCGCGCGCGTGGCGCCTCCGCCGCCGGATTCAGCCGAGCGTCACGCGGCGATTCTCCAGACGCACCTTGCCGAGACTCGCCGTCCGGCGCGGGTCGAGGCACATCCGACGGGGTTCGACCTGCTCTGGGCGTTGCCGGAGCCGCCGCCGCTCGCCAGCGTCGTCATCCCGTCCCGGGATCGCCTGGACCTGATCCGGGTGGCCGCCGACGGGGTGCTCAACGGGACGGACTACCCGGCGATCGAGCTCGTCATCGTCGACAACGGCTCCACCGATCCGGCGGTGCTCGCCCATTACGAGACGTTGCGGCGGGATCCGCGGGTCCGCCTCCTGTCCTGTCCGGGGCCGTTCAATTTCTCCGCGATGATCAATGCCGGCGTGGCCGCGTCGCGGGGCGACGTGGTGGTCCTTCTCAACAACGACGTCGCGGTGCTGCGCGAGGACTGGCTCAGCGCCCTGGTGCGCCAAGCTTGCCGGCCGGAGATCGGCGCGGTGGGGGCGAAGCTCCTCTATGCGGACGGAACCCTGCAGCATGCCGGCGTGGTGGTGGGGCTCGGGGGCCGGGCCGGGCACATCCTGCGCCGGCGGCCGGCCGACACCCCCGGCATGCTCGGCCGGATGCGGGTCGCCCACGAGGTCTCGGCCGTCACCGCGGCCTGCCTCGCGGTCGGGCGGGCCAAGTTCGACGCGGTGGGCGGCCTCGACGCGGACAATTTCGCCGTCGACTTCAACGACGTCGATTTCTGCCTGCGTCTCGCAGCGGCCGGCTACCGGACGCTCTGGACGCCGCGGGCCGTGATGGCCCACCTCGAATCGACCAGCCGCGGACCGGCGGTCGGAGCGGCGCGGAAGCGCTTCGAGGCGGAGGCCGACCGCTTCGTGGCGCGCTGGCGCGACACCATCCGGCACGATCCCTACTACCATCCGGACCTGTCGCTGACGACGTTCGGAGAAGATCTAGAATAGGGAAGATCTTGACGAGGCAGGACCGTGAATAGGAGGCCCGACCCGGCGCTCGCCTTCGCGGGCGTGGCCCGGAGCCCGGTCTGGCGGCGCTGGGCGCTGGCCGCTGGGCACCTGCTCCGCCACCGGGGGGAGGGGATGGCGATCCTGCGGGCGCGGCTGGCGGGCAAGCGCGTCCGCGCCGGCCAGGCCGCGGCCGCTCTGTTCGGCCTCGACCATGCGGGACTCCTCTGCGGCCCGGCGGCGCAAGGCCGGCTGCTGCGGGCAACCACGACCACGACCACGACCACGACCGCGGGCGCGGCGCGTCCGCGCGAGACCGTCGCGGTCCTGTCCGTCGCGGATCTGGGGAGCGACCCGCCCTCCGGCGCCGACCTCCTCGTCCTCGCGGCGCCGGGTCATGCCCTGCTGCCGGGCGCCACCGCCCTTCTCGCCGCGGCGTTCGCGCGGTCCCCGGCGCACCAGCTCGCCTACGGCGATGCGCTGCTGGGGCCCGAGACCGGGCCGGCGATGCCGCTGCTGCGTCCCGCCTTCGACCCCGACTACGCCCGGGCGGTGCCGTATCTCGGCCCCGTGCTGGCGGTCCGGGCCTCGGCCCTCGCCGCCATCACCGAGACGGAGGGGCCGCTCACCGATGCCCTCGACCTCACCGAGCGGGTGGCGGAGCGGTTCGGGCGCGGGGCGATCGGGCACCTGCCGCGCCTCCTCTCGCGCAGCGAGGCGGCGGCGGACGGGGCGCAGGACCCGGCGGCGCGCGCCGCCACCCTGCGCCGGGCCCTGGACCGCCGGGGCGACTACGCCGTCGCGATCCGGGTGGAGGCGGACGGCGTGCTCACCCTGGCGCACCCCCTGCCGGAGGTGCCTCCGCGCGTCAGCCTCATCGTGCCGACCCGGGACCGGGTCGATCTCCTGCGGACCTGCATCGCCAGCCTCGTCGCCTGCACCGACTGGCCGGAGCGGGAGATCCTGATCTGCGACAACGACAGTCGCGTGCCCGAGACCCTGGCGTATTTCCGGGAGCTGGAGGCAGCCGGCCTCGCCCGAATCGTGCCCTGTCCCGGCCCCTTCGATTTCGCCGGCATGAACAACCGGGCCGCCGCGCAGGCGCGGGGGACGGTCCTGGCCTTCGTCAACAACGACGTCGCCGCCCTGCATCCGGACTGGCTGGAGCGCCTGGTGCGGGAGGCTCTGCGGCCGGATGTGGGAGCGGTGGGCGCCAAGCTCCTCGATGGGCAGGGTCGCATCCAGCACGGCGGGGTGCTGCTCGGGCCGGGCGGGCTCGTCACCCATGCGCACCGGTTCTTCCCCGGCGACGCGCCGGGCTACCTCGGCGGGCTGCGGGCGACCCGCGCGGTGGCGGCGGTCACGGCCGCCTGCCTCGTGGTGGAGGCGCGCAAGTTCGCGGCGGTCGGGGGCTTCGATGCGGGCGCCTTCGCGGTCGACTTCAACGACGTCGACCTGTGCCTGCGCCTCGGGGCGGCGGGCTACCGCACCCTGTTCGTCCCGGGGGCGGTGCTGCGCCACGACGAGGCCGCGAGCCGGCGCTGGACGGTCGCGGCCCGGGCGCGCCACGGGCGCGAAGTCGCGGCCTTCCACGAACGATGGGGGCCGCTGCTGGCGCAGGACCCCCATTATCACCCGGGGTTCGACCCCGATCTCGGCACCTACGCGCGGTTGCGCCCGGACTGGCCGGAGGCGGGCGCGGTGGATCTGCGATGAGCGTCGTGCCGGCTTCAGGTCCGGAAACCCACACGCAGCACCCCGTCATTCTAAGGCCGCGCAGCCGAGTTCAGGATCCGGACACGCAGGAAGTGCCGGATATGACGCTGCGTCGGCGGTTCTGGATTGCACGCCGCTGGCGCGCCCCTCCGGGGCCGGGCTCGCCTGCGGCGGCGCGGAATGACGGCGCGGTGCCATCCGCCAACGACCGCTGGTTCAGGAGTCGCCGTTCGAGAAACCCAGCCGGCCCGCGCGATCGAAACCCGCGGGGCCGGTCGGCGCGTCTTACTGGACGAGGCGGGGGCCGCCCGTCTGGACCTTCTCGTTCTCGGACATGATGCCGAGGCGCTTGGCCACTTCGGTATAGGCCTCGATCAGGCCGCCGAGGTCCTTGCGGAAGCGGTCCTTGTCGAGCTTGTCCGACGACTTGATGTCCCACAGGCGGCAGGAATCCGGGGAGATCTCGTCGGCGACGACGATGCGCATCATGTCGCCTTCCCAGAGGCGGCCGGTCTCGATCTTGAAGTCGACGAGGCGGATGCCGACGCCGAGGAAGAGGCCGGACAAGAAGTCGTTGACCCGGATGGCCAGCGCCATGATGTCGTCGATCTCCTGGGGGGTCGCCCAGCCGAAGGCCGTGATGTGCTCTTCCGACACCATCGGGTCGTTGAGCGCGTCGTTCTTGTAGTAGAACTCGATGATCGAGCGCGGCAGCTGCGTGCCTTCCTCGAGGCCGAGGCGGGTGGCGAGCGAGCCGGCGGCGACGTTGCGCACCACCACTTCGAGCGGGATGATCTCGACTTCGCGGATCAGCTGCTCGCGCATGTTCAGGCGGCGGATGAAGTGCGTGGGCACGCCGATGTCGTTGAGGTGCTGGAAGACGAACTCGGAGATCCGGTTGTTCAGTACGCCCTTACCGTCGATGACATCATGCTTCTGCGCGTTGAAGGCGGTGGCATCATCCTTGAAGTGCTGGATGAGCGTTCCCGGCTCCGGACCCTCGTAGAGGACCTTCGCCTTGCCCTCGTAGATGCGACGGCGGCGGTTCATAGGCGTGTACCGTGGTTTGAGGAAGTCCATGGGCCGTGACTCCTTGCGAGCGAACGATGCGGAATCCGCGGCGTGGCGGCCTGTGAGTGGGGCCGGGCCGAGAGACACGTCGTACGTCGAAAGCCTCCGCGACCGTGGCGCAAACTACCCGAAGGCGGCTGGCAGCACAACGCGCTGGCCGGATGGGACCCATGCCGTTCAGGGAGAGGCCGGGTGATAACGGGGAGTCCGTGCCGGAGGCAAGGGCGCGGCGGCCGAGGCCGGCCGGAGGAAGCGCCGCCGGGAGGGGGCGCGCCTTCGGGTCAGGGCGCCGGCGTCTTGGCCGGAAAACGGCAGAGGTCGGCGATGGGACAGCGATAGCATTCGGGCTTGCGTGCCTTGCAGATGTAGCGGCCGAACAGGATCAGCCAGTGATGGGCGTTGAGCCGGTAGGGGGCGGGCACAAGGGCTTCGAGCCCGGCCTGGACCTTGTCGGTGGTGGGGGCGACCACCAGCGGGATCCGGTTGGAGACCCGGAAGATGTGGGTGTCGACCGCGATGGCCTCCTCGCCGAAGGCGACGTTGCGCACCACGCTCGCGGTCTTGGTGCCGACGCCCGGCAGCACCTCCAGGGCCTCGCGGGTGCGGGGCACTTCGCCGCCATGCTCCTCCACCAGGATGCGCGACAGGGCGATCACGTTCTTCGCCTTGGTGTTGAACAGGCCGATGGTGCGGATGAAGTCGCGCACCCGCTCTTCCCCGAGGGCCAGCATCGCGGCCGGCGTGTCGGCGATGGCGAAGAGCGGCGCTGTGGCGAGGTTGACGCTGCGGTCGGTGGCCTGGGCCGAGAGCACCACCGCCACCAGAAGGGTGAAGGGGTTCTGGAATTCCAGCTCGGCGCGCGGCTCCGGATTGGCCGCGCTGAGCCGCGCGAAGATCTCCGACACCGCCTCCGGGCCGACGGGATCGGGCGTGGCGGGCGCCTCTGCGACGATCGGCGCGGCGAGGCGCGCGGAGATCGGCGATTTCCGGGGTCGGGTCGGCTGTCGGCTGGGCATCCCTGCGTTATATTCCCCGCATGGCGAGCGGCAATGACCACGTCCCTCCGATCGGCCGGCATCCGGACGGCCTCGATCCCGACAGCATGGATCGGCCTGTCTTCCAGGCCACCATCCGGCCGCACCAATCCCTGAGCCCCGACGGCTTCCGCAACGTGATGATCGGGTGCTGCGCCGTCTCCCTCGTGACCTCGATCGCCTGCGTCCGGGCCGGGTTCTGGCCCGTGGCCGGCTTCTTCGGCCTCGACATGATCGCCCTCTACGTGGCGCTGAAGGCGAGCTTCCGGCGCGGTCGCTCCTTCGAGGAGGTGGCGATCACCCCGATCGAGGTGATGCTCGCCCGGGTGACCCACCGGGGCGAGCGCCGGGAATGGCGCTTCAACCCCCTCTGGACCAAGCTCACCCGGGTCGAGGACGACGAGTACGGCATGCAGACCCTGACCCTCGAATCGCGCCGGGAATTCGTGGTGGTCGCCCGCGACGCCTCGCCGCCGGAGCGCGAGGTGATCGCCGAGGGCCTGACCCGCGCGCTGGCGCAGGTGAAGAAGGGCTATTGAGATGAGTCGGCGCGGGCGCGGATGGCTGGCCGTGCTGATCGGCGCGGGGCTGGCCAGCGCCGGTTTTTCGCGGGACGGCGCGGCGGCGCCGGCACAGGTCACCGTCCGCTTCGTGGCGCCGGAGCGCTACACCGACGCCGACGACCGCTACGGCTCGGGGCCCGGCCTGCGCGGCACCCTCGCGGAGATCCGCCGCATCATCGAGGCCTCGGCCCTGCGGGTGATGGGACCGGACGAGACGCTGGTGGTGGACGTCCTCGACATCGACCGGGCCGGCTTCGTGCGCCCGGACCTGAACATCCCCTCGGGCCTGCGGATCGTCAGCGACGTGACCCCGCCGGCGATCCGCCTGCGCTACGACCTGCGGCGGGGCGGCCGCCGGATCGCCGGGGGCGAGGAGCGCCTGACCGACATCAACTTCCTGTTCGGCGCCCGCGCCGCCGCGGCCTTCGGGAGCTTCGGCTACGAGGAGGCCCTGCTGCGCGACTGGGCCCGCACCCGGCTCTCCGGGCGCGCCGGCGGTCCGGGGCCGCGGCCCGAATAGGGGCGCCGCCCCGTGGCGGCGGGGGCCGCCACATGACCAAAACGTCATGTTTCCGCCAGCGTCGCGCAACCCGCCGCTTCCCATGCTCCGGGCCATCGACCCGGCGAGGAGGGATGCGGCATGAGCGTTGCCGGACAAGGCGGTTTCGCGCGGACGGGCGAGCCCCTATCACTCCGTCCCATGCGTCTGCTCATCATCGAGGACGACCGCGAGGCGGTCGCGTACCTGCTCAAGGCGTTTCGCGAGGCCGGCCACGTGCCGGACCAGGCGTCCGACGGCCTCGACGGCTACGCCCTGGCCCAGGAGGGCGACTACGACGTGCTCATCGTCGACCGCATGCTGCCCAAGCTCGACGGCCTGTCGCTGATCCGCTCGCTCCGCGAGCAGGGCGTGACCACGCCGGTCCTGATCCTCTCGGCCCTCGGCCAGGTGGACGACCGGGTGAAGGGCCTGCGCGCGGGGGGCGACGACTACCTGCCCAAGCCCTACGCCTTCTCCGAGCTCCTCGCCCGGGCCGAGGTGCTGGCCCGCCGCCGGGCCGGGCCGGGCACGGCCGCGGAGGCCACCGCCTACCGGGTCGGCGACCTCGAGCTCGACCGCCTGTCCCACCGCGTCACCCGGGCGGGCCACGAGATCGCGCTGCAGCCGCGCGAATTCCGCCTGCTCGAGTACCTGATGCGCCATGCCGGCCAGGTCGTGACCCGGACGATGCTGCTGGAGCATGTCTGGGACTACCATTTCGACCCGCAGACCAACGTCATCGACGTCCACGTCTCGCGCCTGCGCGCCAAGGTCGACAAGGATTTCGAGCACCCGATCATCCACACCGTGCGCGGCACCGGCTACGTGCTGCGCGTCGACGAGGCGCGCGGCCCCGGCCCGGCGTCGTGACGAATCTCGACGACGCCCCGGCCGGGCGCCTCGGCAACCTGTTCCGGACGACGGCCTTCAAGCTGTCCTTCGCCTATCTGGTGGTGTTCGCCACTTTCGCCCTGCTGGCGCTCGGCTACGTCGCCTGGAACGCCAGCCGGGCGCTCGACGACCAGATGGTCTCCACCATCGAGGCCGAGATCAACGGCCTGTCCGAGCAGTACAAGGTCGGGGGCCTGCGGCGCCTGATCTCCGCCGTGGAGCGGCGCGCCGGCGAGCCCGGGGCCTCCCTCTACCTCGTCACCAACGCGGCGGGCGAGCGCCTCGTCGGCAACATCGACGCCCTGCCCACCGGGCTCATCGTCGATCCCGGCCAGACCGAGGCCAACTACGCCCGCATCGGGGGCGCGCGCGACGTCGAGCACCGGGCGATCATGCAGATCTTCGTCCTGCCCGGCGGCTTCCGGCTCCTCGTCGGCCGCGACGTGGCCGAGCGCGACCGGCTGCGGGCGGTGATCGGGCGGACCTTCGGCTCGTCCGTGGGGCTGGTGGTCGTGCTGGGCGTGATCGGCGCCTGGTTCATCGCCAGCCGGGTCCTGAAGCGCGTCGACGCCATGACCGAGACCACCCGCCGGATCATGGCGGGCGACCTCGACGGGCGCCTCGCGGTGGCGGGGACCGGCGACGAGCTCGACCGGCTGGCGCGCAACCTCAACGCCATGCTGGAGCGCATCGGCGAGCTGATGCGCGGCCTGCGCGACGTCTCCGACAACATCGCCCACGACCTCAAGACGCCCCTGACCCGCCTGCGCAACCGGGCCGAGGAGGCCCTGCGCACGGCCGAGACGCCGGACGCCCTCCGGGCCGCGATCGAGGGGGTGATCGAGGAGAGCGACGGGCTGATCCGGATCTTCAACGCGCTCCTGATGATCGCCCGGCTGGAGGGCGTGAACGCCCGCGAGGACTTCCAGACCTTCGACGTCGCCGCCGTGGTCCAGGCCGTGGCCGAGCTCTACGAGCCCCTGGCCTCCGAGCAGGGCCTCGCGCTGCACGTCGAGACGGAGGGCGCGCCCCTGACCCTGCGCGGCAGCCGCGAGCTGATCGGGCAGGCGCTGGCCAACCTCATCGACAACGCGGTGAAGTATGGCGGGGCCAGCGGCGAGATCCGCCTCAGCGCCGCGCGGATCGGCGACACCCTGCGCCTCGGCGTCGCCGATTCCGGACCGGGCATCCCCAGCGAGGCCCGCGGCCGGGTGCTGGACCGCTTCGTCCGGCTGGAGGAGGCGCGCTCCCGGCCGGGCTTCGGCCTGGGCCTGAGCCTCGTCAACGCGGTGGTGCGCCTGCACCAGGGCACGCTGGCGCTGGAAGACCATGCCCCCGGGCTCGCCGTCGTGATAACCCTGCCGGCCGGAGATCCGACGGGAGGGTAGGGCATGAACCAGGCCGCCGACGCGCAGAGCCGCCGCCTTCGGGCGCGCTTGTCCGCCGCCCCGGTCCTGTCCGATCCCGACGGGGCGGCGGCGCGCCTCGCCGAGGTGGCGCCCGCCTGGCCGGCGGGCTTCCTCGACGCGCCCCTGCGTGCCCTGCTCCTCGGCCTCGCCGACCATTCCCCGTTTCTCTGGCAGCTGGTCGCCCGGGCGCCCGAGCGCCTCGCGGCCCTCGTCGAGGCCGAGCCGGAGGCGGCCCTGGCGGCCCTCGTCGCCCGGCAGCGGGATGCGGGCCGCGGGCCCGACCTCGACGCCGTCGCCCGCGCGCTGCGGCAGAACCGGGCGGAGCACGCGCTCCTCGTCGCTCTGGCCGATCTCGGCGGGCTCTGGCCCCTGGCCACGGTGACCCAGGCCCTCTCGGACTTCGCCGACGCCTCGGTGCGGGCGGCCGTCGACGCCATGCTGCTCCAGGCCGCGGCGGCCGGGCGCTTCCTGCCCCGCGATCCGAGCGCACCCCAGGCCGGCTCCGGGCTCATCGTCCTGGCGCTCGGCAAGCACGGGGCGGGCGAGCTGAACTATTCGAGCGACATCGACCTCGTGGTCTTCTTCGACCCCGAGACCGCCCCCCTGAAGGCCGACCTGCCGCCGACGCCCTTCTTCAGCAAGCTGGCGCAGGGCATGGCCAAGCTGCTGCAGGAGCGCACCGCCGACGGCTACGTCCACCGGGTCGATTACCGCCTGCGCCCGGACCCGGGCTCGACCCCGGCGGCCCTCTCGCTCAACGCCGCCTACGTCTATTACGAGAACCTCGGCCAGAACTGGGAGCGGGCGGCCTACATCAAGGCGCGGGCGATCGCGGGCGACATCCCGGCCGGGGAGGCCTTCCTGGCGAACCTGCGCCCCTTCGTCTGGCGGAAGTACTTCGACTTCGCCTCCATCGCCGACGTGCACGCGATGAAGCGCCAGATCCACGCCGTGCGCGGCCACGACACGATCGCGGTGGCGGGCCACGACATCAAGCTGGGGCGCGGCGGCATCCGGGAGATCGAGTTCTTCGTCCAGACCCAGCAGCTCGTCTTCGGCGGGCGCCGGCCCGAGCTGCGCGGGCGCGGCACCGTCGCCATGCTCGACGGCCTGACCCGCGACGGCTGGATCGACGCCACCGCCCGCGACGACCTTACGGCGGCCTACGGCTTCCTGCGCACGATCGAGCACCGCCTGCAGATGCTGCGGGACGAGCAGACCCAGCGCCTGCCGAGCGAGGCCGACGAGCTCGAGCGCTTCGCGCGGTTCGCGGGCTTCGCCACGCGGGACGCCTTCGAGGCCGCCCTGTTCCACCAGGCCCGCCGGGTGCAGGGCCACTACGCCCTGCTGTTCGAGGCCGAGCCCGACTTGTCCTCCGATGTCGGCGACCTCGTCTTCAGCGGCACCGGCGACGACCCGGCGACCCTCGCGACCCTGGAGAAGCTCGGCTTCCGCGAGCCCGAGCGGGCGGTGGAGACCGTGCGCGGCTGGCATTTCGGCCGGCGGCCGGCGGTGCGGACGCCCCGCGCCCGCGAGGTGCTGACCGAGCTGGTGCCGGTGCTGATGCAGGCGCTCGGCGGCACCGCCCATCCGGACGCCGCCCTCGACACCCTCGACCGGGCCTTCGCCCGGATGCCGGCGGCCCTTGAACTCCTCACCATCCTGCGCTCGAACGAGCGCCTGCGCCTGCTCTTCGCCGACCTCCTCGGTACGGCGCCGCGCCTCGCCGAGACCGTCGCCTTCAGCCCGCACGTCCTCGACGCGGTGATCGACCGGGATTTCGCCGATGCCAGCGCGGATGCCGAGGCCCTGGCGCAGCAGGTTCGCGCCCGCCTCGGTCAGGCGAGCGACCACGAGGACTTCCTCGACCGGATCCGCGACGCCGCCCGCCAGCTCCGCTTCCTCACGGGTGCCCGGCTCCTCTCCGGCATCCTCTCGCCCGAGGAGGCCGGCCGCGCCTTCGCGGGCATCGCCGACGCGGTGATCGCCGTGACGGTGGAGCGCGTCTCCGCGACCTTCTTCTCCGAGCACGGGGCGGTGCCGAAGGGACGCCTCGCGGTGCTCGGCCTCGGGCGCCTCGGCGCGCGCCAGCTCACCGCGGATTCCGACCTCGACCTCGTGCTGGTCTACGACTTCGACCCCGACGACCGCACCAGCGCCGGCCCGAAGCCCCTCGACGCGGCGGTGGCCTATAATCGTCTCGCCCAGCGCATCGTCGCCGCCCTCACGGTGCCGACCCGGCGCGGCCATCTCTACGAGGTCGACCTGCGCCTGCGGCCCGGCGGCGGCCAGGGCCCGGTGGCGGTGCAGTGGCGCAGCTTCCGCAGCTACCACGCCGAGGAGGCGGAGCTCTGGGAGCACATGGCCCTGACCCGCGCCCGGGTGATCGCCGGCGATGCGGGCCTCGGCGCCGAGCTCGACGGCGAGATCCGCGCCGTCGTCGCCCGACCGCGGGACCCCGCCGACGTGCGGCGCGCGGTGCGGGAGATGCGCGCCCTCGTGGAGCGGGAGAAGGGCCATCGCGGCCCCCTCGACCTCAAGCTCGCCCCCGGCGGCCTCCTCGACCTCGACTTCCTGGCCCAGGCCCTGATGCTCGGGCTGGCCCACCGGCGGCCGGACCTCGTCGGTCTCGGGGCCTGCGCGGTGTTCGCGAAGGCCGCCGAACACGGCGACCTCGCCCGCCCCGCGGCGGAGCGCCTGATCGAAGCCTACCGCCAGTTCGACGACGTGCTGCACTGGCAGCGCCTGATGGTGGAGGGCGACCCGGCCGAGGCCTCGCCCGTGGCCCTCTCGCGCCTCGCCGTGGCCATGGGTTCACCGGATTCGAACCGGCTGGTCGCCGGGCTCGACGAAGCGCGCATGGAGATCCGCGCGCTGTTCGAGCGCCTGATGGCGGGGTGAGGACGAGGGGGCGGGCCGATGCCCTCCGTCCCGGCAGCGCGATCACCGACGGCAGCGCACCGTCATTCCGGGGCGCCACAGGCGAGCCCGGAATCCAGAGCCGCAGACGATGGAAAGTCCTGCACCACCTGTGTCTCTGGATCCCGGACTCCGCTGCGCGGCTCCGGGATGACGTGGTGCTGCGCGTGGGTTGCCGACGAGCGGATCGGTCCCTTCAATCCCCCTGCCTGCCAGAGGCCTCCGCCCCGAAAAGACCTCAGACCGTCTCCGGCACCGCCTCGGGCGAGCGCGGGGTGGCGCCGGCGGCGTCGCGAAGGGAGGCGACGGTTTCCTGGGCGGCGGCGTCGACGAGGTTGCGGCGGTTCTCCGCGGTCGGGATCGGCAGCCGCACCATCACGATGGTGCCGAGGCCCTCCTGGGAGCGGATGCGCAGGGCGCCGCCGTGCAGTTCGGCCATCGAGCGCGCGATGGCGAGGCCGAGCCCCGAGCCCTTGTGGCTGCGGGTGAGGTTGGTCTCGACCTGCTGGAACGGCGCGCCGAGGCGGCGCAGGGCCGATTTCGGGATGCCGATGCCGGTATCCTCCACGTAGATGTGGACGTTGGAACCGGCCGGCCGCGCCTTGATGATGATGCGGCCGTCGCCGGGGGGCGTGAACTTCACCGCGTTCTGCACGAGGTTGGTGAGGATCTGGTGCAGGGCGCGCTCGTCGGCCAGCACGGTCAGGTCCTCGACCACGTCCACGTTGATCGTCAGGGATTTGGCCCGGGCCGCCTCGCCCACGAGCTTCAGGGTGCCCTCGATCGCCCCGGCCACCGCGATCTCCCGCGGGGCGAGCTTCACCGTCTGGGCCTCGATGCGCGACATGTTGAGGATGTCGTCGATCACCGAGAGCAGGTAGTCGCCGCTGGTGCGGATGTCCCGGCAGTAATCGGTGTAGCGGGGCGAGCCGAGGGTGCCGTAGACCTCGCTCTCCATCAGCTCGGCGAAGCCCATGATGGCGTTGAGCGGCGTGCGCAGCTCGTGGCTCATGTTGGCGAGGAATTCGGACTTGGCCTGGTTGGCGCCCTCGGCCTGCGCCTTCTGGTCGAGGTAGCGCTCGGCGAGGTCGGCGAGCTGCTGGGTCTGGAGCTCCAGGGTCCGGCGGGAGCGCTTGAGGTCGCGCACGGTCTCGATCAGCTCGCGCTCGGACTGGACCAGCTGCTCCTGGTGGCGCTTGAGGCTGGTGATGTCGGTGCCCACCGAGACGTAGCCGCCGTCCTTGGTGCGGCGTTCGCTGATCTGGAGCCAGCGCCCGTCGGTGAGCTCGGCCTCGAAGGTGCGGGCGGTGGCGCCGCTCGG
The DNA here is from genome assembly GCF_001426045.1 of Methylobacterium sp. Leaf94. Classification (NCBI taxonomy): domain Bacteria; kingdom Pseudomonadati; phylum Pseudomonadota; class Alphaproteobacteria; order Hyphomicrobiales; family Methylobacteriaceae; genus Methylobacterium; species Methylobacterium sp. Leaf94. Next base: position 92,620 of record NZ_LMRM01000023.1, read on the forward strand.
CTCCAGGTCCCGCAGCTCGCGCCGGACGGGGGGCAGCACGCCCCGGCCCATGATCTCGGCGTAGCGCCGGCCCGGAATCGCGTCCTCGGGGCTGAGGGCGTGGAGGTGGCGGAACTTCGAATTGCAGAGGACGAGGCGGTTGCCGGTGTCCCAGAGGACGAAGGCCTCGGAGATGGCCTCCACCGCGTCGCGCAGGCGCATGTCGGCGGTGGCGTTCAGTTCGGCGAGATTGCGCTGCTCGGTGACGTCGAGGGCGATGCCCACGAGGTGGCGGCCGCCGTCGATGGTGTCCGGCACGATCTCGGCCCGCATCCGCATCCAGACCCAGTTGCCGGTGGCGCCGCGCACCCGGAACTCGTGGTCGACGGTGGACTGGCTGGCCGCGAGATGGCGCGCCAGGCTGTAGAGGTCGCCGTCGTCGGGGTGCACTAGGGCGTTCACGTCGCCGAAGGACAGGAACTCGCGCTCGCGGTGATAGCCGAGGAGCGCGTACATCGAATCGGACCAGTAGATCCGTCCGCGCGGGATGTCCCAGTCCCAGAGGCCGCAGCGGCCGCGGCCGAGGGCGGTGTCGAGGCGCTGCTTGATCTCCTCGCAGACCCGGTCGACGGCGTAGGCCCGGCGGGTCTGCAGGGCGTAGGCGATGCCGGTGCCGATGATGACCAGGGCGGCGGCCCCGAGGAGGATCGCCTGGTTGCGCATCCGGGTGGTCCAGGCGGCGGTGATGGCGGTGAGCGGCTGGAGCACCGCCACCTGGCCCCGCCCGCCGGGCAGGTTGCGCAGGGCCGCGATCACCACGGAGCCGTCCGCCAGGGTCACGGTCATCACGCCCGCGCTCTCGCCCAGGGTGGAGAGCGCCTGCATCTCCCCGAGATGCTGGGTCAGGGTGCGGCGGGGGCCGGGCAGGGGCGGATTGGCCGCCACGATGACGTCGTTGGGGGAGATCAGCAGGATCTGACGGCCGGCATGGAGCAGGCCCGGCGGCAACAGGGCGCCGAGGTTGCGGTGGGCCGCCTCGCCCTTGGCCTCGCCGTCGATGTCGATTCCGGCGAAGGCCGCCGCGGCGAGGCGGGTCACCGCCTCCACGTCCGTGGTCGCCGCCCGGATCACCTCCTCGCGCTGGGCCTGCAGCAGCATGGCCGCCACCGCCCCGAGGCAGATCAGGAACGTGGCGAAGAGGGCCGGCAGGGCGAAGCGCAGCCAGGTCTCGGCACGCACGAAACGGACATGGGCGGCGTGTTGCGGCCGGTGGATGCCAAGAATCGTATCCGCACGCGCGGAGAGGGAAGCGGAATCCGCCTCCAGCATGGACTAACTCCGCCGTTGGGATTGTAGCACCGGGAAGGCGGGCCGCCCCGCTTTCCGAATCGTATACGATTCAACATTTCCGGTGGGGTTTTGTCCACGCGTTTTTTCCGGCCACGCTTGACTCCCGTTGCGAATCCGAGGTGCGGAATCGACGCCGGGGCGGGCCGAAAAAACGATTCTCTTCAGGCACTTGCTAGCCGGCGAGGGTCCGCTCCAGGATGTCCCCGACGTCCCGTGACAGACCGGCAACAGCGCGAATTTTCAGCAATGTGGTCTCGGCGCGGCCGCGCCGCTCCAGTTCCATCATCCGCCACGATCCGAAGGCCGTCAGGAGGCGCGCGGCCACCTGCGGGTTGGTCTTGTCGAGGGCCAGAACCGTCTCCGCCACAAGGGCATAGCCCGCGCCGTCGGGCCGGTTGAACTGGGTCGGGTTGCCCATGCTGAAGCTGCCGATGAGGGACCGGACCCGGTTCGGATTGCCCATCGAGAAGGCCGGGTGAGTCTGCAGGCGGCGAATGCGGTCGGGGGTTTCGGCCTCCGGGATGCCGGCCTGGATCGCCAGCCACTTGTCGAGGACCAGGGGTTCGGCGCGGTAGGCCTCTGCGAATCGGTCGAGCGCCGCTTCGCGCTCGGGACCCGGAACCTGGGACAGGACCGAGAGGGCGGCGAGCCGGTCCGTCATCGTCGTCGCCGCGTCCATCTGGTGTGCGGCGAGCAGGCTCGCCGCGGCCGGATCGGCCGCCGCCACGAGGTCGAGGGCCGCGTTGCGGAGGGCGCGCCGGCCGGCGGCCGCGGCCTCGGGGCTGAACGGCGTGCCGGGCGCGTCCGCCAGCGCGTCGCGCAGGGCGAGGAGCTGCGGCTTCAGGCGCGTCCCCAGCGCCCGGCGCAGGGCGTGCCGGGCCCAGTGGATCGCGTCCGGGTCGATCTCCGTGGCGATCTCGTTGGCGACGTCGGCCTCGCTCGGCAGGGCGAGGACCAGGGCGGCGAAGGCCGGGTCGATGAGGGCCTCGTCCGCCAGGAACCCGGCGAGGGCCGCACCGAACCCGTCCGCCCCGGCCTCCGGCAGGGTGCCCGACCGCGTCCCCTGCACGAGGAGGCGCATGGCCACGCTCTGGGCCGCCTGCCAGCGGTTGAAGGGGTCGGTGTCGTGGCGCAGCAGCGTCAGCGCGTCGGCATCCGGCATCTCGATCTCGACCCGCACCGGGGCGGAGAAGCCGCGAAACAGCGAAGGCACGGGGCGCACGGGGACGTCGGTGAAGGTCAGGCTGTCGCTGGCCTGGTCGAGCACGAACACGCCGTCGGCGACCCGGTCGCTCGCCGCCCCGGCGAGGGGGCCGTCCGGTCCGATCAGGCCGAGGCGGATGGGGATCACCAGGGGCGGGGCCTCGGCGCTGCCGGGCAGGCTCTGGCGGAGGGCGAGACGGTAGGTCCGCGCCTCGGCGTCGTAGTGGCCCTGCACGGCGACCCGCGGCGTGCCGGGGCGCTCGTACCAGCGGGCGAAGGCGGTGAGGTCGCGGCCGGAGGTGGCTGCGAAGGCGGCGAGGAAATCCTCAACCGTGGCGGCGGTGCCGTCGTTGTCGGTGAAATAGCGGTCCATCCCGGCACGAAAGGCGTCCGCGCCGAGGAGCGTGCGCAACATCCGCACGATCTCGGCGCCCTTCTCGTAGACGGTGGCCGTGTAGAAGTTGTTGATCTCGGTGTAGTGCCGCGGCCGCACCGGGTGGGCCAGCGGCCCGGCATCCTCGGGGAACTGGCGTGCCCTCAAGGTGCGGACCTCGCCGATGCGATGCACCGCGCGGGAGCGCATGTCGGAGGAGAATTCCTGGTCCCGGAAGACCGTCAGGCCCTCCTTGAGGCAGAGCTGGAACCAGTCGCGGCAGGTGATGCGGTTGCCGGTCCAGTTGTGGAAGTACTCGTGCGCGATGATCGCCTCGATGGCGGCGTAGTCCGCGTCGGTGGCCGTCTCGGGGGATGCCAGGACGTAGCGGTCATTGAAGATGTTGAGGCCCTTGTTCTCCATCGCGCCCATGTTGAAGTCCGAGACCGCGACGACGTTGAAGACGTCGAGGTCGTAGGCGCGGCCGAAGGCGGTCTCGTCCCAGGCCATGGAGCGGGCCACCGCGTCGAGGGCGTAGTCGGCCCGCTCCGCCTTTCCGGGCTCGACATAGACGGCGAGCTCCACCGAACGGCCCTCGCTGGTGGTGAAGGGGCGCCGCACGGCGTCGAGGCGGCCTCCCACCAGGGCGAAGAGGTAGGCGGGCTTCGGGTGGGGATCGTGCCAGGTCGCGAAGTGGCGCCCGGGGCCGGCCGCGCCGGACTCCACGCGGTTGCCGTTGCCCAGCAGCACCGGCGCCGCGTCGCGATCGGCCTCGATCCGCGTGGTGTAGACCGCCATCACGTCGGGCCGGTCGAGGAAGTAGGTGATCCGCCGGAAGCCGTCGGCCTCGCACTGGGTGCAGTAGACCCCGTTCGAGCGGTAGAGCCCCATCAGCTTGGTGTTGGCGCTCGGGTCGATCCGGGTCTCGATGCCGAGGGTGAAGGGGCCCGCCGGCGGCCGGTGCACGGTCAGGCCGGCCGGCGAGACGCTGTAGGCCTCGGGCGCGAGGTCGGCGCCGTCGAGGGTGAGGCGCTCCAGCACCAGGTCCTCGCCGTCGAGGACGAGGGGCGCGCCCGGGCGCCCGGCCGGGTTGGGGGCCAGGGTCAGCCGGGCCCGGACCCGGGTGGCGGTGGGATGGAGCGCGACGTCGAGGTCCACCGTGTCGATCCGGTAGTCGCTGGGGCGGTAATCCTCCAGGCGGATCGGGATCGGGGCTTCGGTGCGCATGCGGACTCCTCGGGCTGAGCCCCCACTGTGCGGGGTGCGCCGCGGCGGCGCAACGCGCGCCGGCTCCGGCGCGTTGACGCGCATCCCGCGTTGACGCGTGCGTGCGCCGGACCACATAGGCGCCAGTCCCTCGGAGAGCTCCAACCCATGCGATTCCTGCACACCATGGTCCGCGTCGCGGACCTCGACCGCGCCCTCGACTTCTACGTGAACACCTTCGGGCTGCAGGAGGTGCGGCGCGTCGACAACGAGAAGGGCCGCTTCACCCTCGTGTTCCTCGCCGCCCCCGACGATGCCGGCACGGCCAAAGAGACCCAGGCGCCCGTGATCGAGCTGACCCACAACTGGGACCCGGAGACCTATTCGGGCGGGCGCAACTTCGGCCACCTCGCCTACGAGGTCGACGACATCTACGCGTTCTGCGCCAAGCTGCAGGCGGCCGGGGTCACGATCAACCGCCCGCCCCGCGACGGCAACATGGCCTTCGTGAAGTCCCCCGACGGCATCTCGATCGAGCTGCTGCAGAAGGGCCCGGCCAAGCCGCCGCAGGAGCCCTGGTCCTCCATGGAGAACACCGGCTCCTGGTAGCGTCCACCCGGGACGGACGACCCCGCGCGGGGCCGTTCGTCCCGGTCCAGATCCCCAGTGTCGGTCCCCGCTCTCAGGCGCCGGTCTCGGGCACGGGCGTGATGCCGAGCTGGCTCAGCTTGGCCGCCACGATCTCGATCGGCCGGCGCAGCTTCAGGCTCATGACGGAGACCGGGATGCCCTCGCGGGCCATCTCGGTGAGTTGCTGGACGGATTCGAGCGTCCAGGCCGTGTCGTTCGTCGCCATCGCGTCCTCCTGATCCGTTGCGGTCCGGGATCCCGTCGGACCCGGGACCCCGGATGGTCCGTGGCGGCGCCGGACCCGCCGGCGCGCCAGCCCTGGACACCTGGCGCGAGGCGCGGGCTCCGCAAGCGGCGAGGCCAAAATCCGGGCATGCCGCTCCGTGCGGCAGCGCCCGTTCCCCGCCCGGCGACGTCCGGGGCCTTGACCCCCGGGCCGTGCCCGGCGCACACCCGCGCCGGATCAGTCGGCCGGGCGGCCGCTCCGGCCCGCAAGGTCCGGGGAGGAAAGTCCGGGCTCCATGGAGAGACGGTGCCGGATAACGTCCGGCGGGGGCGACCCCAGGGACAGTGCCACAGAGAGCAGACCGCCACGGACCGGCGCGAGCCGATCCGCGGTAAGGGTGAAAGGGTGCGGTAAGAGCGCACCGCGGACGCGGCAACGCGGACGGCACGGCAAACCCCACCGGGAGCAAGACCGAATAGGGGCGACACGGCGGGCCTTACGGTCCGTCAGGCCCTCTCTCCAGGCCCGTCGCCCGGGTTGGTTGCTCGAGGCGATCGGCAACGATCGTCCCAGAGGAATGGCCGCCACGTCCGGGGACCGCGAGGGTCCCGGGCCCTACAGAACCCGGCTTATAGGCCGACTGATCCGCCTGAAGGTTCATCGCGGGCGGCGTCCGCCCGGGACGTCTTGCCCGGCCCGGCCGGCGGACCGTTTGAGGCGCCGGACTGCCCGCGCGCGATGAGAAACGGCCGTCGGTGCCCCATCCCCGGTGGTTGCGACGGCGCGCACCGGCAGACCGCTTTGCGCGGGAAAACTTACGCTCGGTTAACCTTGCTGAGGTCTGATCGTCCCGAGCCGCTCCCCCTCGGCCAGGTTCGTTGACGGCGCTCAGAGGCCCATGGTACCCCGATTCATCCCGTCAACGGCGATTTTCGGATCGACGGACGCACCCTGTCCCAGGCAGGCCGGTGTCCGCATGCGCGGTCGCGTCACGCGTCGACCCGGAGACGCCCCGTCTCTCCGAGCCGCGCCTGCGCGCTCCAGCCCCGTGGAAGGGACGCATGCGCCGCATCAGTCCGGTCGAGTCCTCGCTTCGTCCCTCCGCCCATGCGGCGTCCGTCCCCGGGCGCGCGCGACCGCCGCGCGCCGGGGCGCCCCGATGACGCGCGCTCCCCGCGAGGCGCGGGTGAACCGGGTGCCCAACGGGGCGCCGCACGTCCCCGTCCTCCTGGCGGAGGTCCTCGATTCCCTCGATCTGCCGGGCCGGGCGCTGGCCGTCGACGGCACCTTCGGGGCCGGCGGCTACACCCGCGCGATGCTCTCGGCCGATCCGTCCGTTCACGTTCTGGCGATCGATCGCGACCCCGGCGCCATCGCGGGCGGGGCACCCCTGGTGGCCGAGGCCGGCGGGCGCCTGACCCTGGTGCCGGGCCGCTTCGGCGGGCTCGACGCCTGCGTTCAGGGCGCCGGCCATGCCGCCGCCGACGCGGTCGTCCTCGATATCGGCGTTTCGTCGATGCAGATCGACCAGCCCGAGCGCGGCTTCTCCTTCCGCAACGACGGCCCCCTCGACATGCGCATGGAGCGTGCCGGGCCGAGTGCCGCCGACCTCGTCAACGAGTCCGAGGAAGCCGACCTCGCCGACATCATCTTCCACTACGGCGAGGAGCGCCGCTCCCGCGCCGTCGCCCGGGCGATCATCGAGGCGCGCCGCAAGGGCCGCATCGAGACCACCGCGGCTTTGGCCGACATCGTCGCCAGCGTGGTCTGGGTGGATCCCGCCAGCGGCATCCACCCGGCGACACGGACCTTCCAGGGCCTGCGCATCGCGGTCAACGACGAACTCGGCGAGCTCGTGCAGGCGCTCCACGCCGCCGAGCGCATCCTGCGGCCCGGCGGCCGCCTCGCGGTGGTGACCTTCCATTCGCTGGAGGACCGGATCGTGAAGCAGTTCTTCTCGGCCCGCAGCGGCCGGGCGGCCCAGGCCTCCCGCCACCTGCCGAGCCTGGAAGCGCCGGCCCCCCGCAGCTTCGCGGCCGTGACCAAGGGTCCGGTGCTGCCGACCGAGGCCGAGACCGCCGCCAATCCCCGTGCCCGCTCGGCCAAGCTGCGCGCGGTGGAACGCACGGACGCCCCCGTGCCCGCCCCCCTGGCCGCCATCGAGACCCTGGCCGCGCTGCCCGCGCGGACCGGTCGGAGCGGAGGAGCACGCCGGTGATCCGTTTGCTCAACCTGATCGCGGTGCTCGGCCTGATCGGCTCGGCGATCTACGCCTACTCGATCAAGTACGACACGCTCTACCAGGCCGGGCAGGTCTCGAAGGCCCAGACCCAGCTCAAGAAGGAGCGCCAGGCCATCGCGGTGCTGCGCGCCGAGTGGCAGCTCCTGACCCGGCCCGACCGGCTCCAGGCGGCGGTGGACCGCTACCTCGCCCTCGAGCCCATCGGCACCGCCCATCTCGGCCGCCTCGCCGACCTGCCGGCGCGGCCCGACCGCGGCGACGAGATCGGCCGGCTGCTGGCCGCCACCGCGACGCCGAAGGAGAAGCCGGTGGCGGGCCGCGGCGGCGACGAGCCGCGCACCACCGGCAGCATCACGCCGCGCACCACCACGACCAGAACCCCGACCACGACTTCGAGGTAGTGCCCGTGTCCGAAGTCCCGCCGCCCGGCCGAGACCCGATTCCCGCCCGAGACGCCGATTCCGCCGCCGCGTCGACCCCCGCGCCGGCCGAGCCCACTGCCGTCGCGGCGCCGGACGCGATGCCCGTCGAGCGGACGCGGCTGGAGCCGGCCGCCGAGGGCCTCGCGCCACCGCCCGTGTCGCGGCGCGCCTGGGTCATCCGCAACGCGCGGGCGATGTTCCACCTCGCCATCGAGCGCTCCTACACCCGCGTCGGCCTCGTGGGCCTCGCCTTCACGCTGGTGTTCGGCACCATCGCCGGCCGCCTGATCCTCGGGGCGGCCTTCCCGGAGGCCGACAACGGCGACCGCCGGATCGCGGCCGCCGCCACCACGGCGATCCGGCCCGACATCGTCGACCGCAACGGCGAGATCCTCGCCACCGACATCCGCACGGTCTCGATCTTCGCCGAGCCGCGCAACATCTACGACAAGGACGAGGCGGTCGAACTCCTCACCGCCGTGCTGCCGCAGATCAACGCCACCGAACTGCGCGCCAAGCTCTCCACCAAGAAGGGCTTCGTCTGGGTCAAGCGCGAGATCACGCCGAAGCAGCAGGCCGAGGTCCACCGCCTCGGCATCCCGGGCATCGGCTTCCTGCCCGACCACAAGCGCGTCTACCCGAACGGCGTGGCCGCGGCCCACATCCTCGGCGTGACCAACCTCGACAACATCGGCATCGCGGGCATCGAGAAGTACATCGACAACCAGGGCAACAAGGCCCTCAACGATTTCGGCCTCGTGGCCAAGCAGACCGACCTCGCGCCGATCCAGCTCTCCATCGACCTGCGCGCGCAGTTCGCCGTGCGGGACGAGCTCGCCTGGGGCCTGGAGCACTTCAAGGCCAAGGCCGCCGCCGGCATGATCCTCGACGTCCAGACCGGCGAGGTCATCGCGCTCGCCTCCCTGCCGGACTTCGACCCGAACGACCCGGCCGATGCGCTCAACCCCGACCGCATCAACCGCATGAACGTCGGCGTCTACGAGATGGGCTCGACCTTCAAGGCGATGACCCTGGCGATGGCGCTCGATTCCGGCAAGTACAACGTCAACTCGACCTTCGACACCCGCGGCGGCGTGCTGAACTGGGGCCGCCAGAAGATCCACGAATATCACGGCACCAACCGGGTCATCACCATGCCGGAGGTGTTCACGCACTCGTCCAACATCGGCTCGGCCAAGATGGCCCTCGGCATCGGCGTGCCCGGCCACAAGGCCTTCCTGAAGAAGATGGGCCTGACCGACCGCATGCGGACGGAGCTGCCCGAGAGCGCCGAACCCCTGGTGCCGCCGCGCTGGACCGAGATCAACACCATCACCATCGCGTTCGGCCACGGCCTCGCGGTGGCGCCGATCCAGGCGACCGCGGCGGTGGCGGCCATCGCCAATGGCGGCTTCCTGATGACCCCGACCTTCCTCAAGACCACGCCCGAGGCGGCGATGGCCAAGGCCACCCGGGTGCTCAAGCCCGAGACCAGCGAGGCCATGCGCTTCATCATGCGCCTCAACGCCGTCGAGGGCTCGGCCAAGAAGGCCGCGATCCCGTACTACTTCGTGGGCGGCAAGACCGGAACCGCCGAGAAGGTGATCCACGGCCGCTACGTGAAGAACCGCCTGTTCACGACCTTCATGGCCGCCGCCCCCATGAACAACCCGAAATACCTCTTCGTCACCATCATGGACGAGCCGCAGGGCCTGCCGGAATCCGGCGGCTACGCCACGGCGGCCTGGAATTCCGGCGTCGTCACCGGCCGGACGATCGAGCGGGTCGCGCCCATCCTGGGCCTGCCGCCGCAATTCGATTCGCCGGCGAAGCCCTTCCCCCTCATGGTGAAGCTCGGCGCCTACCATGCCACGCAGGTGGACGGGCGATGAGCGGGCCGACCCTCGGCGGGCTCTTTCCCGAGGCGGAGGCCGGCCTCGCCGGCTTGCCGGTCGCGGGGCTCACGGCGGACTCCCGCAAGGTCGCGCCGGGCTTCGTCTTCGTCGCCGTGCCCGGCACCGTCGCGGATGGCCGCCGCTTCGCCGCGGACGCCGCGACCGCCGGCGCCGTGGCGGTGGTGAGCGAGGGCGCGCGGCCGAAGGGGCTCGACGGGCGCGTGCCCTACGTCGCCGTGGCGGACGTGCGCCGCAGCCTCGCCCGCGCGGCCCGGGCCTTCTCGGGCCGGCAGCCGGCCCAGGTGGTGGCGGTGACGGGGACGAGCGGGAAGAGCTCGGTCACGGATTTCGTGCGCCAGATCCTCGCCCGCCTCGGCGCCGAGGCCGCGAGCCTCGGCACGGTGGGCATCGTCACCAACCGGGGCGCCACCTACGGCTCCCTGACCACCCCCGACCCCGTGACCCTGCACGCCACCCTGGCGCGGCTGGCCGAAGACGGCATCGCCTACCTGGCCATGGAGGCCTCCTCCCACGGGATCGAGCAGCGCCGCCTCGACGGGGTCGAGCTCGCCGCGGTGGGCTACACCAATCTCGGGCGCGACCACCTCGACTACCACGCCACCATGGACGATTACCTGGCGGCCAAGCTGCGGCTGTTCACGACCCTGGCGCAGCCCGGCATCCCGGCGGTGATCAACCACGACGGCGCCTATGCCGACGTCGTGGTGGCGGCCGCCGCCGCCCGCGGCCTCGACGTCCACACCACGGGGTCGAAGGGCGACACGGTGCGGCTGGTCTCCGCGCGCACCGAGGGCTTCCACCAGCACCTCGCCCTGCAGGCGCCCGGTCCCTCGGGCCGGCTGCAGGACTACGCCGTGCGCCTGCCGCTGGTCGGCGGCTTCCAGGTGGAGAACGCGCTGCTCGCCGCCGGCCTTGTCCTGGCGACCCCCGCCGGCCGGGCCGACCCGGCGGGCGTGATCGCCGCCCTCGACCACCTCACCGGCGTGCCGGGCCGGATGGAGCGGATCGGCGAAGCGAATGGCGGCCTGTGCCTCGTGGACTACGCCCACAAGCCGGAGGCCCTTGAGGGCGTGCTGACCGCCCTGCGCCCCTTCGCGACGGGGCGCCTGCGCCTCGTCTTCGGCTGCGGCGGCGACCGCGACACCGGCAAGCGCCCGATCATGGGCGCCATCGCGGCGGACAAGGCGGACGTCGTCATCGTTACCGACGACAATCCGCGCAGCGAGGACCCGGCGGCGATCCGCGCCGCGATCCTGGCCGCCGCCCCGGGCGCCATCGAGATCGGTGACCGGGCCGAGGCGATCCGTACCGCCGTGCGGGCCCTGGAGCCCGGCGACGTCCTCGTGGTGGCCGGCAAGGGCCATGAAACCGGCCAGATCGTGGGGTCACAGGTTCTGCCCTTCTCGGACCACGACGTCCTCCGGGCTGCGATCGCGGAACGCTCAGCATGACCCAAACGACCCCGCCCGGCACGGCCCCGCTCTGGAGCGGCGAAGCCCTGGAGGCCGCCACCGGCGGCACCCTCCTGGGCGCGCGCAGGCCGATCACCGGCGCCTCGATCGACACCCGCACGCTGGAGCCGGGCGACCTGTTCTTCGCCATCCGGGGCGAGGCCCGGGACGGGCACGACTTCGTCGCGGCCGCCCTGGCGCGGGGTGCCGGCGCGGCCGTGGTCGCCGCCGACCGGGCGCAGGCCTTCGCCGAAGCCGGGCCGGTGCTGGCGGTGGCGGGGGCGGGCGACGACCCGGTCCTCGACGCCATGCGGGCGCTCGGCGCCGCGGCCCGCGCCCGAACCGACGCGGGCATCGTCGCGGTGACGGGGTCGGTCGGCAAGACCGGGACCAAGGAGGCCCTGCGCCACGTCCTGTCCGCGCAGGGGGCGACCCACGCCTCCATCGCCTCCTACAACAACCACTGGGGCGTCCCCTTGACCCTGGCGCGGATGCCGGCCCAGACGCAGTTCGGCGTGTTCGAGATCGGAATGAACCACGGGGGCGAGATCGTGCCGCTCACCGCGATGGTGCAGCCCGACATCGCCCTGATCACGACGGTCGAGCCCGTCCATATCGAGCACTTCGCCTCCGTGTCGGCCATCGCCGACGCCAAGGGCGAGATCTTCTCGGGCCTGAAGGCCGGCGGCACCGCGATCCTCAACCGCGACAACCCCCACTATGCCCGCCTCCTCGCCCATGCCCAGGCCTCGCGGGCGGGCCGGGTCGTCAGCTTCGGCGAGCACCCGGAGGCGGATGTCCGCGCGCAGCGCATCGTCCTGCGCCCCGACCTCTCGGTGGTGGATGCGGTGGTGATGGGCATCCCGGTGACCTACCAGCTCGGCACGCCGGGCCGGCACACGGCCATGAATTCCCTCGGCGTGATGGCGGTGGTGCATGCGCTCGGGGCGGACCTCGCCCGCGCGGCCCTGTCGCTGGCGGCCCTGCGCCCGCCCGTCGGCCGCGGCGAGCGCACCGCCCTGGCGATCGGGGCGGGCGAGGCCTTCCTGGTCGACGAGAGCTACAACGCCAACCCGGCCTCCATCCGCGCCGCCCTGGCGACGCTCGCCGGCATCGAGACCGGCCCGCGCGGGCGCCGCATCGCGGTGCTGGGCGACATGCTCGAACTCGGGCCCGAGGGCGAGGCCCATCACCGCGACCTCGCCGGACCGGTGGAGACGGCGAAGGTCGACCTCGTCTTCACGGCCGGCCCGCTGATGCGAAACCTGTTCGAGGCCCTGCCGGTGAGCCGGCGCGGCGCCTGCGCGGCGACCTCGGCCGACCTCCTCGAGCCCGTGCTCTCCGCGCTCCGTCCCGGAGACGCCGTGATGGTGAAGGGCTCGAACAGCATCCGCATGGGCCGGATTGTGGAAGCGCTCAAAGCCCGTTACGCGAACGCCCAAGCCGAACCGCCGCACGCCGTCGCGCGCTGAGGCGACCGTCATCACGGCCGGGGAGGGGGCGCGGCGCGCCCCCGGTCTCCGGCCGATTCCGAATCGAACCACGGCCGGGTGCTGGATGCTGTATCTCCTGTCGGACTTGAGCGGCACCGTCTCCGCCCTCAATGTCTTCCGCTACATCACCTTCCGCACCGGCGGCGCGCTGTTCACGGCGGGCCTGTTCGTGTTCTGGTTCGGGCCGCTGATCATCTCCTCGCTGCGCCTGCGCCAGGGCAAGGGCCAGCCGATCCGTGAGGACGGCCCCCAGTCGCACCTGCTGACGAAGCGGGGCACTCCGACCATGGGCGGCCTGATGATCCTGGCCGGCTGCGTGGTGGCGATCCTGCTCTGGGCCAACCCGCGCAACCACTACGTCTGGGTCACCCTGGCGGTGACGCTGGGCTTCGGCGCGATCGGCTTCTACGACGACTACCTCAAGGTGACGAAGCAGTCGCACAAGGGCTTCTCGGGCAAGTTCCGCCTGCTGCTGGAAGCCTGCATCGCCATCGCGGCCTGCGTGCTGATCGCGGTCTACTCGCCTCCGACCCTGCAGAACCAGCTCGCCTTCCCGATCTTCAAGGACGCGCTCCTGAACCTCGGCTGGTTCTACGTGCTGTTCGCCGCCTTCGTGATCGTCGGGGCCGGCAATTCGGTGAACATGACCGACGGCCTCGACGGCCTCGCCATCGTGCCGGTGATGATCGCCTGCGGCACCTTCGGCGTCATCGCCTACCTCGTCGGCAACGTCTTCACGGCGGGCTACCTCCAGGTGAACTACGTCCGCGACACCGGCGAGCTCGCGGTGGTCTGCGGCGCGGTGATCGGGGCGGGGCTGGGCTTCCTCTGGTTCAACGCGCCCCCCGCCCAGGTCTTCATGGGCGATACCGGGTCCCTGGCGCTGGGCGGTCTCCTCGGCACCATCGCGGTGGCGACCAAGCACGAGATCGTCCTGGCCATCGTGGGCGGCCTGTTCGTGCTGGAGATGATGTCGGTCATCATCCAAGTCGCGTCATTCAAGCTGACGGGCAAGCGGGTCTTCCGCATGGCGCCGATCCACCACCATTTCGAGCAGAAGGGCTGGAAGGAGCCGCAGGTCGTGATCCGCTTCTGGATCATCGCCGTGATCCTGGCCTTGGCCGGCCTCGCCACCCTGAAGCTGCGCTGATCCGCATGACGCCCGTCACCACCTTCGCCGGCCAGAAGGTCGCCCTGTTCGGCCTCGGCGGCTCCGGCCTCGCCACCGTCCGGGCGCTGATCGCCGGGGGCGCCGACGTGCTGGCCTGGGACGATTCCCCGGAGAGCACGGGCCGCGCCCGCGACCAGGGCATCACCGTCTTCGACCTGAACGAGGCGGACTGGAGCGGCTTCTCGGCCCTCATCCTCGCCCCCGGCGTGCCCCTGACACACCCGGCGCCGCACTGGACGGTGGAGAAGGCCGGCGCGGCCGGCATCCCGGTAATCGGCGACATCGAGCTGTTCTGCCGGGAGCGCCGGGCGCGCGCACCGGGCGCGCCCTTCGTCGCCATCACGGGCACCAACGGCAAGTCCACCACCACGGCGCTGATCGCCCACATCCTCGCCTCCGCCGGGCGCGACGTGCAGATGGGCGGCAACATCGGCACCGCGATCCTGTCGCTGGCGCCGCCGGCGCCGGACCGCATCCACGTGATCGAACTGTCGTCGTTCCAGATCGACCTGACGCCGAGCCTCGACCCGAGCCTCGGCATCCTCCTCAACATCACGCCGGACCACCTCGACCGCCACGGCACGCTGGACGCCTACGCCGCCATCAAGGCGCGGCTGGTGGCGGGCGCGGAATGCGCGATCGTCGGCGTCGACGACGACCTCAGCCGCGCCATCGCCGACGACCGCGTCGGTCCCCTCGTGCGCATCCACGTGGGAACGCCCGAGGCGGGCTTCGACGGCCTGTCCGCCCGCGACGGGACGGTGTTCGACGCCGATGGCACGCCCCTCGCCGATCTCGGCGGGATCGGGTCGCTGCGCGGGGCGCACAACTGGCAGAACGCGGCGGTGGCCGCGGCCTGCGTCCGCGCCCTCGGGATCGATGACGCCGAACTCGTCGCCGGCCTGCGCAGCTTCCCCGGCCTGCCGCACCGGATGGAAGCCGTCGGCCGGCGCGGACGCGTGCTCTTCGTCAACGACTCGAAGGCCACCAACGCCGATTCCACCGAGAAGGCGCTCACCGCCTTCCGCGACGTTCACTGGATCCTCGGCGGCAAGGCCAAGGAGGGCGGCATCGCCCCCCTGGCGCCCCTCTTCGATCGCGTCGCCCACGCCTACCTGATCGGTGCGGCGAGCGACGCCTTCGCCGCCACCCTGGAGGGCCGGGTGCCCTACACGGCCTGCGGCACCCTCGCGGTCGCCACCGCCCGGGCGGCCGAGGCCGCCGCCGCGTCGGAGGCGGCCGAGCCCGTGGTGCTGCTCTCGCCGGCCTGCGCCTCCTACGACCAGTTCCGGAGTTTCGAGGATCGTGGGGATCAGTTTCGGAATCTGGTGCGCGCGCTGCCCTGAGGCCGGCCGGGCGCGGAATCGCGATCCAAATTCTCAATCATTCTGGCGTCCCATCCTGCGGGTGTAGCGCGGTCCCGCCCTGTCGGCGGCGCGGGGATGGGTTGAGTGCATGGCGTCCACGATGGCACCCGGCGCGTCGCGCTGGCAGGCGGGAGCCTGGGCCCACATCCCCGTCCTGAAGGTGCTCCGACGCCTGGCGACGCTGCTCCTCGTCGCCTTCATCTTCTTCGCCTGCTTCGCCTTCTCGGACACCTCGCCCTACGACGTGGTGGCGATCCCCACCATCGTGCTCTGGCTCTGCCTCGGCCTGCGCCTGCACCGGGGCATGGTGCCCCTGATCGGGCTGCTGATCCTCTATGTCGGCGCGATCACGGTGGCGCTGATGCCCTATGTCGACCAGCCCCTGTCGGTCACCTGGACGATCCAGCTCGCCTACCTCGCCATCACGGGCGTGTTCTTCGCGATGCTGTTCTCCGACGACACGCAGGCGCGGATGGAGCTGGCGCTCAAGACCTTCGTGGCGAGCTGCCTGTTGTCCAGCGCCTTCGGCATCGTCGGCTACTTCGGATACATCCCGACCGAGGACCTGTTCTACAAGTACGGCCGCGCCTCGGGCACCTTCCAGGATCCGAACGTCTTCGGTTCGTTCCTCACCCTGGGCGCCCTCTACCTGATGCACGGCCTCCTCCTCGGTACCAGCCGGCGCCCGGTCCTCTCGTCGGCGATCCTCATGGTGATCGTGGCGGGCATCTTCCTGTCGTTCTCGCGCGGTTCCTGGGCGGGCTCGCTCATCGCCGTCGCCGTGATGGTCGGCAGCGTCTACACCACCACCCCCTCGGCGCGCCTGCGCCGCCGCATCGTCACCCTGACGGTGCTGGCCCTCGTCGCCACCACGGTCGCCATCGTCGGCCTGCTCTCGATCGGCGACACCGCAGAGATGTTCTCCCAGCGCGCCGCGGTCACGCAGGACTACGACACCGGCGAGACCGGGCGCTTCGGCAACCAGCTGCGCGGCCTCAACATGCTGGTGGACGAGCCGCTCGGCATGGGTCCCCTGCGCTGGCGCCTGATCTTCGCCCTGGAGCCGCACAACACCTATATCGGCAGCTTCGCCAATGGCGGCTGGCTCGCCGGCGTCGCCTTCGTCGGCCTCGTGCTGACGACGAGCGTGGTCGGCTTCCGGCTGATGCGCCACGACACGCCCTATCGCCGCCACGCCCAGATCGTCTGGCCGGCCCTGCTGATGTTCTTCCTGCAGGCTCTCCAGATCGACATCGAGAAGTGGCGCCACGTCTACATGATGCTGGGCATGATCTGGGGCCTGGAAGCCGCCCGCCTGCGCTGGCGCGCGGGCGGGGCACGGGGCTGACGCGGCTGGGCGCGGGCGGGGGGCTCAGCCCCCCGCGGGCTCCGATGCCTCTGGCTCCTCCGGTTCCGGATCGGCCGTCCAGGCCGTGGCGAAGGCCGCGAGGTGGCGGGCATCCGCGAAGGCCAGGACGGTGACCGCCCGGTCGGCCGGCATCGCGCCGGGATAGGGCGCCAGCAGCACCTTCTCCTCGGAGAACCGGGCGCCCGGCGCGTGCTCGGCGAGCCAGGCTTCGGCCTCCGGGGAGAGCCGGCTCGGATCGGCCGGGTCGCGCGCCCGCGCGTCGCCGCGCAGCACGAGGACGTAGGAGCCGAGCGCCGGATTGCGCTGCTGGACCGCTTTCACGATGTCGAGAAACATGCCGATCGGGTTCCGATTGTGCTCAGTGCAGCTTCACGCGCGACTCGGTGCGCCGGGTCAGCGCCCGGGCGACCGCGTCCAGGGTCGTCTTCACGGTGCCGTGCAGGGCCTGCTCGTGCATCTTGTACAGCGAGCGGTACATCATCCGCGCGAACAGCCCGGCGATGAACATGTTCTTGCCCTTGATGAACCCCATCAGGCTGCCGACCGTCGAGTATTCGCCCAGCGAGACCAGCGAGCCGAAGTCGCGGTACTTGAAGGCTTTCAGCGGCTTGCCGGCCATCTTGTCGGGGATGATCTTGATGAGGTGCGAGGCCTGCTGGTGGGCCGCCTGCGCCCGGGGCGGGATCGGGGTATCCGAGCCCTTCTCCACGAGATAGGCGCAGTCGCCCATCGCGAAGATGTCCGGGTCGCGGGTGGTCTGCAGGGTCGGGGTCACCACGAGCTGGTTGTTGCGCGTGGTCTCGAGGCCGCCGATCTCGTGCAGGAACGGCGGCGCCTTCACGCCGGCGGCCCAGACCACCAGTTCGGAGGGGATGAAGCCGCCATCGGCGAGCTGGACCCCGTCGGGCCGGACCTCGGTGACGCGGGCGCCGGTGCGGACCTCGACGCCGATCTTGGCGAGGAGCTCCATGACGTCGCGGGACATCCGCTCCGGCACTGCCGGCAGGATGCGGCTCGCGGCCTCCACCAGGGTGATCTTCAGGTCCTTGGCCGGGTCGATGCGGTCGAGGCCGGTGGCCGCCACGTGGCGGGTGGTGCGGTGGAGTTCGGCGGCGAGCTCGGTGCCGGTGGCGCCGGCCCCGATCACGGTGACGTGGAGCTGGCCCGGCCGCACCGGCCCCGGCTGGGTGTGGGCCCGCAGCATCCCGTTCACCAGGCGCTGGTGGAAGCGCACCGCCTGGCTCTGGGTGTCGAGGGCGATGGCGTTCTCCTGCACGCCGGGCGTGCCGAAATCGTTGGTGGTCGAGCCCACCGCCATCACCAGCGTGTCGTAGGGGATCTCGCGGATCGGCGTGACCTCGCGGCCCTCGGTGTCGTGGCTGGCCGCGAGGTGAATCACCCGCTTGGACCGGTCGAGGCCGGTCATCTCGCCGATCCGGTAGCGGAAATGATGCCGGTGGGCATGGTGGAGGTAATCGACCGCGTGGTGGCCGACATCGAGGCTGCCGGCGGCGACCTCGTGCAGCAGCGGCTTCCAGATGTGGGTCCGCGCCCGGTCGACCAGGGTGACGTGCGCCTTGTGCGTGCGACCGAGCTTGTCGCCCAGCTTCGTGGCGAGCTGCAGGCCCGCCGCGCCGCCGCCGACGACCACGATGCGATGCAGATTGTCCTCGGTTTCGCCCGGTACCATGTCGCTCAGGTCCTCGTGTGCCGCGATTGTACGGATGCGTGCCCCCACGGCGAGCGACGCATCGTCATCCAGGGGTTCAGCTTAGAAGGATTGCCGGTGGACCGCCATTCCCGTCACGCCGGCGCGCCCGGCTGGCGCAGGGGATGGGCCCGGGCGAAGGCGTCCTGGGCGAGGCAATCCTCGGCGATCCGGCGGACCGTCGGGAAGGGGCCCGTGTCGACGCCGAAGATGCCGGTGCCGACCCAGAGGCTGACGAGGCAGAGATCGGCGTGGCTCACCGCGTCGCCCTGCGCGTAGCGCCCGGTCCCGGGCTCCTGGGTGAGGCGTGTCTCCAGGGTCTTCAGGCCGGTCGCCATCCAGTGGCGCACGAAGTCGAGCATGCGCTCGCGCGGCAGGTCGTAGCGCTCCATCAGGAAGTTGCGCACCCGCGGCACGTAGAGCGGATGGGTGTCGCAGGCGACCACCTGGGCCAGGGAACGGGCGCGGGCCCGCGCGCGGGGCTCGCCGGGCAGCAGCGGGGTGGCCGGATGGATGTCCTCGAGGTAGTCGAGGATGGCGAGCGACTGGATCAGCGGCGGCCCGTCGCCGTCGAAGAGCGCCGGCACCGCCCCCTGCGGATTGATCGCCAGGAAGTCCGGCTTGAACTGCTCGCCGGCATCGAGGTCCAGGAAGACCTCCTCGTAGGCGATGCCCTTGAGGTTGAGGGCGACCCGGACCCGGAACGCCGCGGCCGAGCGCCAATTGCCGTACATCTTCATGCGCGCAACGTTTCCTCTTGGCGGAATCTTATCCGTCTCTTATCGCCCCGGACCACACCCGACATCGCGTCCGCCCGCAAGCCCGTTCTGCCGGCGAATGGCCATCGCGGGCACGATTTGGCAGCGCCGTGATCCTCGCGCATAGGAGAAGGCGAGGTGTCCATCCTCGGCCGATGAGTGACGCGATGCAGATCGAAACGCCCTACCTGATGTTCCTCGGCGACGTGCCCGATCGTCTCGCCGCCAAGACCGCCTACGGCATCAAGGACTGGCGTCCCGAATGGTGCGTCGGCCAGCTGCGCCTGCCCGGCTGCGCCGCCGACCTCGGGATCCCGGACCTCACCCTGGTCGAGGCCGTGACGAAGGGCTGCCGCACGATGGTGATCGGCGTGGCCAATGCGGGCGGCGTCCTCCCCGAGCACTGGGTCGCCGAGGTGGTGGCGGCCCTGGAGGCCGGGCTCGACATCGCCAGCGGGCTGCATGCCCGTCTCGGGGCGGTGCCGGCCATCGCCGAGGCCGCCGAGCGCCACGGGCGGCAGCTGCACGACGTGCGCCACACCTCCGAGACCTTCGCCACCGGCAAGGGCACCAAGCGGCCCGGCCGACGCCTGCTCAGCGTCGGCACCGACTGCTCGGTGGGCAAGAAGTACACCGTGCTCGCCCTGGAGCGCGGCATGCGCGAGCGCGGCCTCGACGCGGATTTCCGCGCCACCGGCCAGACCGGCGTCTTCATCTCCGGGCGCGGCGTCGCCATCGACGCGGTGGTGGCCGACTTCATCTCCGGCGCCGTCGAGTGGACCGCCCCCGCCGCCGCGCCGGACCACTGGGACCTGCTCGAAGGGCAGGGCTCGCTGTTCCACCCCTCCTTCGCCGGCGTGAGCCTCGGGCTGCTGCACGGGGCGCAGGCCGATGCCTTCGTGGTCTGCCACGAGCCGACCCGCACGACGATGCGCGGCGTCGAGCACGCGCTTCCGACGATCCGGCAGGTCATCGATCTCACCGTCCAGCTCGGCCGCCTGACGAACCCGGACATCCGTCCGGTGGGCATCGCCGTCAACACGCAGGACCTGGCGGAGGGGGCGGCCCGCACGCTGCTCGCCGACCTCGCCCGGGACCACGACCTGCCGGCCACCGACCCGGTCCGCTTCGGCGTCGAGGCCATCGTCGACCGGATCGTGTCCGAGTTTCCCCCCGCCGCCACGGGGGCGAGCGCGTGACCCGGCGCCTCGACGTCGCGGTCGAGTCGTTCCCGATCGCCGGGGCCTTCACCATCGCGCGGGGCAGCCGCACCGAGGCGGTGGTGGTGGTCGCCACCGTCTCCGACGGGGAGGGCCGGGCCGGCCGCGGCGAGTGCGTGCCCTATGCCCGCTACGGCGAGACCGTGGAGAGCGTCGTCGCGCTGATCCGGGACCACGCCGAGGCGATCGCCATGGGGGCGACCCGGGCGGACCTGCAGGTCGGCATGAAGCCGGGGGCCGCCCGCAACGCCCTCGATTGCGCCCTGTTCGACCTGGAGGCCAAGCAGCTCGGGCGCCCCGCCTTCGCGATCGCCGGCCTGTCGGCACCGCAGGTCGCCACCACCGCCTACACCCTGAGCCTCGGGGATCCGGAGAGCATGGAGGCGGCGGCGCGCCAGGCCGCGCACCGGCCCCTGCTCAAGGTGAAGCTCGGCGGCGTCGGCGACCCGGAGCGCATCGCCGCCGTGCGGCGCGGCGCACCGGATGCGCGCCTCATCGTCGATGCCAACGAGGCTTGGCGCCCCGAGACGATCGAGGCCAACCTCGCGGCCTGCGTCGCGGCGGGCGTCGGCCTGATCGAGCAGCCGCTGCCCGCCGGCGAGGACGCGCTCCTCGCCGAGATCGCTCGGCCGATCCCGATCTGCGCCGACGAGAGCCTGCACGACCGGGCCGGCCTCGACGCCCTCAGCCGGCGCTACGATGCCATCAACATCAAGCTCGACAAGGCCGGCGGCCTCACCGAGGCGGTGATGCTGGCCCACGAGGCGCGGGCGCGGGGCTTCTCCCTGATGATCGGCTGCATGGTCGGCACCTCCCTGGCCATGGCGCCCGCCATGCTGCTCGCCCACCACGCGGACTACGTCGACCTCGACGGTCCGCTGCTCCTGGCCCGGGACCGGGAGCCGGGCCTGCGCTTCGAGGGCAGCCTGATCCATCCGCCCGAACCAGACCTGTGGGGGTGAAGGCGGCGCGTCTCCCCGCGAACGGCCCGCGCACTCGGCGGGCCGATCACCCCTTCACGACGGCGCGCAGGAGATAGACCAGCGCCGTGAAGGTCACGAGGCTGGCGGCGTAGAAGGCGACGAACCAGAGCAGCCGGCGGCCCTTGGCCCCGGAGGATCGTCCGCTCAATGCCCGTAGCCCCCGGATGCGATGTCCTCCGCCACCTTCCCGCGGAAGACCCAGTAGGCGTAGCCGGTATAGGCCAGGGTCAGCGGCATCACCACGGCGTAGCCGACGAGGGCGAATTGCAGGGCGCTGACCGCGTTGGCCGCCTGCCAGATCGTGTAGTGCGGCGGCACGATGTAGGGGAACAGGCTGATGGCGAGGCCGAGGAAGCCGAGCAGGAACAGCGCGATGGTGAGGAGGAACGGCGCCACGTGGCGGCCGTCGCGGATGCCCTGGAAGATGCCCCAGGCCACCAGGGCCGTCACCACCGGAACGGGCGCCACGTAGAGGATGTTCGGCCAGGAGATCCAGCGCCACTGGATGTCGAGACCGAGGAACGGCACCCAGGCGCTCACCACCGCCATCGACACGATGGTGGCGGCCAGGAACTGCAGGCTCTTGCGCCGGGCCCAGATCTCGAGCTCGCCCGAGGTCTTCATCACGCACCAGGTCGCGCCGAGGAGGCCGTAGCCGCAGACGAGGCCGATGCCGGTGAGCACGCTGAAGGGGGTGAGCCAGTCCAGGGTGCCGCCGGCGAAGCCGCGGCCCTCGACCTTGAAGCCCTGGACGAAGGCACCGAGCACCATGCCCTGCGCGAAGGTCGCCAGCAGTGAACCGTAGTGGAAGGCGTTGTCCCAGATGAACTGCGAGCGGTCCGCCTTGAAGCGGAATTCGAAGGCGACGCCGCGGAAGATCAGGGCGATCAGCATCAGGATGATCGGAATGTAGAGCGCCGGCAGGAGGATGGCGTAGGCGACGCTGAACACCGCGAACAGGCCCCCGCCGCCGAGCACCAGCCAGGTCTCGTTGCCGTCCCAGATCGGGGCGACCGAGAGCATCATCCGGTCGCGCCAATTGCCCTTCCGCGCCGCCGTGAACAGGATGCCGACCCCGAGGTCGAAGCCGTCGATGACGACGTACATCGCCACCGCGAGCGCCAGCAGGCCCGCCCAGACCACGGGCAGCCAGAAGGCGGCGCCCTCGTATTCCATCCCGTAGCCGAACATCCGCTGGATCCCTCGCCGCGTCGCGAACCATCTACCCCCTTACGGGGGCCCGCGTTCCCCGCGTTGGGCCAGCGTAGCGCGATCCGCGTGGGTTTGCGCGCCCCGCCACGGGACTTTTCTGTCGCTGTCCGAGAGGGTGTCGCGGGAGACGGGCGAGGCGGTGAAGGCCCGCCGCCCGATCTCCGCGGCGCCCTCGCGCAGGGCGGCGTCGCGCAGGGGCGCGGGCAGCGCGTCCCAGGCCGCCGCCGCCGCATCGGCCACCGCCGGTGGCGCGGGCGCGCGCTCGCCCTGGCGCTGAAGCGCCAGCCAGGACAGGACGCCGATCACGAGACCGGCACGGATGAGGAAGGACATGGGTCTCGTCCCGGACGCGCCCCGGCCGGGGCGCGAACACCGTCGGACGCGACCGGTAAAGACCCCCTGACGCGCCGCCCGCAAAGCGCCGGAATGGTGAACACAAGCTTATCCCGATGTCCTTCGAGGCTTTTTCGTGTCGTGCCCCGAAAAGGTCTTTCGGAGCGACCGGTCATGGTTACGTCCCGGAAAGCATGCGGAGACAATCGGACTGTCTAGCGCAAGACTCGCTTAAGTCGGCTCTGCGAAGTTGCCCTCAGTCGAGTTTTCGTCGAGCCAAGGGGCGTCGGGGATGGCCGTCGGGCCCTATCCGCGCTGTGCGTGTCGGTATTGCGTATCTACGGTGCCCTGGCTTCCCTCATCGATGTCCGCCTCGCGGGGCTCGTCCATGAGTCGGTGAAAGAGGATGGCGGCGTGCGCTTCCGGCACGAGCGCTTCCTGGTCTCCCGCCTTGCCACCGGCCTGATGATGATGCTGGGCCTGCCGCCCTACCTCGTGCTGCGCGGGGTGCCCACCGGCGTCGAGGCTCTGGCCATCGCCAGCCTGATGCTGCCGGTCTTCGCCGCCGTCCTCCTGTCCCGCACAGGCATCCTCTGGCTCGCCCACGCCATCTCCTCGGCGGGCCTGACCGGCGTGGTGGTCTGCCTCGCCATGATGACGGGGGGCGCCAATTCCGCCGCCGCGATCTGGCTGGTGGCGATCCCCCTCGAGGCCGTGGTCTCGGGCTCGCGGCGCGCCACCCTGGCCGCCGCCATCATCGCGGCCCTGGGAGCCCTCGCTGTGGCCCTGCTGCCGCCCCTCGCCGAGGGCACCCCGCTGCCGGAGTGGTCGCGCGCCCTGGCGATGCCGGTCTTCGCCATCACGGCGATCGGGCACATCGCGGCCCAGGCCCTCGAACATTTCCGCCACGAGGGCCGCTGGCTCGCCCGCCTGCGCGACAACGAGCGCCGCGACCGCATGCTGCTCTCGGCCATCGACGACCTCGTGACCTGGCACGACCCCAACGGCCGCGTCCTCGAGGCCAGCGCCTCGGCCACCCGCTTCCTCGGGGCCGAACCGGCCTCCCTGCACGGCCACGGCCTGCTGGAGCGCGTCCATGTGGGCGACCGCCCCCTGCTGCTGCAGGCGCTGAGCGACGTCGCCGCCCATGGCCGCCCGGCCCGGGTCCAGTTCCGCCTGCACCTCGACAGCGCCGCGGCCCGCGCCGAGACCGCGCCGCAGGTGATCTTCGCCGAGATGCGCATTCACCGGATCGACGCCCAGACGGCGGAGACGGCCTCGCCCGGCCGCCCGCGATCCAGCGTCGTCGCGGTGACCCGCGACGTCACCGAGCACCGCCGCCATGCCGAGGAGCTGGAGCAGGCCCGCGCCGAAGCCGAGCGGGCGGACGAGGTCAAGAGCCGCTTCCTAGCCAATGTCAGCCACGAGCTGCGCACGCCGCTCAACGCCATCATCGGCTTCTCCGAGGTGCTCTCGGGGGAGGGCGGGATGGCGACCGATCCGGAGCGCACCCGGGAATATGCCGGCATCATCCGGAATTCCGGCCAGCACCTGCTGGAAGTCGTCAACACGCTCCTCGACATGTCGCGGATCCAGAGCGGCCATTTCGACTACGCCCCGGAGCCCTTCGACCTCTCGGCCCTGATCCAGACCTGCTGCAACCTGATGCAGCTCAAGTTCGACCAGGCCGGCATCGCCCTGGTGCGCGACGCGAGCGTCGCGCCGGTGGAGATCACCGCCGACCTGCGCGCCTGCCGCCAGATGGTCATCAACCTCCTGTCGAACGCGGTGAAGTTCACACCGCGGGGCGGGCGGGTGGAGGTCGGCCTGCGCGGTTCGGCCAAGCACCTCGACCTCATCGTCGCCGATACCGGCATCGGCATCAGCGAGGCCGACCTGCCCCGCGTCGGCAGCCCGTTCTACCAGTGCGCCGGCGGCTACGAGCGCACCCACGAGGGCACCGGCCTCGGCCTCTCGGTGGTGCAGGGCCTCGTCGGCCTGCACGGGGGGGCCATCACCATCGAGAGCACCCGGAGCGAGGGCACCACGATCATCGTCACCCTGCCGCGCGCCTGCCGGGTCGGCACCGGCGCCGTCCCGGCGGCCCCGATCCGCACCCGCCTGCGCCCGTCGGTCTCGGGCGGCAGCCTCGTCGGTGCCGTGAACGACGGTCCCGTGCCGATGCGCCGGCCCATGGGCCTGTTCGAATCGAGCCCCGAGACGGTGCGCGAGAGCTACGTTCCGCTGCGGCGCGCCGGATGAGTGCGCCGCGATCCTGCCGGCACCGGATCGTCCGGACCCCGCTTCGCGCGGGGCCCGGACACCGTTGCGATCAGCCCTGAGGAGATCGAATGCGCGAGCCGCAAGCACGCCGCGACCAGCGAGAGATCGTCGTTCCGTCCCGCGGCCGCGAGGCCCGGCCCGCTGTCCGGCGACGGCCGGCCCCCGGCCGCTTCGCCGGGCTCGGCGGCTTGGCGGGGTTCGGGGCGCTGGCGGGAGGCGCGGGCCGCGCGGTCCTGCGCCATCCCGGCGAGGCCCTCGGGGTCGCCGTCGTCCTCGGCGCCGTGTCGATGATCTGCCTGAACGCGCTCGGCTACCAGATGGGCCGCCATCCCGCGCCGATCTTCCCCAAGCTCCCGGCCAAGCCGGCCCTCGCCCGGACGGCCGAGGCCCCGAAGCCCGCGGCCCCCGTGGTCGCGAAGGCGGAGGCGGGCAAATCCGACCCGTCCGGCAAGCCCGAGGTGTCCAGCAAGCCCGAGTCCTCGAAGGCGGAGCCGTCCCGGGCGGAGGCGGCGCGCGCGCCGCGGGACGGCATCGGCGAGATCATCCGGGCCGGCGAGCCGGCGGGGGCGGAGACCACCGCCTCGGTGGCGACCCTCGGGGGCCTCTCCATCGCCCAGGCCCAGCGCGCCCTGGTCAAGCTCGGCTACGGGCCGCTGAAGGCCGACGGCCTGATGGGCGCCAGCACCCGGGCGGCGATCGAGAAATTCGAGCGGGACCGCAAGCTTCCGGTGAAAGGCGAGCCCTCGCCGCGGACCTTCCGCGAGCTCGCCACCCGGGCGGGCGCCGCCCGGGGCTGATCCGGCGGGGCGGCGTGCTATAGACCGGCACATGGTACGCCTGCGCTCGGATTTCTGGGTTTCCGCCCATCTTCGCCGCCTCGACATCGAGGGCATCGCCGCGGTGCAGCGCCGCCGCGGCTCCCCCGAGGCGGGGGCGATCTTCGTGAAGGTGGATCGCCTCGACGGCCGGGCCGATCTCTACGGCCCGGCCCCGCAATCCCTCGTGGACACCGAGTCCCACGGCGACCGCCGCTTCGTGGCCCTGCTCAGCGAGGCCCCGCCCGCCGACGTGGAGGTGCGCCTCGGCAAGGAGCTGCGCTTCGACGACGATCTCTGGATCGTCGAGATCGACGATCGCGCCGGACGCCACCGCCTCGATCTCGCCGAATAGGCGGCGTCCCGCGCGGGCTTCGCGGGGCCGGATCAGGTCGCCTGGCGCTGCCGGCTGGGCAGGGGCGTGCGCAGGGGCGGGCGCTCGCTGGCCGTGGCCTGCGCCCGGGGGCGCTGGGCGTCCGGGGCATGGTAGGGCTGGTGACCCGCCTGCGAGGCCCGCTCCGGCGGGGTCCAGGCCAGGATCGCGGCCAGGAGGTCGCGCGCGGCGACCCGCGGGAGGGTCCGGAACAGCTTGACCAGGCTGAACACGCGGTCGACCGACTGCGCCACGGTCTCGTTCAGGGTGAGGTAGATGTAGACCGCCTCCTCCTCGTGCAGGCCGGCGGCGCGCAGGGCGACCGTCAGCAGCTCGTAGCGCAGCGAGGGATCGGGGGTGGTGGCGAGGAAGCCCTTGGGCAGGCCCAGCATCTCGGTGAGGGCGGCCACGAACCCGGCCACGTCGCCCCGGGCGGAGAAGCCGGTGAGCACGGCGCCGGCCTCGCGCGGTGCCGGCGGATTCGGCCGCAGGGCCGCCGTCGCCATCATCGCGTGGCCGATCGCCTCGCGGCGGGTCTCGTCCGCCAGCAGGAACAGCGGCGCCACGTCGGCATGGGCGAGGTCGTGGCGGGCGAGGAGCGTCCGGCCGAGGTCCGGCTGCTTGCGCGCGCGGGCGACGAGGCGGGCCAGCAACTCGCCCTGGAGGGTGGCGGCCGGATTGGCGGCCAGCGCCCGGTCGATGCCGGGATTCTCGCGGGCGATCAGGTCCAGGATGGTGGCGCGGCTGAGATCGTGCCGGCTGGCGATGGCGGGGCCGAGATCGGCGTCCTCGGCGAGGGCGGCCTGGATCATCGCCTGCGTGAGGATGGGAGCCTGGGCGAGGACGGCGTCCCGGGCGCCGCCGCCACGCTCCACCAGGGCGGCGAGGAGGGCGGGCGGCGTGTCGGGAAAGGGCGCGAGCTTGCGGGCGACGATCTCGGCGGTCTCGGCGTCGACGATCGGGATCAGTCCTCCGGCCAGGGAGGCGAAGGCCGCCACGGTCTTCCGGTCCCGGACCGTGGCCGAGAGAAAGTGATCCGTCTGCACCCGAAGGATGACGGGTTTCAGATCGAGGCTGTCGAGACGCGACAACTCGATCAGGCCGGAGAGGTCCGGCGCATCGTCGAAAGATGGGGACATGGCACTTCGGTTACGCAGAACTCGCTGATCGAGAGGATTAGCGGAATTGCGTGAACCGACCTTTAAGGACGGTCGCTTGGGACCGTCCCTGCATGCGCCATGCTGGCCCCGAGCCCGGCGGCGCGACCGGGCTCGGCGACCGGGGTCGCCCTCAGCCGGCGCGGCGGGGCTGGGTGTCGCCGGCCTTCGGCGGGGGAAACACCACCGGGGTCGGCGACTTGGCGGAGAGCGGACCCGAGGCCGCGGCCGGGGACGGGCCGACCGGGGTGGAACCCGACGCGGGGTGCGCGGCCGCGGTCGCCATCCCGGCGGCCACCGGCGCCGTCTCCTTGGCGGCGGACGGGAACAGCACCGTCGCGGGCTTGGGTTCGGCCGCACCATCCGCCCTCGGCGAGGCCACCGTCATCGGCTTCGGCGAGGACGCCGGCGGAGCGGCCGGCATCGGGGCCGCGAGGACGCCCTCGGGGGCCGTTGCGTCCTCGTCGTGCGGCGCCTCGGGGCCGGCGATCAGCTCGGTCGGCGTCTTCCAGACGAAGGCGTCCAGGCGGCCGCTCACCGGCGAAACGGGCGCCCAGGTCTCGGACGCGACGCCGTCGGCGATCCAGAGCGGATCGCGCGGGGCGTGCGCGGCGCGGGAGAGCCATTCGCGGGTCCGGCCCGAACCAGAGCCGTGCTCGGCCTCCTCGATGCGGGCCATGGTCAGGCAGGCGCGGACCGTGGGCCGGTCGGCGAGGAGGGGCGCCAGGGCTTCGCGGGCCTGGCCGAACTCGCGGGCCTCGTAGGCCGCCTGCGCCATGGCGAGGCGGGCCTCCGGGTGCCAGGACGAGATCTTGGCCAGGGTCTCGGCGCGGGCCATGCGGTCGCGCACGGAATCGCCGGTGCGCAGGTTCAGGTAGGTCTTGGCGAGGTCCGGGTGCGGCCCGGCGCGCCAGGCGGCCTCGATGATCTTGGCGCCCTTCCGCAGGTCGCCCCGGCGCACCATCAGGCGCGCGGCGAGCACCGCGGCCGGGACGAGGTCGGGGGCGAGCTTGACCGCCTTGAGCACGCGCTCGGTGGCGGCCTCCGGCTCGCCGGCCTCGCGCTCCTGCGCGGCGGCGGTGAGCAGGACGGCGCGCTGGCGCCGGGCGGTCGACTTGTCGATGAGGCCCAGGGAGGCACGGCGCTCCACGGTCTCGTTGGCCCCGCTCCAGTCGCCGTCGGCGCATTGCGCCTCCAGGACGGCCTCGTTGGCCCAGGTGACGCTAGGGGCCAGGCGGGCGGCTTCGGCGGCGTAGGCGCGGGCGGAGGCGTCGTCCTCGCGGCGGCGGGCCTCGACGAACAGGCCGCGCAGGCCGAGCACGCGGGTCTCGGGGTCGTTGACCATGCGCTGGAAGGCCTGCTCGGCGGCCTCGCGGTCGCCGGAGATCTGGGCGGCCTGGGCCTTGAGCAGCAGCGTCAGCGGCTCGGCGCCGAGCAGGCGCTCGGCGTCGTTGGCGTGGCGGCGGGCGGCGAGGGGATCGCCCGACCCGACGGCGACCATGCCGCGGGACAGGGCCGAGAAGCCCTTGGCCCGGCGCCGGTCGCGCGAGCCGCGCACCAGCGTCTCCGGCAAGGTGATGAAGCCCCGCACGATGGCCCAGATGAAGCCGATCAGGATGGCGGCGATCAGGACGCCGATCAGCCCGATGGCGAGGCTGGTGGCCACCTCGTAGCCGTTCCACACGATGGTGACGGTGCCGGGATGGTCGGCGACCCAGGTCGCGCCATAGGCGGCAACCGCGAGAAGGGCCAGGAAGGCGAGGGCGCGCCACATGGGATCAGAAACTCCTGGGAGTGGCGTCGGCCGGTCCGGCGACACCGAGAGTCGGGGGCAGGAGCGTTGGGCGCTCCCGCGCGAAATCCGGGTGGCCGCGCATCCCGCCGGAGGACAGGGCGCGCGGCCGCGCGCTCAACGGGAGGCGCCGGTTGCGGGCAGGCCCTTGAAGGCGTCGGCGAGCAGGCCCTGGGCCGCGTCGGCGGCGGCGACGCGCGAGGCCAGCTTGGTCCCGAAATCGCCGGCCTCGGCCCGGTCCGCCTCGGGCAGCGCCGCGAAGGCCTCGGCGGCCTCCTTGATCGCGCCGCGGTCGAGGGCGTCCTGCACCTTCGGGGCGGTGTCGGGGGCCGCCGCGCCGGGGGTGCCGCCGGCGGCCGGGGTCTCGACGCGCCGGACCTGGACGATCGACTCGGCCATGCTCATCAGCTTGGTCCCGATGTCGCCGGTCTCGGCCACGGCCTTGGTCTGGGCCGCCCGGCGCTTCGCCGCGATTCGCTCGGCGACGGGGCGGAACTCGGCCGCGAGCGAGCGGGCGGTCGGGGCCCCCTTGTCGGCGAAGGCCGCCACCGCCGTGAGGCGGGCCGGGTCGCCCGGCTCCAGCCCGCGCAGGGCCGCGAGCGCGTCCGCGTAGGGGGCGCCGGTGTTGAGGGCGGTGACGATCCGGTCGGCCGACACGACGCGCAGGGCGGCCTGCAGGGTCGCGGTCTCGGCCCGCTCTGAGACGGCCTTGTCGAGGCCGGCGATCTTGTCGGCCTGGGCCTGGAGCTGGCGCTCCACCGCCTTGGCCGCCTCGGCCGCCTGGGTCTTGTTCGCGTCGACGACCTTCTCGCTCGCCTGGGTCGCGGCCTGGACCGCCTCGGTGGCGGCCTGGACGCGAGCCTCCAGCGACTGCTGCAGGGCGGCCACCTTCTGGCTCAGCGCCTGGGCGGCCTCGGCATTGGCCTTGGTCTTGGCCTCGACGTCGCCCTGGAGGGCGGCGAGCTTCGGAGCGAGATCGGGCTGCGCGGCGGGCTTCGGCGCGGACTCGACCTTGTCCTCGATGGCCTTCAGGCGCTGTTCCAGCGCGGCGAGCTGCGGTCCCGCGGATTGGGTCACCGCCATCCGGGCGTCGCCGCCCTGGTCGCGGCCTGGTTCTTCCTGGAGCGCCGAGACGCGCTGGTCCAGGGCGTCGAGGCGGGCGACGAGATCGGCCGGCACGGCGGCCGGGGCCGAAGCAGCGGTGGGCGCTCCCTCGGCCTGAGCCGGCGCACCGCCCTGGGCCGCGTTCGCCTTCTCGAGGGCCTGGCGCGCCGTCGACACCGCCTCCGGAACGGCCTTGAGGGCGGCCTCGTTCGCGGCGATCCGCTTGTCCAGGCCGGCCACCGCATCCTTCGGGGCGAGGGCGGCGATCCGCTGGTCGAGGGCGGTGATGCGGGCATCCTCGCCCGGGGCCATCAGGCCGCTGCGCGCGACGCCGAACAGGAGGCCGGCCCCCACCACGCCGCCGAGGAGGCCGGCGGTGACGAGGGAGCCGAAGCCGGCCCCGGACGAAGCAGCCGGGGCAGCCGCGGCGGCCGGGGTGATGCGGGGCGTCGTCGGACCACCCGCCTTCGGGAGCTCCGAAGCGGTTTTGGAATCGGACGTCTTGCTTTCAGAGGTCTTGCCGTCGGCCGGCTTGCTCGCCATTCCCCCGGCAGCACCCGCAGCACCCGCAGCACCGGCAGCACCGGCAGGCTTCGCCGGTGGCACGGGGTCCGGCATGCGCTTGGCCTTCAGGTCGATGATCGGGCCATCGGTCACGGACTGGCCCGGACGCGCGCCGGGCTGCGGTCCCGCGAATCCGCCGGAGCGGGGCGACTCGGATTTCCCGGCGTCGGCCTTCGGTGACTCGGCCTTCGAAGCATCGGTTCTGGCAGCGTCAGTCTTCGACGCATCGGGCTTGAGGGCCTCCGGTTTCGGCGCATCGGCCTTGATCGTCTCGGTCTTCGCGGCGCCGACAGCGAGCGGATCGGGGCGGGTTAGGTCCGGCTTGGAGGCATCCGGCTTCACGGCGTCGGCTCTGGGAGCATCGGATTTGACGGTGTCGGCTTTGCCAGCGTCGGGCGTGAGGATCGCGGCCTTGGCGGCTTCCGTCTTCACGGCGTCCGTCTTCGTGCCTTCCGTGACCGGCTCTGCCTTTGCCGGCTCACCTTTCCCCGGCTCACTCTTGCCGAACGTACCCGGCGTGCCGCCGGGCTGACCCGGCTTGGCCGAGGCCTCGACCTTCGGCGGAAGGGAGCCGCCCGGCGTGGCGGGCTTGCCGGGCTCGGCCGGCCGGTTGCCGGTGGGAGAACCCGGGCGGTTGGGGTCGCTGTTGGGTGGTTTCACGGTTCAAGGCTCCCTTCCCGTCTCCCGCCGCCCGACCCGTTCGGCGCATCCGGCGCCCGGTGGGTCGAGGCTGGCGGCGCAGCTTCTTGCGCTCGTCCTAGCACCAGGGCCGCCGCCGGAGCGAGGCCCTTATCGAAATCCTGTTGGCCCGGGGGCCGGCAATCCCGCGAGGAGCGCGTCCTCCCCGGGGCGGTCGGGCACGAAATGGACCGCGACCCCCGCGGTGACCAGGGGCGCGGCGACATCCGCCGACAAGCAGTAATGCGTCAGGTCTCCGAAGGCTCCGCCGAGCCCGGCCGCCGTGGCGAGATCGTGTGCCGCCTGCGCGCTGCGCCGGGAGTAGTGGAGCGCCCCGTCGAGGCGCCGGCCTGCGAGGGCGTCCGCCGCCGCATCGGGCAGCCGCGCCACCCCCCGCGCGGCGTAGAGTTCGCATACCGCGAGGCGGTATCCGGCCGCGATCAGGGAGGCGGCGGGCTCGGCCTTGCGCTCGGCCCCCGCCGCGTGGACGAGGTGCGCGCCCAAGGGCAGGGAGGCCCGGACCAGCCGGGCCAGGGCCCGCGCGTCGCCCTCCGCCTCGCGGACGTCCGCGAAGCCCAGCTCCCGCGCGAGGGCGGCGGTCCGGGCTCCCACCGCGAAGGTCGGGACCGCGCGGAGGCGCGCGCGCTCCGCCGGCGTCAGCGCCGCCGCCGCGTTGGCGCTCGTGAGGATCAGCCCGGCGAAGGTCTCCTCCGGCAGGCGGAATCCCGTCGGTGCGACGGTGAGGACCGGGGCGAGGAGGGGCCGGTGTCCCAGGGCGGCGAGGCGCGCGCCCGTCCGCGCCGCCCCCGGTTCCGGCCGCGCCACCCAGATCCGCATCCCGCTTCGCGCTCCCAGAACCCCGCGCCCATCCATGCCGGTCTCGCCGCCGCTGGCAACCCGTCGTTGCCGCCGGAGGAGGCGGACGATAGGGTGCGGCGCATCCCCCGGGCCACCCCGCACCCTTCCGACGAGGCCCCTTTCGAGATGATCCGCCGTCCATGAACGTCCTCGGCATCGAAACGACCTGCGACGAGACCGCCGCCTCCGTGGTCGCCCCCGGCGAGAACGGGCGCGGGCGCATCCTCTCCAACGAGGTGCTGAGCCAGATCGCCGAGCACGCGGCCTATGGCGGCGTCGTTCCCGAGATTGCGGCCCGCGCCCATGTGGAGGTGCTCGACCGGCTCATCGACCGGGCTTTGGACAGCGCCGGCCTGACCCTGGCCCAGGTCGACGGCATCGCGGTGGCGGCCGGGCCCGGCCTGATCGGCGGCGTGCTCATCGGCCTCGTCACGGCCAAGACCCTGGCGCTGGTGGCGCGCAAGCCCCTGATCGCCGTGAACCACCTGGAGGCGCATGCGCTGACGGCGCGGCTCACCGACGGCATCGGGTTCCCCTACCTTCTGCTCCTCGCCTCCGGCGGGCACACCCAGCTCGTGGCGGTGCGGGGGGTCGGCGATTACGTCCGCCTCGGCACCACCATCGACGACGCCATCGGCGAGGCCTTCGACAAGGTCGCCAAGCTCCTTGGCCTCGGCTATCCGGGCGGCCCCGAGGTCGAGCGCCTGGCCGAGACCGGCGATCCGGAGCGCTTCGCCCTGCCGCGGCCGATGCTGGGGCGGCGTGAGGCCAACTTCTCCCTGTCCGGCCTGAAGACCGCCCTGCGGATCGAGGCGGAGAAGCTGGCGCCGCTCTCCTCCGTCGACGTCGCCGACCTCTGCGCCGGCTTCCAGGCGGCGGTGGTCGACGTGGTGGTCGACCGCCTGCGGGTGGCGATGCGCGACTTCGCCTCCGTGGCCGGCCATCCCACCGCCCTGGTGGCGGCCGGCGGGGTGGCGGCCAACGGCGCGATCCGCCGGGCGCTCACCACCCAGGCCGGCGAGGCGGGCCTCGCCTTCGTGGCGCCGCCCCTGGCCCTGTGCGGCGACAACGGCGCGATGATCGCCTGGGCGGGCATCGAGCGCCTGCGCCTCGGCCTCGTGGACGACCTCACCGCGCCGGCCCGCGCCCGCTGGCCCTTCGCGGAGCCGAAGGCGGTTGCCTGAGGCCGCGCGGCTGCGCTGGCGCGACCTCGTCGAGCGACGCCTGCCCGAGGCGGCCCGCCCGGACTGGCCGGTGCACCGCGACCATTGCTTCGCGCGCATCCTCCTCGACAACACCTGCGGCGGCCCCTGGCGCGAGAGCGTGCCGGCCCCGGCCTGGGCGAACCTGCCCCTCGGCCAGCTCGCGGCCGCCACCGAACTCGGCGAGGCGGTCCTCTTCGGCCGGGCCGACCTGCGCGCGCTGAACCGGCGCTCGTTGGCCCTGCGCGGCAAGCTGCGGAAGGCCGACGCGGTGGCGCCGCCCGAGGGCCTTCGCGACGGAAACCTCCTGTTGCGGCCCTGGCAGGCGGGCGACGAAGCGCGCTTTGCCGCCCTCAACGCCGACCCGGAGGTCATGCGCCACTTCCCCGCCACCAAGGACGCGGCCGCGAGCCGGGCCGAGGCGCGGACCTGTGCCCGGCGCTTCGCGGTGGACGGCTTCGGCCCCTGGGCCGTCACGGTGGAGGGACGCGGGTTCGTCGGGATGATCGGCGGCGCGCGTCTCCTGCGGCCCATGCCGTTCCCGGGCGGCGAGCGGCCGGGCGAGACCGTCGAGATCGGCTGGCGCCTGGCGCGCGAGGCCTGGGGCCACGGGATCGCCACGCGGGGGGCTCGCCTCGCCCTCGCCGACCTGTTCGGCCGCTGCGGCCTCTCCGGGGTCGTCGCCTTCACGGCCGAGGGAAACACGCCCTCGCGCCGGGTGATGGAGCGCCTCGGCATGCGCCCGGAGGGCGGCTTCCCGCATCCGGCCCTGCCGCCGGGGCATCCGCTGCGTCCGCATCTCCTGTATCGTCTGCGGGCGGACCACGTCACATCGCGAGGGACCAGCGCATGAAGCGGATCGGAGTCGTCGGCGGCGGTGCCTGGGGCACGGCGCTGGCCAACGCGGCGGCCGCGGCCGGGCACGACGTGACCCTGTGGCTGCGCGACCCGGAGGCGGCGGCGCGCCTGCAGGACACCCGCGAGAACGCCCGCTACCTGCCCGGCGTGCCCCTGCACCCCCGCATCGCCGTCACCGCCGGAGCTTCCGACCTCGCCGAGGCCGGGACGGTGCTGATGGTGACGCCGGCCCAGACCCTGCGCGGGGTTCTGGCCGACCTGGGCGCCGCCTTCGCGCGCCAAGCCGCCATCGTGCTCTGCGCCAAGGGGATCGAGCGCGGCACCGACGCCTTCATGAGCGAGGTCGCGGCCGAGCAGCTGGGCGCCGCCGCCCCGGTGGCGGTCCTGTCCGGCCCGAGCTTCGCCGCGGACGTCGCCCGCAACCTGCCCACCGCCGTGACGCTCGCGGCGGCGGATGCCGGTCTCGCCGCGCGCCTGGCCGGCACCCTCTCGGGGCCGACGCTCCGGGTCTATCACACCGACGACGTGCGCGGCGTCGAGATCGGCGGGGCCGGCAAGAACGTCCTCGCCATCGCATCGGGCATCGTTGCCGGACGCGGTCTCGGCGAGAGCGCCCGGGCCGCGCTGATCGCCCGGGCCTTCGCCGAACTCATGCGCTTCGCCCGGGCCTATGGCGGCCGGCCGGAGACGCTGATGGGCCTGTCGGGCCTCGGCGACCTGGTGCTCACCGCCTCCTCGCCGCAATCGCGCAACTTCGCCTTCGGCCAGCGCCTCGGCGCGGGGGCCTCGCCCGAGGCGGCCGCCGGCGGCAAGCTGGCGGAGGGCGCCTTCACGGCCGCCGCCCTGGTCGACCTCGCCCGCGCCCGGGGTATCGAGATGCCGGTGGCCGAGGCGGTGGCCGCCATCGTCTCGGGCGGCGCCAGCGTCGACGGCGTCATCGCCGCCCTGCTGGCGCGGCCGCTGCGGGGAGAAGCCGAGTGAGCCAGCACCCCATCCGCGCCTTCCTGACCGGCTCCGGCAACGACGGGGCCGGGCGGCGCCTGAGGGAGATCCTCGCCTTCGACGACGCCCATATCGAGGGCGTGCACGACTTCATCCAATGGTGCTTCCCCCTGCACGAGGCGAGCCTCGCCGTACCGGGTGCGCCGGTGCTGAGCCGGGCCGAGGCCGAGGCGATCCGCGCCGATCCGGCCGCCCTGTCGGGCCTGCGCGCCGCCCTCGGGCGGATGACCCGCTTCTATGCCGAGACCGACGGCTGGCTGCGGCCGCACGACCATAACCATCTACGCATCACCCGCATCCTCTCGGCCCTGTCCGATCTCCTGGGGGCCGAGGCGGCGACTGAGTTCCACGCCTTCGTCACTGCCCGGAACGCGAAGGCCGGCGCCCCGATCAACGCCACGAGCCTGCGCTACTGGGAGGCCGCGCTCCGGGGGGCCTGACGGCCACGCTTGGCCGGTGCTATGGAGCCGGCGTCTCTGGAGAAGCGCATGGCCTATTGGCTCTACAAGTCCGAGCCCTCGACCTGGTCCTGGGAGCAGCAGGTCGCCGCGGGCGGCGCCGGCACGCACTGGAACGGCGTGCGCAACCACGTCGCCAAGAAGCACCTCATGGCGATGGAGGTGGGCGAGCGCGGATTCTTCTACCACTCCAACGAGGGCAAGGCGGTGGTGGGCATCGTCGAGGTGATCCGACCCTACTACCCGGATGATTCCGACGCGACTGGCCGCTTCGGCATGGTCGATCTGCGCGCCGTCGAAGCGCTGCCCCGCCCCGTGACCCTGGAGGCGATCAAGGCCGAGCCGCGCCTCGCCGCCATGGTGCTCGCCAACAATTCCCGCCTCTCGGTCCAGCCCGTGACGGAGGCCGAGTGGGCGGTGGTGCGCGCGATGGGCGGCCTCGGCTGAGCCGCCGTCCGCTCAGCCCTGGCGCTGCGCCTGCGTCACCGCCAGGTGGATCAGCTCCGCGAGGGTGCGCAGGCCGAGCTTCTGGCGCATCATCGAGCAGGCGTTGGTGATGGTCTTGTAGCTCACCGACAGGTCGCTCGCGATGGCGCCGTAGGACTTGCCCTGCGCCAGGCGCTGCAGGATCTGCAGTTCGCGCGGCGTCAGCTGGGTCTCGGGCGTGCGCTTCGGGTCGGTGCGGAGCATCGCGACCTCGGTGGCCAGGCGCGGATCGAGGTAGGGGCGGCCGGACCGGACCCGTTCGAAGGCCTCGAACAGCTCGCCGGAGGCGTGGTCCTTGAGCACGTAGCCGAGGGCTCCGGCCTCCAGGGCCCGCGCGACGATGACCGGATCGTTGTGCATGCTGAAGACGAGGATGCGCACCGCCCGGTTGGCGTCGCGCATCCGCCGGATCAGTTCGAGGCCGGCGAGGCCGCTGCCCTGGAAGGTCAGGTCGCAGATCACCGTCCCGGGACGCAGGCGCAGGAAGCTGCGATAGCCCGCGACCACGCTGGTGGCCTCGATGATCCGCTCGATCCCCGCATCCTCGAGCACCCGCCGGCAGCCCTGGAGTACGATCGGGTGATCGTCGATGACGAGGGTCGGCGCCTCGGTGGTGGTGGCGATCGCGTTCATGCGCTGGGAATCGGACTCGTGTCGACGTCCCGCTCATCATCGAGCGGAATCATGATCCGGACAACCGCGCCGGGCTGATCGTTGTCAAGCATGAACGTGCCCCCGAGGGCTTCCACACGCTCCCGCATCCCCGAAAGACCGAGTCCAAGGCTGTGACCGGTCGGAATGCCGGTGCCGTCGTCGCGGATGGCGAGGCGCAGGACCCGCCCGGCGGTGGTGGCCTCGTCCCGCACCTGGACGGTGACGTTCCGCGCCCCGCCGTGCCGCACCGCGTTGGTCATGCTCTCCTGCATGCAGCGGAACACGGTCAGGTCGGTCACGTCGCCGTAACCGCGGGCCAGGCCCTCGAAGCTCCCGGCGAAGCGCGTCCCGGTGTGACGGCGCCGGAAATCGCGCAGCAGCAGATCGAGGCATTCCGGCAGGGGCACCTGCCCGAGGGCGTGCGGCCGCAGCCGGTTGAGGAGGTCGCGGTTCCGGGTCTGGACCTGGCCGACGATGCTGGCGATGTCCTGGGCGCGCTGCTTCAGGCGCGCCCGGTCCGGCGGCGCCTCGGCCTCGGCCATGCGGACCACCGAGGCGGCGGTCGCTTCCAGGGCGAAGAGGCAGGGGCCGAACTCGTCGTGCAGCTCCAGGGCCGTGCGGCGCCGCTCGTCGTCCTGTGCCGACAGGAGCTGGCGGTTGAGCCGCCCGTTGGCGGCCCGCGTCTCCGCCAGGGCCTGGGCCACTCGGTTGAACCGGGTGGCGATG
Source organism: Methylobacterium sp. Leaf94 (assembly GCF_001426045.1). NCBI lineage: Bacteria > Pseudomonadati > Pseudomonadota > Alphaproteobacteria > Hyphomicrobiales > Methylobacteriaceae > Methylobacterium > Methylobacterium sp. Leaf94. The sequence continues at coordinate 130,242 of NZ_LMRM01000023.1, forward strand.
GCGGCGAGTTCGCGCGAGGCCGGCGGTTCGAGCCGGACGGTGTAATCCTGCTGCTCCAGCTGGATCAGCCCCTCGGCGAGGTCCGTCAGCGGCGCCAGGACGCGGCCGAACGCCACCGTGAGGGCGCCGAGCAGCCCCAGGCTGAGGCAGAGGCTGGCAAGCGAGAGCGACAGGGCATAGACCCAGACCTCGTCGATCTCGTCGTGCGGCTGGGTGGTGATGCGGGCGGTGCCGATGCGCCGGCCCTGCGCCACGATCGGCAGGTCGTGCTCGCGGATCGCCGGGGCGATCAGGGCCGCGAACCAGGCCGGCGCCGCGTGCGGGTCGTGCCGGACCCGGCCGAGGCCGCCGGTGACGACCTTGCCGGCGTCGTCCAGCACCGTGACGCGGACGTGGCGCAGATCGTGGATGCGCAGGTTCAGGGTCTGGAGGATGCCGGCGGGCGGCCCCGCCCGGGCGAGGTCGATGGTATCGGACACCAGAAGCTCGACATTCGTCATCGCGGCCTGCATCTCGACCTCGACGGCGGAGCGGGCGTTGACGACGATGACCGCGCACGAGACCAGGGCGGCCAGGACATCGATGGCGAGGACCAGCACGATCATCCGGGTCCGCGTCGGCCACGACGCCCAGAGCGACCGGCGGCCGGCCTCCGCCGACGCCGCAGGCGGGGCGCCGTTGCGGTGGGGCAGGCCCCATCGGGATCGGGCTGCGGAGGCGGCGTCGTGAGGCATGGCGACTCGGGTGGCGGCCGTCGGGGAAAGCGTGCGCGGTCGTCGCCCCGTGTGTAGCGAACCCGACGCCGAATGGCAGCGTCCCGATTCGGTTTCGGGCCTCGTGGCCGGAGCCCTGGCCGATCCGGAGACCACCTGGACGATGGGGGGATTCGGCGCGCTCGCCAGCGTCGGGCGCGCCGGCGATCAGGTCGTCGCCGCTCCGGCGGACGGCCGCCTCGGCTGGATCACCCCGTTCGGCGCGATCGCCCTCGCGCCAACGGAGGCGATTCCCGTGGCCTACGAGACCGCCTTCACCGGAGGCTGGAGCCACGCCGTCGCCCTGTGTCTGCCGATGGCGCTCTGCCCCCGGACGGGGGCGGGGCCGATCCGCGCCGCCGGACGCGACGACGGGGCCCTGCGCCCGCGGAATCTTGGGGATAAGTGGTTCGACCTCGGCCTCGACCTGCCGCAGGGCCGCCTGCTCCTGCGTTCCGCCGACCCGGACGCGCTCGCGCGCCTCGCCGCCCTGGCCGGACGGACCGCCGCACACGATCCCGAGGCGGTTCGGAGCCTGATGGCCGCCGCGGACGTGGTCGTCACCACGCCCCTCGGCCGGATCGAGGTCTATGCCGGCGCGGACCCGCAGTCGGGTGGCCCGCGGGCCTTCCTCGACCCGAGGATCCTGGCCCTGGGCCGCACCCACGCCGCCACCGCCCCGATTCCCACCGGGCTGGTGCCCGTCGCCCAGTTCACGCCGCCGCATCCCTGCCGGGACGGGCAGGGCCGGCCCCGCCCCTTCGATCATCGGACGCATGCCGCCTTCCAGGCGATGCTGACCCGCTGGGGCGACCAGGAGCGGGTCCGCTTCAAGGCGCGCCTGGTCGCGGGCGAGCCCTTCGCGCCCATGACGGCGAATCGTGCGACGCGCGCCGTCTCGCGCCTCGTTCACGTCCAGGCTGCGGCGGCGGCGAATCAGGACGGGACCAAGTCCTGCCCAGACACCTCGCGTTAAACCTGTTGGATCTATTCAGATTCGTGACGCGTCTGATCCGAGCCTGTTCAAGGATTGGGTTAAGGACATCTTCATGCCCCATTGCGGCGCCTCTTTCGTTACACGCAGGCGTCGCCCCTCGGGCCTCGCCGCGCCGGTCGTGCCCGACCAGCGCCGCGTGATCGACCGGCAACGGTCAATCCGAACCTCTTGAAGCGTGCGAGATGTCTGAGACCCTGATGTCCGTAACGATCGATCCCTCCGAGACCCGGCGCCCCGTCGCGCCGGCGCCCCGCCCGTCCCGGGTGAAACTCCGGGTGGTGCTCCTCTCCGGCGCCGGCATCCTGGGCCTTGCCGGCTTCACCGCCTTCGCCTTCGCGACCCTCGGCAACCTCGCGGGTCCGCAATTCACCCGGCCGACTCTCTCCACGGCGTCCGCGCCGCCCGCCAGTCTCGGACACAACGCCTCCGAATGGCCGGACCTGCGCGATGGCGTCCCGGCCCTCGCGCCGGCGAGGCCGAAGTCCGTCGCGGCCCCGCCGGATCAGCCGTCCGCGGCTCCGACGGCCGAGCGTCCGCCGGCGGCGGTCGCCCCGCCCGCGGCGCGGGTCACCGAAGTGAGGCCCCTGGAAGTCAGGACCGTGGACGCGAAGCCCATCGGCGTGACGGTCGCCGAAGCGCGGCCGCCCGCGGCGCGGGCGCCCGAGGCGATTCCGGTCGAGAAGCCGGCGGCGGTGCCTGTCGCCGCGAAGCCGGCGCGCCTGCCGCCGATCGAGAGCGCGGCGGTGCTGCCGCCGGCGCGTCCGGCCTCGCTGGTCCCGGTGACGCGCACCGCCACCCTGATCGCGCCGCTGCCCAACGAGACGACCCGGTCGCGGGCGACGAACGGCACCTTCACGGCCCTGACGCCGGAAGCGCCGAAGCACAGCCCGGTCGCCAAGGCGACGGAGACCAAGCCTTCGGTCGTCAAGTCTTCGAGCGTCAAGACTTCGGTCGGCAAGCCCGTTGTTGCCAAGCCTCTCGTTGCCAAGGCACCGAGCGGCACGCCGGAGACTGCGTCGGCGCCCCCGGTCGCGCAGGCGGAGCCCGAGCCGGAGCAGACGGAATTCCTGGGCGTGAAGGTGCCGTCGCTCGCCCCGGCCGGCCGCAAGATCGCCGAGAGCGTCGAGGCCCTCGGCAATGCGGTGAAGAACCTGCCCGATCACTTCTAGCGCAAGCGCCCGGCTTCGGGCGCCCTTCGTCGGATCGGAGCGTCCGGCTTCGGGCGCCCTTCGTCGAGGTGGAGCGCCCGGTTTCGGGCGCCCCTGTCAGGTCAGCGCGCCCGGCTGGCGCGGGGCTTCTTGGCGATCTCGCGCTCGTGGCGCGCGCCCCGCGGGCTCTTCAAGCCCTTGGGTCCCTTCTCCTCGCGAACCGGCTCCTCGTCGAGGATCGGTTCAACCTGGATCTCGGGCGAGCCGTTCTTGGCGAAGGTCTGGGCGAAGCGCGAGGCGGCTCCGCCCCGGACCTCGAACTTCGTCTCGCGATCGAAGATGCGGATCGCGCCGATCTCCTGGCGGCCGATATTGCCGCGCCGGGTCAGCATCGGCAGCAGGCGGCGCGGATCGGCGTTGTCGCGCCGGCCGAGGTTGAGCCGGAACCACACGGCCGGGCCCTGGGCGTCGATGCGGTCCACGTCGGCGGGATCGTAGACTGGGCGCGACTTGCGCTCGGGGCCGGCGCCCGGATCGGTGACGTCCTCGGGGGCGGGCAGGCGGGAGCGGTAGATCCGCGCCAGAGCCGCGGCGAGTTCCTGGGGCGTGCGCTGCGCCATCAGGGTCTCGGCCATGGCCACGTCTTCCTCGGCCGGCTCCTCGGTGAAGATCGGATCCTGCCACATGCGCTCGCCGTCGAGGCGACGGATCTCGTCGGCGGTGGGCGGGCCGGCCCACTCGAACGAGACCTTGGCGATCATGAGCATCTGCTCGGCCCGGCGCCGCTTCGAGGCCGGGATCAGCAGGAGGCTGGTGCCCTTGCGCCCGGCGCGGCCGGTGCGGCCGGAGCGGTGCTGCAGCACCTCGGCATCGTGCGGCAGGTCGGCGTGGATGACGAGGCTGACGGTGGGCAGGTCGATGCCGCGCGCGGCAACGTCGGTGGCGACGCAGACCTTGGCCCGGCCGTCGCGCAGCGCCTGGAGGGCGGCGTTGCGCTCACCCTGGCCGAGTTCGCCCGAGAGCGCCACGGCCGAGAAGCCGCGCTCGGTGAGCACCGCCTGGAGGTGGCGCACCGCGTTGCGGGTGTTGCAGAAGATGATCGCCGTCGGCGCATCCATGAAGCGCAGGGTGTTGACCACCACGTGCTCCAGCTCGCGCGGCACCACGCGGATGGCCTTGTAGGTGATGTCCGCGTGGCCGCGCTCCTGGCCCTTCACGGCGATGCGCAGGGCGTCGTTCTGGTAGCGCTCGGCCAGGGTCGCGATCGCCTTCGGCAGGGTCGCGGAGAAGAGCAGCGTACGCCGCTCCTTCGGGGTCACCGAGAGGATGAATTCCAGGTCATCGCGAAAACCCAGGTCGAGCATCTCGTCGGCCTCGTCGAGGACGACGGCGCGCAGATCCTGCGTCGCGAGGTTGCGGCGCTCCAGGTGGTCGCGCAGGCGACCCGGAGTGCCGACGACGATGTGGGCGCCGTCGTTGAGCTGGCGGCTCTCGCGGCGCGGGTCCATGCCGCCGACGCAGGAGATGACGCGGGCGCCGGTCTCCGCATAGAGCCAGGACAATTCGCGCTCGACCTGCAGCGCGAGCTCGCGCGTCGGGGCGATGACGAGGGCGAGGGGCGCGCCGGCGGGGCCGAAGCGCTCGGCGTCGCCGAGCAGGGTCTCGGCGAAGGCCAGGCCGTACGCGACGGTCTTGCCCGAGCCGGTCTGGGCCGAGACGAGGAGGTCACGGCCTTGCGCGGCCGCCTCGATGACGGCGCTCTGGACGGGCGTCGGGTCTTCGTAGTCGCGCGCGGTCAGCGCTCGGGCGAGCGGGGCCGGCAGGGTGGGGAAGGGCACGGTGACGGAAGCCTTAGCGGGCAAGCAGGCGGAGAACCCGCCGGGGAGCCGTCGCGACGGGCGCGATCCTCTCCAAACCGACGTGATTCCGGCCTCGAACGGTTACGGATGGCGTCTCTTGTAGCCGGAACTGCGGCGCAGCGCCATGACCGCGGATGCATGCCCCTCCACCCCTGGGCGCCCGGACCCGCAGCGGACGCGCCTCGTGTTGTGTTCCCCGTGCCTCTCGTGCTCATCTCCGGCCCGTCATGGATATCCTCGTCGTCGGTGCCGGAATCGTTGGACTCGCCGTGGCCCGTGCCCTCGCGCGCCGGGGCCATGCCGTCATCGTGGCCGAGGCTGAGGGGGCGATCGGCACGGGCATCTCGGCACGCAATTCCGAGGTGATCCACGGCGGAATGTACTATCCGGCGGGTTCCCTGCGGGCCCGTCACTGCGTCGCCGGCGCGGCCATGCTCGCGGCCTTCTGCGACAGCCACGGCGTCGCCTACCGGCGCTGCGGCAAGCTCATCGTGGCCACCGCGGACTCCGAGCGCGACGCCGTCGCGGCGCTTAAGGCGCGCGGCGACGCCAACGGGGTTCCGGATCTGGCGCTCCTCGACGGGGCCGAGGCCCGGGCCCTGGAGCCGAACCTTGCCTGCGTGGCGGCGCTGCACGCGCCCGGCACCGGGATCGTCGACAGCCACGGGCTGATGCTGGCGCTCCAGGGCGACCTGGAGGATGCCGGAGGCGCCATCGCCTTCACCAGCCGGGTGACGCGGATCGCCCGGACGCGCACGGGCTGGAGCGTCACCGTCAACGGCGAGGCCCTGCCGTTCGAGGCGGTGGTCAACGCCGCCGGCCTCGGGGCCCAGGGGGTCGCCGGCGCGGTCGAGGCCTATCCCGCCGCGCGCATCCCGCGCCAGGTCCTGGCGAAGGGCAGCTATTTCGGCTGTACCGGCCGGCCGGCCTTCTCGCGGCTGATCTATCCGGCGCCCGTCGAAGGCGGTCTCGGGATTCACCTGACCCTCGATCTCGCCGGCCGCATGCGTTTCGGCCCCGATGTCGAGTGGGTGGAGAGCCTGGACTACCGGGTCGATCCCGCCCGGGCCGATGCTTTCGCCCGGGCGATCCGGCGCTACTGGCCCGGCCTGCCCGACGGGGTGCTGACCCCGGACTATGCCGGCATCCGCCCGAAACTGACGGGACCGGGCGAGTCCGCCGCCGATTTCCGGATCGACGGCCCGGCCGAGCACGGGCTCCCCGGCCTGGTCCACCTCTTCGGCATCGAGAGCCCGGGCCTGACCTCGAGCCTGTCCCTGGCCGAGGAGGTCGCGGATCGGCTCGTCGGGGGCTGAGCGAAACGGCGCACGAGCCCGCGACGCTGCCGAGCGGGCCGCCCGCGCCAGCCCCGTCGCCGCGACGGCAGTCGATTCGCTCGACGCTGTGGCCTTGCCCCGCTGCGATCGTCGCCCGCTTCCACGCGCCCGCCCGCGCGCCCTGACCACCGGCACCATGCCTCGGGGCCTGGGGCATGCGTCCGGCCGCGACCGTCGGGCCGCGGCCGCGGCCGGATTCGTTGCGGCGGGGAGGGGCGACTAGCGCGCGGGGACGAAGCGCAGCGTGCCGGCCAGCCGGCTCGATCCGCCGGTGTCGTTCGGGTGGTTGACGCCATCGACCACCGGGATCTCGGCGAAGTCGAAGGGACTGAGCCCGTCGAGGCAGGCGACGTTGACGCCGTACTGGTCGGGATTCGAGCGGCGCTGGTGGTGCGTGTAGATCCCGCAGCGCGAACAGAAGAAGTGCTGCGCCACGCCGGTGTTGAAGCGATAGCGGGTCAGCAGGTCCGCGCCCTGCAGGATCTCGACGCCGCCGGTCTCGGCCGAGACGACGACCGCCCCCCGCATCCGGCAATACGAGCAGGTGCAGCGCCGGACCGTGTCGAGACCCTCGCTCAGCGTCGCACGGAACCGGACGCCGCCGCAGTGACACTGCCCCTCGCGCTGATCGAGCTGCGCTGACATGGCGTCTTCCTCCGTCTGCCGAGACCTTCCAGGTCCGTGATCCGTGGCGGGACCGGGTCGGCCCGCGCCCCGCGATGGCAACTCAGCCGCCGAAGCGCTCGGTCCGGACGCGGGCGGGGTCCACCCCGGCGTCGAGGAGGAGGTCCGCCACCGCCCCGACGAAGGGATTGCCGCCGCAGAGATAGGCATGGCGCGTCGGTCCGAGCCGGTCCAGCGCCTCCCCGATCATCGCCGCGTCGACCCGGCGGCCGCCGGCGCGGGTCAGGTTGAGCATCAGCTGGAAGTGCGGTTCGTCGCGGGCGCGCACCGCCAGCTCCTCGGCGGCGATGATCTCGCCGGCGTCGCGCACGGAATAGATGAGGAGGGCGGGTACCGCCGGCGCCTTCGCCGCGCGGTGGCGCAGCATCGACAGGAGGGGCACCACGCCCGACCCGCCGCCCGCCAGGAGAAGGGGCCCGCCATCCTCGGGGCGCCAGACGAAGGAACCGCCGATCGGGCCGCGCAGCTCGATCGTGTCGCCGACCGCCGCCACCGCGTCGAAGAAGCCCGAGACCTCGCCGTCCGGCAGGCCCTCGATCAGCAGTTCGATGGTGCCGTCGCCGTCCGGTGGCGAGGCGATCGAGTAGCTGCGCTGGGCCTGGTAGCCGTCCGGGGCGGTGAGGCGCACGTCGACGTGCTGCCCGGCCAGCATCGGCCGATCGAAGGCGACCCGGAAGCGGTAGCTCTTCACCCGCCGCGTCACCGGCCGGATGGCCGTGAGGATCGCGGTCTGCCAGGGGAGGGGGCCCGGGGCGGGATCAATCACCGGTGAAGCGCTGTTCGCGCCAGGGATCGCCGTACATGTGGTAGCCGCGCAGCTCCCAGAAACCGCCCTCGTCCCGCTGGGTGAAGCGCAGGCCCTTCACCCACTTGGCGCTCTTCCAGAAATACAGGTGCGGCACCAAGAGCCGGGCCGGGCCCCCATGGTCCACCGGGATCGGCGCGCCGTCGTAGTGGGTCGCCACCATGCCCTTGCCGCCCGTCAGGTCGGCGACGGGCACGTTGGTGGTGTAATCGTCGTAGCCTTCGGCGAGCAGAAAGGCGCTCGGCGCCGCGATGCCGGCATCGGCCAGGAGGTCGTCGAAGCGCACGCCCTCCCAGGCGGTGTCGAACTTCGACCACTTCGTCACGCAATGAATGTCGCCGCCCCAGCGGGTGCGGGGCAGGGCGTTGAAGGCGTCCCAGCTCCAGCTCTTCAGGGGCCGCGACCCCTCGCGCAGGGTGAACGACCAGGTCGCGAGGTCGATGCGCGGGTTGGGGCCGATCTGGAGCACCGGGAAGTCCTCCGTGAGGTACTGGCCGGGGGGCAGACGCTCGCGGGTCGCCTCGGGCGGCTTGCGCCCCGTGAAACCTCGTGTGCTCATGCTCCCCTCGCGCTCGTCGGACCGTTCGCGGCGACCGTGGCTCGACGATCAGCCCGCGCAGCAGGCTAACATTCCCTCAGCGATCGCGCAGCACCAGCCACAGGGCGTGAATGGTGCCAGGCAGCACGCCCATCAGCGTCAGAAGGATGTTGAGAAGGAACTGCAGGCCGATGCCCGTGGTGATGAGGACCGCGATCGGCGGCAGGAAGATCGCGAGGATGATGCGGACGAGGTTCGACACGGTCACTCCGGGTAGGCGGCGCGCGCGGAAATGCGATCGCAACCGCCCAACCGCAACGGGATCGTCGCGGCCAGGTTCCCCCGCCGGGCCGACGGGAATTTCAGTTTCTTAATCTCTGCGTCCCCAGGATGGTCTGGACATTGCCGAAGGACGGACCGCGCAGGAATTCCGCGTATGATCGAAACCCTCATGCGCGATATCGAGCAGGTGGTCCGCTCCGGCGGCCTGCTCCAGCGCGGACGGGTGCTGCAACGGCTGTCGATGCTCTTCACGGAGCGGGCCGCCGGGCTGCGCGAGGCGCAGGTGGAGGTGTTCGACGCGGCGATGCTGCCCCTGGCCCGCGCGGTCGATGGGGCCGCCCGCGTCCTCCTGGCGGACGGCTTGGCGGATGTGCGCAACGCACCGCGTGCCGTGGTGCGCGACCTGGCCTTCGATCCGGATATCGCGGTGGCCCGGCCCGTCCTTCAGCGCTCGCCGCTCCTCGACGAGGCCGACCTCGTCACCGTCTCCGAATCGCGGGGGCAGGAGCACCTGCGGGCCGTTGCGCAGCGGCCGACGCTCGGCGAGCGGGTCACCGACGTCTTGGTGGCGCGCGGCGACCGGCAGACGGTGCACGTGGTCGCGGGCAATGCCGGCGCGCAATTCTCCGGCGCGGCCTACACCACGCTCGGGGAACGGGCCCGTGGCGACGCCGTCCTGCGGGCCATGCTGGTGACCCGCGCCGCGCCGCGGGGACAGCCTGCGGCGTTGGCGGCCGGCCTGCGGGGGAGCCAGACCCTTCCGCGCGCGACGGATGCGGATGAACGGCGCATCGACGATCTGGTCCGGGCCGGCGACCTCGACACGGCTTTGGCCGAGGTCGCGCGCCTCGCCGCGGTGTCGCCCGCCTTCGCCCGGCGCGCCTACGATGCGGTGGACCACGATCCCCTGCTGTTTCTCCTGCGCTCGATCCGCCTCGGGTTCGGAACCCTGAAGCTGTTCCTGCGGACGAAATCCGGCCCGGTGCGGCCGCCCGAGGCCTGGACCGGGATCCAGAGCGCGTTTCAGGCCCTGTCGGTGACCACGGCGCAGCGCGTGGTCCGCCTCTCGGCGCAGGCGGGCGGCGCGCCGGACGCGCGGGATCCGTCGGGCCCGGGCCGCTGATCCGGGGGCCCAAGTGCTCGTCGAGCTCCTCCACCTCCTCGTCACGCCGGTGCCCTTCGCCCATCGCCGGAGGGGCCACCTGCGCGAGAGCGTCCTGCTGATGTCCCGGGGGCGCCGCTGCCGCAGCGCCTGGGCCCCCCATCTCGCCGCGGCGCGGGCCGCGATCCTGGATGCCTGCGACGGGCTTCCGCAGCGGCGCGTCGCCGTGGTGCTCGGCTCGGGCCTCCTCCAGGATGTCCCGCTTGCGGACCTCGCGGCGCGCTTCGCGCGCGTCGACCTTGTGGATGCCGTGCATCTCTGGCCGGCCCGCCTTCGGGCGCGGGCTCATCCCAACGTCCGGCTTGTCACCGCGGACCTCGCCCTCCGAACCGATCGGACCGATCGGCCCGATCCTTTGGCCGCCCTGTGCGGCGGTGCGGACGTCGACTTCGTGGTCTCGGCCAATCTCCTGTCGCAGTTGCCGATCCTGCCCCTGGACCGGCCCGGCTTCGTGCCGCCGGATCGCGGAAACCGGATCGTCCGGGCCCATCTCGACGGCCTCGCGGGTTTGCGGGCCCGGGTCTGCCTGGTCACGGACGTGGAACAGATCGAGGAGGACCGGACCGGACGCGTGACCGAGCGGCTCGACCTGCTGCACGGGGTGCGCCTGGGGACGCCCGACCGGCGCTGGACCTGGGACCTCGCGCCCTTCGGCGAGGCGACGCGCCACCGCCGGCTGATCCATCGGGTCGAGGCCTTCCTCGACTGGCGCGGCCCCTAGAAACGCGAAGAAGCCGCCCGATGGGGGCGGCTTCCAGTCGGTTCGCGCAGTGGGACCGCGCTTACTCGGTGACCGGTGTCGGATCGTCGGCGCCGACGACACCGTCCGAACCCTCGAACCGGGCGCGGCGGCGGCGGCGGGGCTTGGGGGCCGGTGCACCGTCATCCTGTGCCGCCGAGGTCGAGTCCTCGGGAGCGTCGTGCTGTCCCGCCGGCTCGGCGACGGGAACCGGACGCGGCGGCGTCATCAGGAAGGCGGGCAGGGCGGCCACGTCCTCGGCCGGACCGGCGGCATCCCGCTCGTCGCGGCGTCGGCTGCGCCGGGGCGGCGCCTCGTTCGCGCGGGCGGCCCGGGGCGCGTCCTGGCGACCAGATTCCTGGCGCCCGGATTCCTGCCGTCCGGAATCCTGGCCACCGAACTCACCGCGCGGGGCCTCGTTCACCGGACTCTCCGTGCGCCCGTTCTCGTAACGGGGCGCGTCGGAGCGGGCCGGGGCGGGACGGAAATCCTGTCGCGGCTGATCCTGACGCGGCTGATCCTGACGATTGTAGTCCTGGCGAGGGCTCTCCTGACGAGAACTCTCCTGGCGAGGGCTTTCCTGGCGAGGGCTCTCCTGGCGATTCTGGTCCGCCCGGGAATCCTGGCGGTTGCCGTCTTGCCGGTTCGAGTCCTGCCGGTTCGAATCCTGTCGCGTGTAATCCTGCCGGCTGTTGTCTTGCCGGTTGCCGTCCGGGCGACTGAAGTCGTCGCGACGGTTGTTGTAGTCGGGCCGGTTGCCGTCGCGCTGATTGTCGAAGCGCTGCGGACGGTCGCCGCGATTGGCGAAGCGGTCACGGCGGTTCTGCCGGTTGCCGTCCGAACCGGAATCCTGTCGGTTCGAATCCTGCCTGTTCGAATCTTGCCGGTTCGAATCCTGCCGGTTGTAGTCCGAGCGGGCGTTCTCGGGGCGGGACTCCGGGCGTGCGTCCTGCCGGGGCTCGTACGCCGTCGGCTGAGGCTGCTGGCTCGGGTCGCCGTAATCCTCGTTGTAGGCATTCGCGCCGTAGCTCGAGGCCGCGTAGCCCTGCGGGGCGCCCTGGCCCTCGTCGTCCCCCTCGTCGCCCTCGTCGTCGAAGCCGCGGGCGTAACCGCCGACCTGCTGACGGGTCTGTTCCTGGGCGCCGGAGATGATCCGGAAATAATGCTCGCCGTGCTGGAAGTAGTTCTCTGCCGCCACCGGGTCGCCGCTGGCCTGCGCATCGCGCGCGAGCTGGGCATACTTGTCGGCGATGTGTTGGGCGGTGCCGCGAATCTTGACGTCCGGTCCGTTGGACTCGTAGGAACGCGTAAGCGGATTGGGACCTTTGGGGCGGTTGCGACCGCGCATCCGTCTATTCTGGTTTGGTCTCATCGGTCTCGATTGACCCTCGTTCGTCTCGGAGCGTCTGATGATGCGGCGGGTTCCAGGCGGCCATGACGCGGCCTGTCATCAGGCTCGTCGCTGGCGCCGCGTGATCCGGGTCCGGTGTGTCCGTGATCGATTTCGCCGTGCTTGCCGTCTCTGTCCGTTGACCAAGGCGCGCTCTGAGCGTCCAGGCGTCCTTCGGTTTTCAGGCACGAAGTTGACCAAGCTCCTGCGCCTCTGCCCGCGCGCGCCAGCCTGATCGTGGGGAGACCGTCTAAGAGCGTCGCGGACCAAAGCCGCCACCCGTCTTACCACGACCCATCTTAATGGATCGTTCGCGATCTGCGTTGGACATTAGCGGCTCGCCGAGGGGGCAACAAGCGTTTTCTGCCTCGATACATCCAACGGGCGCAGTTTTTTCGCGTTTCCCGCAGGATTTTCGGGTCGACGTCCGCTCAGACCGGTCCGAAGCGGACGACGCGGGCGTGCCCGGCGAGATCGTGATGACGTACGGCGGGGCCGAGCCCGGCCTGCGTCCCGAGCATCCCGACGGCCTCGGCCTGATCGTAACCCACCTCGAAGGCGAGCGCGCCGCCGGGGGCGAGGCGGACCGGCCCGACGCTGAGGGCCTCCACGACGCTCCGATAGGCCCCGAGTCCATCCGGGCCGCCGTCGAGGGCCGCCATCGGGTCGTGACCCCTGACTTCGATGTCGAGCCCACGGATCGTGTCGCGGGCGATGTAGGGCGGGTTCGACACGATGAGGTCGAAGGCCCCGCCGAGACCCGCGGTCCAGTCCGCGCAGACGAAGGCCGCTCGGGTTCCGACGCCGTTCCGCACCGCATTCGCGCGGGCCTGGACGAGGGCCGCGTGGGAGCGGTCCAGGCCGATGCCGGTGGCGTTCGGCAACTCGCTCAGCAGCGCCACGAGGATGCAGCCGGAGCCGGTGCCGAGGTCGAGCACCCGCAGCGGGCGCCCGCGGTCGGGATGCAGGGCGAGGGCGGCCTCCACCAGGGTCTCGGTGTCCGCCCGCGGGACGAGGGTCTCGGGTGCCAGCCCGAAGGGCAGGCCCCAGAATTCCCAGGCGCCGACGATCCGGGCCACAGGCTCGCCAGCGACGCGTCGCGCGACGGCCCCTTCGAGCGTCGCGGCCCCCTCCGGGCCGAGGGGCCGGTGGCCCCGCAGGATCAGGTCGGTCGCGCTGAGCCCGAGGAGGTCGAGCAGGAGGAAGCGGGCGTCGCGCGCCGGCAGGCCGTGGGCGGCGAGCGCCTCGCTCATGCGCCGCAGGGCGTCGGTGCGGCTGAGCCCCGGGTCGAGGCGCATCGGCTCCGGCCCGTCCACGGGGCTCAGGCCATGCCTTCGGCGGCCAGCAGCTCCGCCTGGTGCTCGGTGACGAGGGCGTCCACGAGCTCGTCCAGCGCCACGCCGGCCAGGACCTCCTCGAGCTTGTACAGGGTCAGGTTGATGCGGTGGTCGGTGACGCGGGCCTGGGGGAAGTTGTAGGTGCGGATGCGCTCCGAGCGGTCGCCGGAGCCGACCTGCGACTTGCGGTCGGCGGCCCGGGCCGCGTCCTTGGCGGTGCGCTCGGCGTCGTAGAGCTTGGAGCGCAGCAGCGACATCGCCCGGGCGCGGTTCTTGTGCTGCGAGCGCTCCTCCTGGACGAAGATCACGATGCCGCTCGGCATGTGGGTGATGCGGATGGCCGATTCCGTCTTGTTGACGTGCTGTCCGCCGGCGCCCTGCGAGCGCATGGTGTCGATCTTCAGGTCCGCATCGTTGATGACGATGTCGACCTCCTCGGCCTCGGGCAGCACCGCCACGGTGGCGGCGGAGGTGTGGATGCGCCCCTGGGTCTCGGTATCCGGCACGCGCTGCACCCGGTGGGCGCCGCTCTCGAACTTGAGGCGCGCGAACACGCCCTTGCCCTTCACCTCGGCGATCACCTCGCGATAGCCCCCGACGGTGCCCTCGCTCTCGGAGATCACCTCGACCTTCCAGCCCTTGGCGTCGGCGTACCGGCCGTACATGCGGAAGAGGTCGCCCGCGAACAGGGCCGCCTCGTCGCCGCCGGTGCCGGCGCGGATTTCCAGGATGGCGCTCTTCTCGTCGGCGGAATCCTTCGGCAGCAGGATGAGCTGGAGTGCGCGGTGCGCCGCCTCCAGCCCGGCCTCGGCCTCCGGCTTCTCGTCGGCCGCGAGCGCCCGCATCTCGGAATCGCTGCCCGGCTCGTCGATCAGCGCCTCGATGTCGGCGAGGTTCTGCGCCGCCGCGCGATAGGCGTGGATGGCGGCGACGACGCCCTCCAGCTCCGACAGTTCGCGCGACAGCTGCACGAAGGTGTCGGAATCCGCCGAGCCGGCGCTCAGCGTGGCGGTGACGATGTCGTGGCGCGTCAGGATCGCGTCGAGACGCTCTGCAGGAATGGGGGTCATCGCCCGTGGAAAACTCTCATCTGAACAAGGGCTCGTCGGGCCGGAAGCCGGGTCGACGACGGGGCCGCGGCACGACCCATGAAGATAGGCACGCCGACGCTAGATGGGCACACCCTGCGCCTTCGCGAAGGCCGCGAGGGCGGGGCGGAGGGTGGCGCCGTCTCCGGCGCGGGTCAGTTCGGTGTCGAGCAGCGCCGCCACCGCCTTGACGTCGAGGCCCAGCACCATGGCCTTCACGGGGCCGATGGCGGCCGGCGACATCGAGAGGGCCCGGAATCCGAGGCCGATCAGCGCCATGGCCTCGAGGGGACGCCCGCCGATCTCGCCGCAGACGGTGACGGGGCAGCCGGCGGCGGCGGCGCGCTCGGCGATGACGCGGAAGGCGCGCAGGGCCGGGACGCTCAGGGTGTCGAAGCGGTCCGCGACCCGGCGGTTCTCGCGGTCGACGGCGAACAGGAACTGCATCAGGTCGTTGGAGCCCACCGACAGGAAGTCGGCGGCCCTGGCGATCTCGTCGATCTGGAACAAGAGGGAGGGGACCTCCACCATCACGCCGAGCTTGCAGTCGCTCGGCAGGGCATGGCCGTGCCGGCGCAGATGCGCCTTCTCGCGCTCGACGATGGCCTTGGCGCGGGTGAACTCGTCCACCGTCGCCACCATCGGGAACATGATCTTCAGGGGCCGGCCGCCGGAGGCCTTGAGAAGGGCGCGGAGCTGCACCCGCAGCAGGGCCGGCCGGTCGAGGCCGATCCGGATCGCCCGCCAGCCCAGGGCCGGGTTCTCCTCCTCGAGGGCCGGCATGTAGGGCAGGATCTTGTCGCCGCCGATGTCGAGGGTGCGGATCGTGACGGGCAGGTCGCCGGTGGCCGCGAAGACGGCCTCGTAGAGCGCCTGCTGCTCGGCGGCCGAGGGCATGCGCTGGGCCACCATGAACTGCAGCTCGGTGCGGAAGAGGCCGATGCCGTCCGCGCCCGTCTCGTGCAGGTGGGTCAGGTCGATGAGGAGGCCGGCGTTCAGCTGCAGGCCGATCGTCGTCCCGTCGAGGGTGACGGCCGGCACGTCGCGGAGCGCCCGGTACTGCTCCTGCCGGCGGGCGCGCAGGCGCACCATCTCGGCATAGGCCGCCTCGATCTCCGGACCGGGCCGGACCTGGATCTCGCCGGTGGCGCCGTCGACGATGATCGCGTCCCCGGCATCGCAGAGGGCGGTGGCGTTGGCGATCTCGCCCACCGCCGGGATGCCCAGCGCCCGGGCCACGATGGCGATGTGGCTCGTCGGCCCGCCTTCCTCCAGCACGACGCCCCGGAGCGCCGTGCGGTCGTAGTCGAGGAGGGCGGCCGGACCCATCGAGCGCGCCACCAGGATCGCGTTCTCGGGCAGGACGCGCTGCGCGCCGTTGCCCTCGGCGCCGATCAGCGTGCGCAGCAGACGGTTCGCCAGGTCGTCGAGGTCGTGCAGGCGGTCGCGCAGGTACGGGTCGCTCTGGCGCATCATCCGGGCGCGGTTGTCCGACTGGACGCGCTCGACGGCGGCCTCGGCGGTGAGGCCCGAATGCACGGCCTCGCGCATCCGGCGCAGCCAGCCCTTGTCGTGCGCGAACATGCGCACCGTCTCCAGCACCTCGCGGGATTCGCCGGTGCCGATGCTGTCGCCGCGTTCGACGAGGTCGTCGATGGCCGAGCGCACCTCGCCGATGGCCTGTTCCAGGCGCTCGACCTCGCGCTCGACGTTCTCGGCGATGAGCTGCTTGATGACGATACGCGGCTCGTGCAGCACCACGTGTCCGAGTCCGATGCCGTCGGCGAGGGCCACGCCGCGCTGGGTCACCGGGCGGCGCGCGGCCGAGCCGGCCCCCGGCGCCAGTGCCTGCAGCTCGCCCGAGGCGATCATCTCCGAGAGCACCATCGCGGTGGTCTGGAGCGCCTCGATCTCCTCCTCGGAATAGACCCGGTAGGTCTTGTTCTGGACGACGAGGACGCCGAGGGTGTTGCCGGCGCGCAGGAGCGGCACGCCCAGGAAGGCGTGATAGGCCTCCTCGCCCGTCTCCGGCCGATAGGAGAAGGCCGGGTGGGACTGGGCGTCGGAGAGCGACAGCGGCTCGGCGGTCTTGGCGATGAGGCCGACGAGGCCCTCGTCGGCCCGCAGCCGGGTCAGGTGGACCGCCTCGCGGTTCAGACCCTCGGTTGCAAACAGTTCGAGGATGTTGTCATCGCTGAGCACATAGACCGAGCACACCTCCGCGATCACGTTGGCGGCGATCAGCGTGACGATGCGGTCGAGACGAGCCTGTGGACTGACCGGCTCCGCCATCGCTTCGCGGAGGCGGCGCAGAAGCAGGCGCGGGCCTCCGGGCGCAGCGGGCATGGTCTCCTCGATCCGGCTTCGGCCTCGTGTCCGGTTGGCGCGCAGGCGTTCGCGCGCCCCGGGTCTTCAGGCCTGGTCGAGGCCGTATAGCGAGTGGAGCGTGCGAACGGCAAGCTCCGTGTAGGCGGCATCGATCAGCACGGAGAACTTGATCTCCGAGGTGGTGATGGCCCGGATGTTGATCCCCTTCTGCGCCAGGGCCCGGAACGCCTTGGCGGCGACGCCCGCGTGGCTGCGCATGCCGACGCCAATGGCCGAGACCTTCACCACGTCGGTGGCACCCTCGATCTGCGCGAATTCGATCGCGCCGCTCTGCGCGTCGAGGATCTTGCGCGCCCGGTCGTAATCGGCCGACGGGACCGTGAAGGTCATGTCGGTGGTCGATTGGTCGCCCGACACGGTCTGGATGATCATGTCGACGTTGATGTTGGCGTCGGCCAGCGGTCCGAAGATCGCGGCGGCGATGCCGGGGCTGTCCTTCACGCGACGAAGCGTGATCTGCGCCTCGTCCCGGGAGAAGGCGATCCCGGTGATGATCTGCTGTTCCACGATGTCGTCCTCGTCGCAGATGAGGGTGCCGGGCCGGGCGTTTTCCGGCGGATCGAAGCTGGAGCGCACCGTGGTGGGCACGCGATGGACCATGGCGAGCTCGACCGAGCGGACCTGCAGGACCTTGGCGCCCAGCGACGCCATCTCCAGCATTTCCTCGAAGGTCACGCGCTCCATGCGCTGGGCCTTCTGCACCACGCGCGGATCGGTGGTGTAGACGCCGTCGACGTCGGTGTAGATGTCGCAGCGCTCGGCGCCGATGGCGGCGGCGATGGCCACCGCGCTGGTGTCGGAGCCGCCGCGGCCCAAGGTGGTCACCCGGCCGCTGGCCTCGTGCATGCCCTGGAAGCCGGCGATGACCGCGACCTCCCCGCGCCGGAAACCGGCATCGAGGCGGGCGCCGTCGATGCCCTCGATCCGGGCGGAGCCGTGGGCGTCCGAGGTCAGGATCGGGATCTGCCAGCCCTGCCAGGAACGGGCCTTGATGCCGTTCTTCTGCAGGGCGATGGCGAGCAGCCCGGCGGTGACGAGCTCGCCGGAGGCGACCACCGCGTCGTACTCGGCCTCGTCGTAGATCGGATTCGCGTCCTTGACCCAGGCGACGAGTTCGTTGGTCTTGCCGGACATGGCCGAGACCACGACGGCCACGTCGTAGCCGGCGGCGACCTCGCGCGCCACGTGGGCCGCCACGTTGCGGATGCGCTCGACATTGGCGACGGACGTACCGCCGAACTTCATCACCAGACGGGGCATGTTCTCACCAGACGGAGCCTGTCGCGCCCGCGACGCATCGCTTGAGCCGGGGATCGAGCGTGACCTCGGAATTCGGCGGGCCGCGGGACGGATTTCCCGGAACCCGCACGGCCTGCCGCGTCGCTTGGCTGCTGTACCGGACAGGGCTTCGGCGGGTACAAGGGCCGCCCGGGCGTGTCAACAATGGGACGCGCCCACCTCGCACGAGACATGCCGAGACGATGACCGGACCCACAGGCGCCTCCATCGACCGCGACGAGGTCGCCCGCTTCGAAGCCATCGCGGCGACCTGGTGGGACGAGGCCGGACCGATGCGGGTGCTCCACCGCTTCAACCCCGTCCGCCTCGCCTATATCCGCGACACGGCCTGCCGGCATTTCGGACGGGACCGCAACGCGCCCTTCGCCCTGGAGGGGCTGACCCTGGTGGATATCGGCTGCGGCGGCGGCGTCCTCTCCGAGCCCCTGGCGCGCCTCGGCGCCCGGGTCACCGGACTCGATCCGGCGCCGACCAACGTCAAAGTGGCCCAGGCCCATGCCGACGCCGAGGGCGTGCCGGTGGATTACCGCGCCCGCACCATCGAGGATGTGGTGGCCGGGGGCGAGCGCTTCGACATCGTGCTCGCCATGGAGGTGGTGGAGCACGTGGTGGACATGCCGGCCTTCGTGGCGCAGGCGGCCCGGGCGGTGAAGCCCGGCGGCCTCCTGTTCGCCGCCACCCTCAACCGGACCCTGCGCTCCTTCGCATTGGCGATCGTCGGGGCCGAGTACGTCCTCGGCTGGTTGCCCAGGGGCACCCATGACTGGGAGAAGTTCGTGCGGCCCGACGAGCTCGCCCGCGCCGTCGAGACCGGCGGCCTCATCGTCACCGACACGACCGGGGTGGTGCTCAATCCCCTGGATGGCTCGTGGCGGGCGAGCCGCGACACGGCCGTCAACTACATGATCACGGCGCAGCGCCCCGGCGCATCCGGGCCCCCGGCCGCAGGCGGGCATTCGGCCTGAACCTTCGGGCGCGCACGCGGTTGGTCGGCGTACCCCGTGGGAGACCGACCTTGCTCGAAAAGATTCCGCACGCCGTGGGCGCCGCCCTGTCCGGCCTGAAGGCCGGGCTCGACAAGACCGCCTACCGGACCACCTTCGCCACCGTGCCCGAGGGCCTCGGCCTCACCAGCCTCGCCTTCGCGGACGGGACGGCGATGCCGGCGCGCTTCACCGCCGACGGGGCCGGCGGGTCACCGCCCCTGGCCTGGACCGGCCTGCCCCCCGGCACGGCGCGAATCGTCCTCCTCTGCGAGGATGCCGGCAGCCCCACGCCGAACCCGTTGGTCCACCTGATCGCCTGGAATTGCGATCCCGGCGCACCCCTGGCGGAGGGCGCGGCGAGCCAGGCCGAATCCGGCCTCGACCTCGGCAAGAACAGCTTCCTCAAGCCGGGCTGGCTGCCGCCCGACCCGCCCACCGGCCACGGTCTGCACGCCTACCTGTTCCAGGCCTACGCCCTCGACGGGACGCTGGCGCTGCCCGAAGATCCCGGCCGCGGCGCGCTGCTGGAGGCCATGGCGGGGCGCGTCCTCGCCAAGGGCTGCCTCGTCGGGACCTACGAACGCCCCTGACGGCGTCGACCGCTTGCGCGGGCGGCTCCGTCGGTGCAAGCGCCGATACGACGACCAGGGGAGGTTTGAGCATGAAGGCGCTGCTGTGTACCCATCTCGGAGGTCCGGAGGATCTGGACCTCGCCGACCTGCGGGACCCGGTGGCCGGTCCCGGCGAGGCCGTGGTGCGCATCACCCTGGCGGCGCTCAACTTCTTCGACACCCTGATCATCGCCGGGCGCTACCAGGTGAAGCCCGAGTTGCCGTTCTCGCCGGGCGGCGAAGCCTGCGGCGTCATCGAGGCCCTGGGCGAGGGCGCCGCGGGCTTCGCGGTGGGCGACCGCGTCATCGTTCACCAGAAATACGGCACCTGCCGCGAGCGGATCGCCGTCGCCACCCGGCACCTCACGCCGGTGCCGGCCGGGGTCTCGGACGCGCAGGCCGCCGGGCTCACCATCACCTACGGCACGTCGCTGCATGCCCTGCGCGACCGGGCCCGCCTGCAGCCCGGCGAGACCCTGGCGGTGCTCGGCGCCTCCGGCGGCGTCGGGCTCGCGGCGGTGGAACTCGGGGCGATCATGGGCGCGCGTGTCATCGCCTGCGCGTCCTCGCCCGAGAAGCTGGCAACGGCGCAGGCCCATGGCGCCACGATGGCGGTGGATTACGCCGCCGAGAACCTGCGCGAGGCCCTGCGCACGCTGACCGCGGGGGCGGGCGTGGACGTGATCTACGACCCGATCGGCGGCGACTACGCCGAGCCGGCCCTGCGGTCGCTCGGCTGGAAGGGCCGCTACCTCGTCATCGGCTTCGCGGCCGGCGACATCCCGCGGATTCCGCTCAACCTGGCGCTCCTGAAGGGCATCGACATCCAGGGCGTGCACTGGGGCGTCTTCGTCGAGCGCGAGCCGGAGGCGCACCGGGCCAACCAGGAGCAGCTTCTCGCCTGGGTGGCGGAGGGGCGCCTCACCGCGAAGGTCCACGGCGAATACCCCCTCGCCGATTACGAGGAGGCCCTCGGCATCCTCAAGCGGCGCGAGGCCGTCGGCAAGGTGCTGCTGCGGCTGTGAGGGGAGGTCGCCCGAGCGGTTCGGCGGCCCGCCTCCCTCGGCCCGCGAAGGCGGACGGTGGGACGGTCCCGCCGAAGGGCCCGCCTCAGAGCAGGCCCTGCGCCTTGGCGAGGGCCACGAGGTCGTGCTGGGGCCGGGCGCCGATGTGCTGGATCACCTCTGCGGCGGCGAGCGCCCC
The DNA here is from genome assembly GCF_001426045.1 of Methylobacterium sp. Leaf94. NCBI lineage: Bacteria > Pseudomonadati > Pseudomonadota > Alphaproteobacteria > Hyphomicrobiales > Methylobacteriaceae > Methylobacterium > Methylobacterium sp. Leaf94. The sequence goes on from NZ_LMRM01000023.1 coordinate 150,847, forward strand.
GAGGCGGGCGCTGTCGCGGTGATCGAGGCCGCGGGCATGGCCGGCGAGGAAGCCCGCCGCGAACAGGTCGCCCGCGCCCGTGGTGTCGACGAGCTCGTGGACCGGCGACGCGGATACGGCCTGCACGGCGCCCCCCTGGATCACGAGCGCACCGTCCGCCGAGCGGGTGACGAGGCCGAGCAGATCCCGGCCGCGGGCCGCGCTCTCCTCGCGCAGGGCGCGGATCGCGGCCTCGGCGTCGTCGGTCTCGTAGAGGCTCTGCAGCTCGCCGATATTCGCGAACAGGATGTCGATGCTGCCGTCGCGGATCAGGCCCAGGAACTCCTCCCGGTAGCGCCCGACGCAGAACGCGTCAGACAGGGTGAGGGCGGCGGCGTTTCCGGCGTCGTGGGCGATGGTCACGGCCTTGCGGAACGCGTCCTTGGCGGCCGGCGGGTCCCAGAGGTAGCCCTCGAGGTAGACCACGCGGGCGGCGGCCACGGTGGCCGCGTCGACATCGGCCGGCGACAGGCCCTGGCAGGCGCCGAGATAGGTGTTCATGGTGCGCTCGCCATCGGGCGTCACCAGGATGAAGCAGCGGGCGGTGGCCGGTCCGTCGGTGGCGGCGGCGACGGGGAAGCGGACGCCGGTGGCCTTGAGATCGTGGGCGAAGAGGCCGCCGAGCTCGTCGTCGCGGACCTTGCCGACGAAGCCGGTCTTCGCCCCGAGCATCGCCGCACCCACGGCCGTGTTGGCGCCCGAGCCACCCGACACGATGGTGGCCGGACCCATGGCGGCGAAGAGCGACTCGGCCCGCGCCTCGTCGATCAGCTGCATCGCGCCCTTCGGCACGCCCTGCGCCGCGAGGAAATCCTCCTCGGTGCGGGCGATGAGGTCGACGATGGCGTTGCCGAGAACGAGGAGGTCGAGGGATTCGGGCATCGGGCCGTCCAGTCTGGCGGTGAGCGGAAACTGCGCCGGGCTGTGGCACCGCCCCTGGCGGGGGTCAAGCGACGGCCGCCGCCAATGCGATCACCTGTTCGAAGCGTCACGGCGGAACTCCCCTCGCACCGCCCCGTCATCCCGGGGCCGCGCAGCGGAGCCCGGGATCCAGAACCATAGGTGGTGCAAAACCTTCCGCAGTCGGCGTTTCTGGATTCCGGGCTCGCCTGCGGCGCCCCGGAATGACCGCGCACCCTGCGATGTGACCGTGCCGAAGGCGCCGCGCGTTCCTACTGCAGCGTCTTCACCTCGCACTGCGCGTAGTCGCTGCTCGCCTTCACGTAGGCGTTCAGCGCCTTGACGTAGGCTTCCGCCAGGGGTCGGAACGCGGCGGCCTGCTCGTTGTAGGCCTTGATCGCGTCGTTGTAGCTGTAGGCTTCCCAGCCCGGGCAGCCGCCTTTGGCGTCGAGGCAGGCGGGCTTGACCGGCAGCGGGGGCTTGGTCGGACGGGCCGTCGCCGGGGGCGGCTCCGGCAGGGTACAGGCGGCGCGGGCCGCGTTCATCGACAGCAGGGTGCCGAGGCCGAGGGCCGCAGCCCGCAAGATCCGTGTCCGCATGCGGGTTTTCCCCTCCGTGACGACAGGCGCTACATGCGCGTGCGGTCGCCCCGGAGCAAGTCCGTGCCGGCGGCCGTCAGCGCGCGGCCACGGCCTCCCGTGCCGCAGCCTGTGCCGATGCCGGGGCGGGGCGCGGCGCCGGTGCGCGCTTCGGCTTGCCGCGTCCGCTCTTGTCCATCCGCGCCCGGACGGCATTGAGCACCGGCACCGCGAGGCCGAGGGCCAGCACCCACCAGGCCGGCCGGATGGTGTCCGGCACGTCGAGATTGGCCGAGAGGACGAGGCTCGCCGGGATGCCACTCGCCACGCCGTACCAGGCCGCTTCGAGCAGTGCGGTCACGAGGGCGGCCCCCAGAGCGAGGCCCGCCAGGGTGAGCGGGTTGGTCGGCCACCCGAAGCGCTGCATGGCGCGGTGACCCATCAGCAGCAGGAAGGCGCCGGTCCAGAAGACCGGATCGGACACGTCGATCTTGGCCTGCAGGTAGTAGTGGATCAGGCCCAGGATCGCGATGAGGTAGACGGACTTGTGCAGGCGCGGCCAGGCCTTGCCGAGGCGCCGGATCATCCCGTCCGTGGAGGTGACGCCGAGCACCACGAGGCCGAGAAGCGCCACGAAGCCGATGGTGAGGTAGATCCGCGACGCGATCTCGGTGACGACCTTGGTCAGCACGAAGTTCTGGTCCACCACGTAGAGTAACAGGTGGATCAGCCCGTAGGCCAGCACCGTCAGGCCAAGCATGCGCCGGACCAGGATGAGCTTCGGCGCGTGGGCGATGCGGCGTAGGGGCGTCACCGCCAGCGACAGCATGAGGAAGCGCACCGCCCACTCGCCGGTACCATGAAGCAGCGCCGTGATGGGCTTCGCCCCGAGGGCATCGGCCGCGTAGGCGCCGGCGAGCCACAGGCCCGGGGCCAGGGCGAACAGGAAGGTGGCGAGCTTCAGGCCGGAGACGCGTCCGGCGCGGTCGCGCCAGGGCGCGGAGAAGGCGGGCAGGGCTGGCATGGCGATCCGGGATCGGGGAAGCGGTTGAATCGAAAGATAGGGGCCGGGGAGGATCCGTGAGGCGGCGCGGGGTCGCAGCCGGCCTCGACGAGCCACCGGGGCGTCGGGGTGTCGCGATGTATTCGCTTGGCGGCCGCGGGGGTTACAGGCCTGTGCAGAGCTTCGGGCAGCCCGGAACCTTGGCCGGTGCCGCGATGGTTGACGATTGCTATAAGCCGACGCCGCGCCAACGATCACGAAGCCCCCCATGCCCGCAGACAGCCCCGCCGACAGCCTCGAGACCATGACCGCCGAGACGGCGCGGACCGAGCACGCGGACCTCTCCGAACGGATCGCCGAGGCCGATCGGCTCTATCACCAGGAGGATGCCCCCGAGATCACGGATGCGGCGTACGACGCCCTGCGCCGGCGCCTGGAGCAGATCGAGGCGCGATTTCCGGATCTCGCCGGAACGGGGGCCGCCAGCGCTTCGGTGGGCGCCAAGCCCTCCGAGAAATTCGCCAAGGTGCGCCACGCGGTGCCGATGCTCTCGCTGGGCAACGCCTTCGCGGACGAGGAGGTGGCGGAGTTCGTGGCCCGCGTCCGGCGCTTCCTGAACTGGCCGGAGGGCGATCCCCTGGCCTTCACCGCCGAGCCGAAGATCGACGGCCTCTCCCTGGCCCTGCGCTACGAGGACGGGCGCCTCGTCACGGCGGCAACCCGGGGCGACGGCGAGGTCGGCGAGGACGTCACGGCCAATGCTCGCACGGTGTCGGACATCCCGCAGCGGCTCGCCGGGACGGACGTGCCGCCGGTCTGCGAGGTGCGCGGCGAGGTCTATCTCAGCCACGCGGATTTCGCCGCCATCAACGCGCGCCAGGAAGCCGCCGGGAAGGCCCTGTTCGCCAACCCCCGCAACGCGGCGGCCGGGTCGCTGCGCCAGCTCGACCCCGAGATCACCCGCGCGCGCCCGCTCAAGTTCTTCGCCTATGCCTGGGGCGAGGTGGTGCCGGCGTTCGACGGCACGCAGCACGGGGTGCTGGCGCGGTTTTCGGACTGGGGCCTGCCGGTCAACGACCGGACGAAGCTCTGTGCCGATTCGGACGCGATGATCGCGCATTACCGGAGCATCGAGGCCGAGCGCGCCGACCTCGGCTACGACATCGACGGCGTCGTCTACAAGGTCGACGACCTCGCCCTGCAGCGCCGCCTCGGCTTCGTCTCCCGCTCGCCCCGCTGGGCGCTCGCCCACAAGTTCGCGGCCCAGAAGGCGCTCACGGTGGTCGAGGACATCGAGATCAATGTCGGGCGCACCGGCTCCTTGAATCCGCTGGCCAAGCTGCGTCCGGTCACGGTGGGCGGCGTCGTGGTGTCGAACGCTACCCTGCACAACGAGGGTTACGTCCAGGGCGTCGGGGCCGACGGCGAGCCGATCCGCGACGGGCGCGACATCCGGGTCGGCGACACCGTCGTGGTGCAGCGGGCCGGAGACGTGATCCCGAAGGTGATGGACGTGGTGTTGGAGAAGCGCCCGGCCGGGTCGAAACCCTACGCCTTCCCGACCCACTGCCCCGCCTGCGGCAGCCGGGCGGTGCGCGAGATCAACCCGCGCACGGGCAAGCCCGACGCCGTGCGCCGCTGCACCGGGGGCTTGATCTGCCCGGCGCAGGGGGTCGAGCGCCTGAAGCACTTCGTCTCCCGCAACGGCTTCGACCTCGAGGGCTTCGGCCAGACCTATATCGAGGTCTTGTTCGAGGCCGGGCTGGTGCGCCAGCCCGCCGACCTGTTCCGCCTCGACTTCGAGCCCCTCAAGGCCGCCATCGTGGCGCGGCGCGAGGCGCTCTCCGCCGAGCGCCGGGCGGAGGGCACCCCCGCCCCCAAGAAGCCGACCAAGAAGAAAGGCGAGGAAGAAGACAAGGCGATCAAGAACCTCCTCGCCTCGGTAGAGGATCGCCGCAGCCTGCCCCTGAACCGCTTCCTCTTCGCCCTCGGTATTCCGGAGATCGGCGAATCCACCGCCAAGGCCCTGGCCAAGCGCTTTCCCGACATGCCCGCCCTGATGGCGGGCGTCGCCGCCGCGGCGGGCGACCAGGCCGGAGCGGACTGGATCGAACTCTCCGCCCTGTCCCGCATCGGACCGACCACCCGCGACCGCCTGCTGGAGCTGGGCTATCCCCGCGCGGGTGGCGAGCCGGAGGCCGGAGAGGACGAGGAGGCGGAGACCCAGCCGCAGGGGCGGGTGCGCCTGTCGGCCCCCCAGCGCGCCAGCCTCCTGAGCCATTACGGCGACGCGGACGCCATCGTGGCGGCCCTCGCGCGGGCGGCCGAGCAGCGCCCGGGGGATGCCTATCGCCACTTCGCCGACGACGGCGAGATCGGCCCGGTGGCGACCGACTCGCTCATCGCCTTCTTCGCCGAACCGCACAACGACGCGGCGGTCCGGGCCCTGCTCGCCGAAGTGAAGACTGAGCCGATGGCGGCCCCGGCCACCGCCACGGCCTTCGCCGGCAAGACGGTGGTGTTCACCGGCAGCCTGGAGCGGATGACCCGGTCCGAGGCCAAGGCCACCGCCGAGCGCCTGGGCGCCAAGGTCTCGGGTTCGGTCTCGGCCAAGACCGACCTCGTCGTGGCCGGGCCGGGCGCGGGCTCCAAGCTGACGGACGCCCAGAAGCACGGCGTCGAGGTCGTCAGCGAGGAGGCATGGCTGGCGCTCGTCGCCGGCGCTTGAGCCGGGATTCGTGGGCGCCTAGACTCGGGGGTGCCCGCATCCGCGGGCGCTTGGCCGCGTCCGGCCGGGACAGGGCCCCGCGATTCCCGCATGACCGTCATCGCCCTCGACTTCGAGACCGCCAACGAGCGGCGCGACAGCGCCTGTGCCGTCGGCCTCGCCTGGATCGCCGGCGGCCGGGTGGTCCGGCGGGAATCCCGGCTGATCCGCCCGCCGGAGCTGCGCTTCTCGCCGGGCAACATCCGGGTCCACGGCATCCTGCCGGCGGACGTGCGCGGCCAGCCGGACTTCCCCACCGTGATGGCGGAGTTCCTGCCCGACCTCACCTCCGGGCTGATCCTCGCCCACAATGCCGGCTTCGACCTCGGGGTGCTGCGGGCGTCCCTGGCCGCGCATGGGCACCGGCCGCCGGCCTTCGCCTATCTCTGCACCCTGCAGATCGCCCGGCGGGTGTTTCCGGCGGAGGAGGGCTGCGGCCTCGGCAAGGTGGCGACGCGCCTCGGCATCCGCTTCGCGCACCACGATGCGGGCGAGGATGCCTATGCCTGCGCGGAGATCGCCCTGGCAGCCGTGCGGGAGACCGGCGCGCCGGACGTGCCCGGGCTGTCGCAGGCGCTGCGCCTGCCGATCACCACGGTCCCGGCGGGTCCCGATCTCGCCCTGCCTCCGCGCGGCCGGCCTGGCTCCCTGACCGAGCGGGCCCGCCTCGCCGCGGGCGCCCGTCCGGCCTCGGCGCCGGGCCTGCATTTCGCGGTGCGCGGCAGCAGCGGCAACCGCTACGCCGTGACCCTGGAGGATCGCACCGGCGGGCCTCACCTGCGCTGCACCTGCATGGCGGGCCGCTACGGCACCCGGTGCCGCCACGTGAAGGCGCTGCTCGCCGGCGACATCACCGACCTGCTCTCGAGCAACCACGACGACGTCGCGGTGCTGCGGGTCCGGATGACGGCCGCGTCGGTGGGGTGAGGCGGTCGCCGCCGCACCCGTCGTGAGGTCCGCCCGGAGTCGCGCCGGGCGGCGCCCCCGCCTTACGCCGCCTTCTTCGCCGCCGCGTCGCCGTAGAACGTGCCGCCGCGGGCAGCCATGTCGAGGAGGTTCTGCGGCACGGCGAAGCGCGGCCCGTGCTTGGCTTCCAGCCCCTGCGCCAGCGTCACGAAGGCCTGGGCGCCCATGAAGTCGATGTAGGACAGGGCGCCGCCCGTGAAGGGGGCGAACCCGAAGCCCAGGATCGAGCCCACATCCGCCTCGCGCGGATCGGTGACTACGCCCTCGCCGACGGTGCGGGCGGCTTCCAGGGCCTGCACCACGAGAAGGCGCTGCTTCAGTTCCGAGAAGTCGACCGCGTCCGGATCGATTCGGGTCGCCTGCAGGGCGGCGAGGCCCGGCCACAGGCGCTTGGGCGCGCCCTCGGGGTAATCGTAGAACCCCTTCCGGTTCTTGCGGCCGAGCCGACCCTCGCCCTCGACGAGGGTGGTGAGCAGCGCCTTCTGCGCCGGGTCGATGCCGTCGGCCCCGAGCTGCGCCTCCGTCGCCTTGACGATCTTCAGGGCGAGGTCGACCGCGACCTCGTCGGTCAGGGAGAGCGGGCCGACCGGCATGCCCGCCTGGCGGCCGGCATTCTCGATCATCGCCGCCGGGATGCCCTCGTTGAGCATCTTGTGGCCTTCCAGCAGGTAGGCGCCGACGCAGCGGTTGGCGAAGAACCCGCGCGCATCGTTGACGACGATCGGGGTCTTCTTGATCGCACGGACGTAGTCCAGGGCGGTGGCCAGCGCCGCGTCGCCGGTCTGGTCGCCCCTGATGATCTCGACCAGCATCATCTTCTCCACCGGCGAGAAGAAGTGGATGCCGACGAACTGTTCCGGCCGGGCCGAGGTCTTGGCGAGCCCGGTGATCGGCAGCGTGGAGGTGTTGGAGGCGAAGATCGTCTCCGGCCGGATCACGGCCTCGACCTTGGCGATGACCTCGGCCTTCACCGCCGGGTCCTCGAACACCGCCTCGATCACGAGGTCGCAGGCGGCGAGGTCGGCGTAGTCGGCGCTGGTGCGGATGCGGGCGAGGAGGGCATCGCGGTCGGCGGTCTTGGCCCGGCCCTTGTTGATCTGGTCGGTGACGAGCTTGTGGGCGTAGGCCTTGCCCTTCTCGGCCGCCGCCACCGACTGGTCGACGAGGACGACCTCCATGCCCGCCTGGGCGGTGACGTAGGCGACGCCCGCGCCCATGAAGCCCGCGCCGACGACGCCGACGCGGCCGACCTGGGTGGCCGGCACGCCCTTCGGGCGGCGCGCGCCCTTGTTCAATTCGCCCATGGAGAGGAACAGCGTCCGGATCATCGCGGCCGCCTCCTTGGTCCGCAGGATGTGGGCGAAGTACCGGCTCTCGACGCGCAGGGCCTGGTCCATCGGCAGCTGCAGACCCTCGTAGACGGAGGCCAGGATCGCCTTGGCGGCAGGGTAGTTGTCGTGCGTCTCGCGCCGGTAGATGGCGTTGGCCGGCGGCCAGATCATCATCCCGGCGGGCGAGTAGACCTTGCCGGAGGGCGCCTTGAACTTCGGCTGGTCCCAGGGCGCGACGGCCGAGCCGCCGGCGGCGATCCAGGCCTTGGCCTTGGCGACGATCTCGTCCTTGGCCGCGACCTCCTGGGCGAGGCCCATGTTGCGGGCCATCAGCGGACGGATCTGCTCGCCCTTGAACAGCATCTGCAGGGCGTCGCCGGTCTGCATCAGGCGCGCGACGCGCTGGGTGCCACCGCCGCCCGGGAACAGGCCGACCTTGATCTCGGGCAGGCCGACGCGGGTCTTCGGATCATCGGACAGCACCCGGTAGTGGCAGGCGAGGGCGAGCTCGAAGGCCCCGCCGAGGCAGATGCCGTTCACCGCCGCCGCAAAGGGCTTGCCGCAGGTCTCGAGCTTGCGGAAGACGAGGCTGAGCTTGCGCGACTCCGCGAAGAAGTGGCGCATCGCCTCTTCCTCGCCGCGCTCGGCCTTCAGGGCCTCGTAGGCGCGGCCGAGGCCCTGGAGCATCGTCAGGTCGGCGCCGCCCGAGAAGTTGTCCTTGCCCGAGACGATGACGCAGCCTTTGATGGCGGGATCCGCCACGACGGCGTCCACCACCTGGCTCAGCTCGTCCATCACCGCGTCGGTGAAGACGTTCATGGAGCGGCCGGGCATGTCCCAGGTCGCCAATGCGATCCCGTCGGCGTCGGTTTCCAGTCGGAAGTTGGTGAGATTCATCGCTGATCCTCGAATGTGCGGCGGGTGAGCGGCTTCGGTGGCAAGCTTAAGCTCTTGTCAAAACTTGCAGTGGCATCTCGAATTGCCGGGGGGCATGTTGCTGCGACAGGACAAGACCATGACTGCTCGGATCGGCTGCCAGGGCTGCCGCGAGGGAGCCGAACTCGACTTCACGTTCACGATGGCGTTCCAGCCGATTCTCGACCTCGCGGCCCAGCGCGTCTGGGGGTACGAGGCCCTCGTGCGTGGCCCGGGGGGTGAATCCGCCGCCTCGATCCTCGGCCGCGTGACGCCCGAGACCGTCTACCGGTTCGACCAGGCGGCGCGGGTCAAGGCGATCGAGCTCGCCGGCCGGCTGTTTCCCACCGACGACGCGACCCGTCTGTCGATCAACTTCATGCCGAACGCCGTCTACGAACCGGCGGCCTGCATCCGCTCGTCCCTGGAGGCGGCCCGCAAGGCGGGGTTCGCTCACGACCGGATCATGTTCGAGTTCACCGAGAACGAGAAGTTCCGCGACACCGCCCACGTCTCGCGCATCGTCGCCGAGTATCGCCGCCAGGGCTTCCTGACCGCCCTGGACGATTTCGGCGCGGGCTTCGCCGGCCTCAGCCTGCTGGCGAACTTCCAACCCGACCTCATCAAGATCGACATGGATCTGCTGCGCGGCATCGACACCGACCAGCGTCGTCAGATCATCGTGGCGGGCATCATCGGCATCGCCCGCTCCCTGGACATCGCGGTGATCGCCGAGGGCGTCGAGACGGCGTCCGAGCTGGACACCCTGCGCGACCTCGGTGCGAACCTGTTCCAGGGCTACCACTTCGCCAAGCCCCACCTGGAGGCGCTGCCCCCGGTCCGCGGCTTCCCGGTGGCCGGCTCTCCGGCGGGCGGGTTCCCCCGCGCGCATGTGGCCTGAGCCGGCCATCGGGATCCCCGCCGGTCCGCCTCAGCGCGCCGGCATCGGCATCGGCGCACCGGGGGCACCCGCCGCACCGTTGGCCGCGGAATCGCCGGCCGAGGCGATCGCCAGCATGTTCAGGAGCTTGGTCACCGAGGCCTGCGAAATCGTGGTCACGGTGGAGGCTGGATCGGCATTGACCGCCTGGAACTTCTGGTAAGTCTTGTCGCCGTAGATTTCGGTGAGGTGCTTCAGTTCGTCGAGGCTGAACTTCTCGGCATAGGCCTTCGACAGGCCGTCGAGCATCGTCTCGCGCTGCTTGTCGAACTCGGCGCGGATCTCCTTGCGCACGGCCTCGGCCTTGTCCTCCTTCATCGGCGCCACGGTCTTCTCGAGGGCGCCCGTGAAGCCGACCTCCAGGTTCTTGATCGTGGTCTTCTGCACCAGGTCCTTGGCGACGGCGATGCGCTCGGCGGCATCGTCGGCGCGGGCGGCCATCGGCAGGCAGAGGGCCGTGGTCAGGCAGAGGGTGGCGAGCAGGCGCGTCATCTTGGCGTGTCCTCAGAGATTCTTGTCGTGAGCCCGGCGCCGGGTGGCGGCGGGCGCCGCCCTCTACCCCACTTGGCCCGCGTTTGGGAGGCGGCGCAGGCTCACACCCGTTCGATGATGGTGGCGGTGCCCATGCCGGCACCGATGCACAGGGTCACCAGGGCGCGCTCCTTGCCGGTGCGCTCCAACTCGTCGAGCACGGTGCCGAGGATCATCGCGCCGGTGGCGCCCAGCGGATGGCCCATGGCGATGGCGCCGCCGCAGACGTTGATCCGGGCCGGGTCCACGTCGAAGGCCTGCTGGAAGCGCAGCACCACCGCGGCGAAGGCCTCGTTGACCTCGAACAGGTCGATGTCGGACAGGCTCATGCCGGCCCGCGCCAGGACCTTCCGCGTCACGTCCACCGGGCCGGTGAGCATGAGGGCCGGGTCCGAGCCGATATTGGCGAAGGCGCGGATGCGGGCGCGGGGCTTCAGGCCCGCGGCGCTGCCGGCCTCGCGCGATCCGATCAGCACGGCGGCGGCGCCGTCGACGATGCCCGACGAGTTGCCGGCGTGGTGGACGTGGTTGACGGTCTCGACGTCCGGATGGGCGTCGATCGCCACGGCGTCGAAGCCACCCATCTGGCCCATCTGGACGAAGGAGGCCTTGAGCTGGCCAAGCGACTGCATGTCGGTGGCGGGCCGCATGTGCTCGTCGTTGGCCAGGAGCGTGATGCCGTTGATGTCGCGCACCGGCACGACCGCGTCGGCGAAGCGGCCCTCGGCCCAGGCGGCGGCCGAGCGCTTCTGCGATTCGACCGCGTAGGCGTCGCAAACGTCGCGGCTGAAGCCGTATTTCGAGGCGATGAGGTCGGCCGACACGCCCTGGGGCATGAAGTACGACTTGATTGCGATGGCGGGATCCACGGGCCAGGCGCCGCCGGAGGCGCCGAGGCCGACGCGGCTCATGGACTCGACGCCGCCGCCCACCGTCAGGTCGTGCTGCCCGGCCATCACCTGCGCGGCGGCGAAGTTCACCGCGTCGAGGCCCGAGGCGCAGAAGCGGTTGATCTGCACGCCCGGCACGTGCGTGCCGTAATCGGCCACCAGGGCCGCCGCCCGGGCGATGTCGCCGCCGGCCTCGCCCACCGGATCGACGCAGCCGAGCACCACGTCGTCGACGCGGCGCGTGTCGAGGTCGTTGCGCTCCTTGAGGGCGCGGAGCGCCACCTCGGCGAGGCGCAGGGCCGTCACCTCGTGCAGCGACCCATCGGGCTTGCCGCGGCCCCGCGGGGTGCGGACGTGGTCGTAGATGAAGGCCTCGGGCATGCGCGTTTCCCTGTTGTCCGCCCGTTCGGGGCGACGGCGTTCAAAAATCCGGTCCGGATCCGTCAGTCCGGGGCCGCGACGCGGAGCCCGGAAGCCAGAACCGCAGGTCGTGGCGAGGTCGCCCGCGCCGGCGGTTCCGGATTCCGGGTTCGCCCTATGGGCGCCCCGGACCGACGCGGCGTCTTCGGATCGCGGTCGTCCCGGTCTAAAACGCCTCGGCGCCGAGCGCCATCGTCGTCTCGGCGCCGGCCTTGATCCGCACCAGCCGGGTCGCGGTCTCGGGCAGCATCCGCTCCATGTAGAAGCGGCCCACCACCAGCTTGGCGGCCATGGCGTCCGAGGCGGCTTCGGCCTGGCGGGCCAGGGCGGCCTTGGCGATGCGCGCCCACATGTAGCCCATGGCCACGAGGCCGAGGAGGTGCATGTAGTCGGTGGCGCCGGCCCCCGCATTGTCGGGTTTCGTGAAGGCGTTCTGCATGAACCACATGGTGGCGCCCTGCAGGTCGTTGAGCCCGGCCTGGAGGGGGGCGACGTAGGGCGTCATGCCCTCGTCCTCGCCGTGGTCCTTGAGGAAGGTCTGCACCTCGCCGAGGAAGCTCATCATGGCCCGGCCGCCGTCCTTGGGCAGCTTGCGCCCGATAAGGTCCATGGCCTGGATGCCGTTGGCGCCCTCGTAGATCATCGCGATGCGGGCATCGCGCACGAACTGCGACATGCCCCATTCCTCGATGTAGCCGTGGCCGCCGAACATCTGCTGGGCCTCGACCGCGTTGGCGAAGCCCCGGTCGGTCAGCACGCCCTTCACCACCGGGGTCATCAGGCCCATGTGGTCCTCGGCGGCCTGCCGTTCGGTCGCGTCGTCGGACCGGTGGCCGATATCCGCCTGGAGGGCGGTCCAGAGCACGAGGGCGCGGGCGGCCTCGTTGAAGGCGCGGATGCCCATCAGGGTCCGGCGCACGTCGGGATGGACGATGATCGGGTCGGCGGCCTTCTCGGGCGCCTTGGCGCCGGTGAGGGCGCGGCCCTGAAGCCGGTCCTTCGCGTAGGCGACGGCGTTCTGGTAGGCAACCTCGGATTGTCCGAGACCCTGGACGCCCACCGCGAGGCGGGCCTCGTTCATCATCACGAACATCGCGTTCAGGCCGCGATTCTCCTGCCCGACGAGCCAGCCCTTCGCCCCGTCGTAGTTCATCACGCAGGTGGAATTGCCGTGGATGCCCATCTTGTGCTCGAGGGAGCCGCAGGAGACGGGATTGCGCGCGCCCAGCGAGCCGTCGGCGTTCACCAGGACCTTCGGCACCACGAAGAGCGAGATGCCCTTGGTGCCGGCCGGCGCGCCCTCGATGCGGGCTATGACGAGGTGGATGATGTTCTCGGAGAGGTCGTGCTCGCCGGCCGAGATGAAGATCTTGGTGCCGGTCAGGCTGTAGGAGCCGTCGCCGTTGGGCACCGCCTTGGTCTTGAGGAGGCCGAGATCCGTGCCGCAATGGGGCTCGGTCAGGTTCATGGTGCCGGTCCAGGCCCCTTCCACCATCTTCGGCAGGTAGAGCGCCTTCTGCTCTTCCGACCCGTGCACCAGGAGGGCCGCCATCGCGCCCTGGGTCAGGCCGGGATACATGCCGAGGGCGAGGTTGGCCCCGGAGGCGAATTCCTGGATCGCGGTGTTCAGGGTGTGCGGCAGGGCCTGCCCGCCATAGGCCTCGGGCATCGACAGGCCCATCCAGCCGCCGCCCGCATAGGCGTCGTAGGCGGCCTTGAAGCCCTGCGGGGTCGTGACGCTCCCGTCCGGATGCCGGGTGCAGCCTTCCCGATCGCCGGCGGCGTTCAGGGGGGCCAGGACGGTCTCGGCGAGCTTGGCGCCCTCGTTGAGCACCGCCTCCATCACGTCGGGAGAGGCGTCCGAGAAGCCGCGCAGGTTGTCGTAGCGGTGGAACCCGAGCACGTCGTTCAGCAGGAACAGGACGTCCTCGACCGGTGCCTTGTAGCTGGGCATCGCGCATCATCTCCCGGAAACGGTTGCGTTCCTGGTCGGACTTCCGGCCGCCGGCGCACCTGATGGTTCACATATAAACTAATCTGCGGCGGACGAAAGGGGGGCGCGCGGGGTGCCAACGGGAATCGGTCATCCGCCACCAATCGGTCAGGTCTTAACCGCCTGTTTACCAAGACTACCAAATGTCGGGGCGGACGGATCTGCCGTTAACCCCTCCCTCGCTTTTCGTGTGGCGGGGGGCGCTCGCGGATCGAACCATGGACTTCGCCGGGTCAGGTTGGACGATGACACGCAACGCGACGCTCGACCTCGAAGGCTTCGATCCGGACGTTCTCGAAGCGGCACGGGATGTCGCCCGCCGCGCCGGCATTCCGGTCGAGACGTGGATCGCCTCCATCGTCGATCCCCGGGCGCTCGCGGACAAGGCTGAACCCGAATCACGGAGCGCGCAACCGCAGCCGGCCCCGGTCGCACCGGCCGAGCCGACACCCGTCGCCGCCGCACCGGCGCCGGTCGAGGTCCGGCCTTCGAGCGCCGCGCCCACCGGGTCGACCGGCAAGAACGCGGCCCTCACCGAGATGATGCGTCGCCTGGACGGCATCGACCAGCGCATCGGCGCCGAGGCGCCCGTGCCGCCGGCGCCCGCCGCCCCGAAGGTCGAGCCGGCCAGCCCGCCGCCCTCCGAGATGGCCCAGCGGCTCGCGGAGATCGAGCGCCGGATGACGGAGATCGGCGCGCAACTGGCTGCGCCCCGTCCCCTCGGCCGCCGCGGCCGCCCGGTCGTGACCGAGATCCGCGACGCGGTCACGGAGATTCGCCAGCGCCAGCGCGAACTGGACGGTACGCCCGCCGCGCCCGCCGCGCCCGCCCAGGCCGCCGCCCCGGCCCCGGTCTCGAACGCCGCCCCGACCCTGGCCGCCCCCGTCATCGCCGAGCTCCAGAGCGAGACGGTGCGGCTGCGCGAATCGATCGGCAGCCTCGCCAGCAGCCGCGACGTCGGCGCGCTGGAGACGGCGATGCAGACCCTGGCGGCCGGTGTCGAGAAGGCGCAGGCCCCCGGCGACCTCGCCGCCATCGCGGCCCCCATCGAGGCGATCCGTGTGCAGGTCGAGCGCCTGGCCGAGGACGTCGCCGACAACGTTCACGCCCGCGTCGCCGCCGATGTCGAGCGCCTAGCCGCCAAGATGAACGGCACGTTCCAGGGCGCGCCCTCCGGCATCGCCGAGCAGGACGTGGTCGCGGGGCTGTTCCGGGAACTCGACGAGATCCGCCGCCTGATCGGCGCCCTCGCCGGACCCGAGCGGATCCAGAGCCTCGCCAACGGCCTCCAGGCCATCAGCACCCAGATTTCGCAGCTCCAGGCCGGCATGCCCGGCGAGACCGCCAGCATGGCGGAGCTCCGCCCCCTGCTGGAGGAAATCCGGATCGGCCTGCGTTCGAACGCCGAGGCCGGCATCGGCGAGCAGATCCAGGAGATGGGCGCCAAGCTCGACGCCCTGCGCGGCGCGGGCCCCATAGCCGCCCACCAGGATTCGGACGTCATCCTGCACCGGATCGATGCCCTGTCGGAGAAGGTCGACCGGGTCAGCATCAATCCCGTGGGCGACCTGATCGGACGCCTCGAAGACATCGGCGCGACCCTGCGCCGGCCGGCACTGCCCGACGAGAACCTCGCCTCGATCCACGGCATGCTGCACGAGCTGACGGTCAAGCTCGATCGCATCGGCACGGGCGAGGGCCCCCGCGACGAGGGCCTCGACGCCCTGGAGCAGCAGGTCCTGGCGCTGGCCGAGCGCATCGACACCCGGGACGCCGATCCGGCCCTGGCCGGGCTCGAGCGCACCATGACCGACCTCCTCGACCAGGTCTCGGCCCTGCGGGCCGAGGCGCCGATGGAGGCCGCCGTCGAGCGCGCCGCCCGCAACGCGGTCGCCGAGACCATGGGCGCGGCCGCCGAGACCGGCGAAGTGGCCCTCCTGCGGGCCAGCCTCGCGGATCTGCGCGCGCATCAGGTCGCCTCCGAGCAGCGGATGCAATCGACGCTGACCGGGGTCTACTCCGCCCTGGAGCGCCTGGTCGGCCGGATCGGCACCGGCGACACGGATGCCGCCCTCCTGACCGGCGCCCGGACCCCGCGGGACGCGTCCGCGAAGGACATCCTGGCCCGGGAGATGCTGGCGCGGGATCTGGCGTCGCGGGACACGGCCAAGGATTCCCTCCGGGAGCCGGGCGCCGAGCATCTCGCCGGGGGGGCACCGTCGCGCCGGCCGGATGCGGCCCGGACCGAACGCCCCCTGGTCTCGGGTCCCGATCTTCCGCTGGAGCCGGGCGCCGGACGCCCCGGCCGTGAGCGCCCGGGCAGCCGGGTCGAGGCGAGCGAGGCCGCGGGCGCGGCCGACAGCGACATCAAGACCAGCTTCATCGCCGCCGCCCGGCGTGCCGCGCAGGCGGCGCAGGCAGAGGCCGCCGGGCAGGCCGAGGCGCAGGAGGGCGACGGTGTCCGCACCGGTCCCGACGCCGCGCGCCGCGACGGTCGCCTCGCGCGCTTCCGCGAGGGCATCGACCGCCGCCGCAAACCGCTCCTCCTCGGCCTCGCCGCAGTGGTGCTCCTGCTCGGCGCTCTCCAGGCCGTGACCGCCCGCCGGACCGCGGACACCGCGTCATCGGCGACCGAGCCGGTCGCGACGCGCTCGGCGCCCGCCGACATCGCGGCGGCGGCACCCGATGCCGGCCCCGCAGCCGAGGCGGCCGCCAAACAGCCGGACGCCAAGACCCAGGACGCCAAAGCGCCGGATGCGAAGGGCGCGACGCCCGCCCCGGCCGATCCGCAGACGACGCAGAGTCTCTCCGAAAGCCCGCCCGCCAAGGGCACGGTGCCGGCCGTGGCCGCTCGGTCCGCGGTGCCGCGCGTGACGACGATGGCCGGACTGACCGCGGACCTCGCGGCGGTGCCGCCGAACCTGGTGAAGCTGCGCCAGGCCGCCCTCGGCGGCGACGGCGCCGCCGCCTACGACCTCGGCATGCGGGCGGCCGAAGGGCGCGGCATGACGCGCGACCCGGCGCTCGCCGTGAAGGTGTTCGAGCAGATCGCCGCCAGCGGCTTCGCGCCGGCGCAGTACAAGCTCGGGAGCCTGTACGAGAAGGGCGTCGGCGTGACCCGCGACCTGGCTCAGGCGAAACTCTGGTACGGCCGTGCCGCCGAACTCGGCAATGCCCGCGCCATGCACAACCTCGCGGTGATCTACGCCGAGAACCCGGTGGCCGGCGGCAAGCCCGACTTCGCCACCGCCTCCCTCTGGTTCAAGCGCGCGGCCGAGCTCGGCGTCCGCGACAGCCAGTACAACCTCGCGGTTCTCTACGCCCGGGGGATGGGCGTGCAGCAGGATCTCGGACAGTCCTTCCTGTGGTTCTCGGCCGCCGCCGCGCAGGGCGACGAGGACGCCGCGAAGAAGCGCGACGACGTCGCCTCGAAGCTCGACGCGAAAGCCCTGGGTGCCGCGCGGGCGCAGGTCACGGCCTTCAAGCCTAAGGTGCCGGAGCCCGCGGCCAACGAGATCCCGGCCCCGCTGCCCACCGAGAACTCAATGAGCCTGCTCGGTGCGGCGCCGCCCTCCGGCAACGTTCCGCCGGCCCGCCGGATCTGAGCGGCCGCGCGGGGGATGCGAGCTTCTGACGCCCTCCCGCTTTTGCGCCGAACCCCCGGTTCCCGGCGTTGTCGCAGCGGTGATCGCCGGACCGTCGTGATCGGGTGACCCATTTCGAAGCGCAGGTCGCCTCCATCGGGCGGCCCGACAAGCGGAGAGCCGATGGCGCGCGTGACGACGGTTCCACCGGCCGCCCTGATCCTGGGGATCGCCGGGCTGATTCCGTTCCTAGGCTTCGCCCTCCTCGCCTATAGCGGCTCCGATGGCGGCCTCGGCACCATCGGCCTCAGCCCCCGCCTCATGCTCTCCACCTACGGCGCCGTCATCGCATCGTTCCTCGGCGGCATCCGCTGGGGCGCGGCGGCCGCGCGCAATTCGGGCGGCGCGGACTACGCCATCGCGATCCTGCCCTCGCTGATCGCCTGGGCGGCCCTCGCCGCCCCGATGCCCTGGGATCTGCGCATCCTCGGCATCCTCGTGCTGGCCTGGGGCCTCATCGACCAGGACCTGCCGCGCCGCGGCCTCGTCCCGGTCTGGCTCGGCCGCCTGCGCCTGGCCCTGTCGGGGGTCGCCGGGGTCTCGCTGCTCATCGCGGCCTGAATCCCGTTTGGCTCCTCGCACCGTGTCCGGTCGATCGCTTCGGTTGGCTCGCTCGGAACGGGCCCCGTCTCCCGAAAGGAGAGGGGACCGGCGCACTGAAAACGCCGGAGGTCTCGGCCGGAGAGAGGCTCAGTCCTTGCTCAGCATCGCCTTGCCGATGGCGAAGACGCGGCCGTCGCCGAGGAGGTGTGCCGTGAAGCCGGCCGGAAACAGCGGCTCGAAGGCGGCGTTGCGCACGTTGAGCCCCCCCGCATAGGCGCCGAAGGCCGGCATGATCAGCCGGCGCCCGTCGGTGACGAAGCAGCGCCGGCGCACGGCCCGCCCGCGCATCGCGACCTTTCCGCAGGGATGCAGGTGGCCGGAGACTTCGCCCTCGGGCGCATCGACGGTCGGTTCGTGCCGCAGGGTCAGGGCGCCCACCCTCAGCGTCTCGGCGTAGCGGCCGCCGACGCCCTCGCTGACCGCATGGTCGTGGTTGCCGGCGATCCAGACCCAGTCGCGCCCCTCCTGCAGGGCCGCCACCATGGCGCGGTCGCCCGGCTCCATGCGCTCCGGTCCGCGGGAATCGTGGAAGGAATCGCCCAGCGCGACGACGCAAGCGGGGTCGAGCCGCGCGATCACCTCATGCAGGCAGGCCAGGGTCTCGCGGGTGTCGTAGGGCGGCAGGAACTGCCCGGAGCGAGCCGCATAGGCCGAGCCCTTCTCCAGGTGGAGGTCGGACACCACCAGGGTGCGGTGCGGGGCGAGCCAGAGGCCGCCGCAGAGGTCGAGGGCGAGGGTTTCGCCGGCAAGGGTCAGGCCGGGGGCCCGGATGGTCTTCTCAAGTCTCTGGCCGAGCGCCAAAACCGCGTCCTCTGCGTTCGGGGCAGGGCGTTTCACCACGCGCTCAGGCCAGCGCTTCTTCGAGCAACTGCGCCTCGGCTTCGGCCAGAATCTCGTCGGCGCCCTCGCCGTAGACCCGTTCGCGCCCGATCTCGAGCATCACGGAGACGGAGAGCGGCGAGACGCGATCGAGCGCCTTGTGGATGATTCGCCCCTGGATGCGCCTCAACATCATACCGAGGCGCTTCACGTCGAGGAGTCCGGTTGCCGCATCCTGCCGCGCCGCCTTGAGCAGGAGGTGGTCCGGCTGGTGCTTGCGCAGCACGTCGTAGACCAGATCGGTGGAGATCGTGACCTGCCGGCCGGTCTTGGCCTGGCCTGGATAGCGCCGCTCGATCAGCCCGGCGATCACGGCGCATTGCCGGAAGGTGCGCTTCATCATGGCGGATTCGTCCAGCCAGGCCTCGAGGTCGTCGCCCAGCATGTCCTCGGCGAACAGGGTCTCGAGGAAGTCCGGTTCCCGGCCGATGCGTTCGCCGACATCGCGGTTGAGCCAGATGGCGATGCCGTAATCGTTGGCGGCAAAGCCCAGGGGCCGCATCCGCGCCCGTTCCAGACGGCGGGTGAGCAGCATGCCGAGGGTCTGGTGCGCGAGCCGCCCCTCGAAGGGAAAGGCCGTCAGGTAGTAGCGCCCGGCGCGGGGAAAGGTCTCCACCAGCAGTCCCGTGGGACCGGGCAGGACCGAGCGGGTCCGCTGCTGCAGGAGGTAGTCCGAAACCTGGCGCGGCAGCCGGTCCCATTCGAACGGATCGGCGATCAGGGCACGCACCCGCGCCGCCAGGAAGGTCGAGATCGGGAACTTCGCCCCCGCATAGGACGGGATCGCCGGGTCGGTGCCCGGCCCCGCGCGGGTCGCCAGGGCCTCGTCCTCGGACAGGCCCTCGAAGCGCAGCACCTCGCCGGCGAACAGGAACGTGTCGCCCGGCGTCAGGGTGTCGGCGAAGTCTTCCTCGATCTCGCCCAGCACCCGGCCACCGCGGGGCAGGATCGCGCCCGGCTTGCCGCGCACGCCGCGGGCGAGCCGGACCTTCACCTTGGCGGATTCGACGATGGTGCCGACGTTCATCCGGTATTGCTGGGCGATGCGGGCATCGCGCACCCGCCACAGGCCGTCCGGCCCGCGCAGGATCTTGGCGAAGCGCTCGTAGGCCCGAAGGGCGTAGCCGCCGGTGGCGACGTAATCGACCACCGCCTCGAAATCCTCCCAGGACAGGGTGGCGTAGGGGGCGGCCGAGACGATCTCGGCGTAGAGCTGCACCGCGTCGAAGGCATCGGCACAGGCCATGCCGAGGACGTGCTGGGCCAGCACGTCGGGGGCGCCGAGGCGGGCGTCGGGCGTGTCCTGGGCGGCGGCCTCCACGGCGTCGAGGGCGGCCTGGCACTCGAGCATCTCGAACCGGTTGGCCGGCACGAGATAGGCCTTCGACGGCTCGTCCATGCGGTGGTTGGCGCGGCCGATGCGCTGCATGATCCGGCTCGCCCCCTTGGGGGCGCCGATATTCACCACGAGGTCGACGTCGCCCCAGTCGATGCCGAGGTCGAGGGTGGCGGTGCAGACGATCGCCCGCAGCTGGCCCGCCGCCATGGCGGCCTCGACCCGCCGGCGCTGGGTGGCATCGAGCGAGCCGTGATGCAGGGCGATGGGATAGTTGGCGTCGTTGATGCGCCAGAGTTCCTGGAAGGTGTACTCCGCCTGGAGCCGGGTGTTGACGAAGACCAGCACGGTGCGGTGCCGCCCGATCAGCTCGTAGATCGCCGGCATCGCCTGCCAGGCGGTATGGCCGGCCAGGGGCAGGGTGAGGCCGGTCTCCAGCATGTGGAGGTCGGGGGCGGCGCCGCCCTTCACCACCACGAGCTCGGCCATGGCCGGGCCGCCCTCTTCCGCTTCGGTGGAGGAGGGGGGGTGTTGAGGAACGAGATACCGGCGCAGCTCGTCCGGCTCGCGCACGGTGGCGGAGAGGCCGATGGCCGTGAGCCCGGGGCTGAGGCGGTGCAGGCGCGCGAGCGCCAGGGACAGGAGGTCGCCGCGCTTCGAGGTGACGAGGGCGTGCAACTCGTCGAGGACGACGCAGGACAGGCCGGCGAACAGGTCCGCCGCCTCGCGATGGGCGATGAGCAGGGCGAGCTGCTCCGGCGTGGTCAGCAGGATGTCGGGCGGTCGCGCGATCTGGCGGGTGCGCTTGTGCGAGGGCGTGTCGCCGGTGCGGGTCTCGACGCGTACGGGAAGGCCCATCTCGGCGATGGGCGCATCGAGGTTGCGGGCGATGTCGACGGCCAGCGCCTTCAGGGGCGAGACGTAGAGGGTGTGCAGGCCCCGCGGCTTCGCCGACGCCGGCCGCGCCGCCAGGGCCGTGAGGCTCGGCAGGAAGCCCGCGAGCGTCTTGCCCGCGCCCGTCGGCGCCACGAGGAGCGCCGAGCGGCCGCCCCCGACGATGTCGAGGAGTTCGAGCTGGTGGGGCCGGGGCGTCCAGCCGCGCGCGGCGAACCACGCGGCGAAGCGTTCCGGCAGGGGGGATGCAACCGCGCGCTTGCTCAGGCCAGGGCCATCAGGAAGCGGTCGATCAACTCCAGCGCCCGCTCGGTCATCGCCCCGGGATAGCGCACGAAGATGTGGCAGCCGCCCGGATAGATCGCCGTGTGTCCGCCGTTGCCGGCGGCCGCCCAGCGGGCCGACATGTACAGCGTGTCGTCGAGGAGCGGATCGTGGGTGCCCACGGTGAACAGGGCCGGCGGCAGGCCCTTCAGGTCGGCATAGACCGGGGAGACGTCGGGCCGGCGCCGGTCGATGCCCTCACGGACGTAGTCGTTGGCGAAGTTGGTGAGGTCCCGGGTGTTCACCACCAGGCGCTCGTCGCCCCAGTTGCGCACGCTCGGGGTGAGGCCGAGGTCGAAGAAGCCGGCATTGAGGTTCGCCCCCCGGAAGGCGCGGGGCAGGCCGTGCCTGTCGCGCAGCCGCAGGAGCACCATCACGGCGAGCTGCGCGCCGGCCGATTCGCCTCCGATGGTCAGGGCGGAGATGCCGAACTCGGCCCGGCCGGGACCCGCGAGCCAGAGGGCGGCGGCCTCGCAATCCTCGAGGGCCGCCGGGTAGGGGTGCTCGGGCGCGAGGCGATACTCCACCGACAGGCAGACGAAGCCGCAGACGTCCGCGATGCGCTCCAGCCACGGGTCCTGCTCGTCGGCCGCGCCCCAGACCCAGCCCCCGCGATGGATGTGCAGGTAGGCGCCGCGCAGCTTCGACCATTTCCGCGCATCGGGGCGGATGACGCGCAGCTGGAGGGGGCCGGCGGGCCCGTCGATGGTCAGGATTTCGGCCCGGGCGCTGCGCGGCATGGCCGGCGAGGCCTGCGTGCCCTGGCGGCGGCGCGCCCGGACCTCGGTGATGGGGATCGACCAGGGATCCGCCTGCGCGGCATGCGCGGCCACGATCTCGGCGTTCAGGCGCCTAGTCTCGGGGTCGATCATCGCCGGATCGAACAGGGCGTGGTCGATCATGGAGCGGTTCGTTTCATGGACGGGTCAGTCTGCGGGGCGAGGGTCGGTCGGGGACGACGCAGATCGCATCGTTAAGATGGGACCCTGCACGCGACGGTGCCATCCGTCCCCCGTGCGAAAACGCCGAACGCTCTCGCATGTGTCGTGTTTCGTGCAAACTGTGTCGCCCGCGTCACGGTTCCGCCGGGTTCGCCGGGTTGAGAGGCGGCACCGCCCGGCCCGAGGGCACGGCCCGAAGATCCGGCCGAGAGCACGGTCAAGAACACCGCGAAGAACACCGCCAAGAACCCGGCCAAGGACATGGCGAAGAACATGGCCAAGGATAGGACCCGATGACGCTCGACCACGATCCGCGCCGCCCGCCGCCCTACGGGGGGCAGCCCTATGCCGGCGCACCGATCCCGGAGCCGGGCCGGCGCTCGGCCCTGCGGCGCTTCCTCGGCGGCTCGCCCGCCGCCGTCTTCATGAAGCTCCTGTTCCTGTCGGTGCTGGTCGGCGCCGTGATGGCGACCCTCGGCGTCACCCCCGGCCTGCTGTTCTGGCACGCCTACGACGCGGTGCGGACCCTGATCGACCTCGGCCTCGCTACCTTCCACGATTTCGGCCGCTGGATCCTGGCCGGCGCGGTCGTGGTGGTGCCCCTCTGGCTCCTGTCGCGCTTCTTCGCGGTGTCGAAGTAGCGCGTCGCCCACGAGAAAGGGGCCGGTGTGTCCACCGGCCCCTCGGGAAAGTCAGGACGCGTACGGCGCGTTCAGCGCTGGACGATGACCTTCGCGCCGACCTTGGCGCGGGTGTAGAGGTCGGCCACGTCGTCGTTGGTCATGCGGATGCAGCCCGAGGACACGGCGGTGCCGATCGTCTCCGGCTCGTTCGAGCCGTGGATGCGGTAGATCGAGTTGCCGAGATACATGGCGCGGGCGCCGAGCGGGTTCTCGATGCCGCCCTTCATGAAGCGCGGCAGATCGGGGCGGCGGCGCAGCATCTCGGCCGGGGGACGCCAATCGGGCCACTCGCGCTTCATGGTGATGGTCTGCACGCCACCCCAGGTGAAGCCCGGGCGGCCGACGCCGACGCCGTAACGCAGGGCCTTGCCGTCGCCGAGCACGTAGTAGAGGCGCCGCTCGCCGGTGGAGACCACGATGGTACCCGGGGCGTAGCCGCCGGCATAGGCGACTTCCTCGCGCTGGATCGCCGACATCTGCGGCACGGCCGAGGACGGAGCCATCGGGTCGGCGACAGGCAGGGAGGCGTTGGCGGTGGGGAGCGCGACGGGCTCGTTCTGCGGCCGCACCCGGATGACCAGGGCGTTATCCAGCGGCTGACGGGTGAGCGGGTCGATCTCGTAGGCGGCGGCGGGCGACGCCCACGCGCCCAGCGCGCAGACGAGCCCGGTCAGGGCGGGGGCGAAACGGCGCATCGGAGCCTCTCAAAGGCGAACGTAGTCTGTGGAAACGACTTGGAAAACTTGACGCACGTTACGGTGCGAAGTGTGCCCAAGACGTAAACGCTCACGCTTCAAAGCCAAGCCGAATTCGCACTGCAACGACGCTTGCCGCCGCGTCGTGATTTCATGGCAACACCGTGGCACCTTGGCCGTGCGGGCGTCCCTCAGACGGCGTCAAGGCCGAGGTCGATGATCGGCGCGCTGTGGGTGATCCAGCCGCACGAGATCAGGTCGACGCCGGAAGCCGCCACCGCGCCCACGGTGTCGCGGTTGATCCGGCCCGAGGCCTCGGCGATGGCCCGCCCGTCGATCATCGCCACCGCCTCCGTGAGCTGCTGCGGGGACATGTTGTCGAGGAGCACCGCGTCGGCCTTCACCGAGAGCGCCTGCGCGAGCTGCTCCAGGGTATCGACCTCCACCTCGATCTTCACGAGGTGGCCGGCATAGGCCCGGGCGCGCATGATCGCCGGCACGATGCCGCCGGCGACGGCGACGTGGTTGTCCTTGATCAGCACGGCATCGTCGAGGCCGTAGCGGTGGTTCGAGCCGCCCCCGGCGCGCACCGCGTGCTTCTCCAGGGCGCGCAGGCCCGGGGTCGTCTTACGCGTGCAGACGATGCGGGCCTTGCCGTGGGGCCGGGCCGCCTCGACGAGGGAGGCGGTCGCGGTGGCGACGCCGGATAGGCGGCACAGCAGGTTGAGAGCGACGCGCTCGGCCGTGAGGATGGCCCGAGCCGGGCCGGCCAGGCGGATCACCACGTCGCCCGGCTTCACCCGGGTGCCGTCGCCCCGCTCCACCGTGACGCCGACGCTCGGATCGATCAGCCCGAAGGCGATCATCGCGGTGTCGATGCCGGAGATCACCCCGTCCTGGCGGGCGGCGATGACGCCCTCCAGGCGGGCGCTGGCCGGCACGATGGCGTCGGTGGTGATGTCGCCGGCCCGTCCGAGGTCTTCCAGCAACGCCGCGCGGACGATGGGCTCCACCATCAGGCGGGGCAGGGGAGGCAGCTCTGAGGGATCGGACATGGTCCAGCTTCCGGGATGGAGGACGAGGGCCGGCCCCGCCCCTGGGGACCGGACCGGGTTCGCGAGGCTCAGGCGGCGACGACGGCCCGGCCGGGCGCGACCGCCTCGGCCATCGCCCAGAGGTCGGACAGCGCCAGCTCGGTATGCACCGGCGCCTCCTGGGCGGGATGATCGCTGCGCCAGTGCGCGCCGCGGCTCTCCCGCCGCGACAGGGCCGAGGCCGCGATGGCGAGGCCGGTCAGGGCGACGTCGCAGCCGCCCCGCGCCGCCGGGGCGAGGTGGCGCACGGCCTCTGCGAGACCGTCCGCCGCGCGCACAACGCCCACCTGCCGCTCCATCACGGTGCGCAGGGCGTCGGGGTCGCCCTCGCTCCGGGGCGTCGCGGCCTCGGCGCGGGCCTGGCCCGGGGCCGGGACCGCGGAGGCGGCCTCGGCGATCGACGGCGCGAAGGCCATCGCTTCGAGCAGCGAGTTGCTGGCGAGCCGGTTGGCGCCATGCAGCCCGGTCGAGGCGACCTCGCCGCAGGCGAACAGGCCCGGCACGGTGCTGGCGCCGGTCGCGTCCACCTTCACGCCGCCCATGTGGTAGTGCGCGGCCGGCCGAACCGGGATCGCCTGGATTCGCGGATCGATGCCGGCCGCGGCGCAGAGGCCGGCAACCGTGGGAAACCGCGTGGCCATGCGGGCGCCGAGATCGCCGCGACAATCGAGGAAGACCCGCGCGCCGCGGGCCTGCGCCTGGAAGATGCCCCGCGCCACCACGTCCCGCGGGGCGAGATCGCCCCCGGCGATGCCCGCCATGACGGGCGCGCCGGTCTCGTCGATCAGCCGCGCCCCCTCGCCGCGCAGGGCTTCGGTGGCCAGGGGCATCGGATCCGCGCCGGTGGCGATGGCGGTGGGGTGGAACTGCACGAACTCCATGTCGCGCAGCACGGCGCCGGCCCGGACCGCCAGGGCGAGGCCGCGCCCGGTGGCCCCCCGCGGGTTGGTGGTCGAGGCATAGAGCGCCCCGACCCCGCCCGTGGCCAGAACGACGGCGCGGCCCGGCAGGGAGAAGCGCACGCCGTCGCGCTCGCAGACCACGCCGGTCACGGCGCCGCGGGCATCCCGCATCAGGTCGCGGGCCGAGGCCACGAGGATGGTGACGGAGGGCGTGCGCGCGACAACCCGGACCAGGGTTTCGAGCACCATCCGGCCGGTGGAATCCCCGCCGGCCCGGACGATGCGGCGGCGGGAGTGTGCCGCTTCGAGACCGAGGGCGAGGGCGCCGGCGGCGTCCCGGTCGAAGGGGGCCGCGAGGCCGACGAGCCAGTCGATCAGGCCGGGGCCGGCCTCGGCGACGCGCAGGGCCACGTCGGCCTCGGTCAGCCCGGCCCCCGCCGCCACCGTGTCGGCGGCGTGCAGGGCCGGCGCGTCGTCGCTTCCCATGGCGGCGGCGATGCCGCCCTGCGCCCAGCCGGTGGCGGTGCCGAACCCGAGGGGCGCGGCGGTGACCAGGGTGACGGGGCGCGGCGCGAGGCGCAGGGCCGTGGCGAGGCCGGCAATGCCGGCGCCGACCACGATGATCCGGTCCGAGCCCGGAAGCGCGAATGAGACCGGGGCGTGCGCGTTCATCGCGTCCGCACCGCGAGCATGCGCTCCACCGCCATCCGGGCGCGCTCGGCGAGGGCGGGCTCCACCGTGACCTCCTCCGTCATGGTCTCCAGGGCGTGACGGATGTTCTTCAGGCTCATGCGCTTCATGTGCGGGCACAGGTTGCAGGGCTTGATGAACTCGATGTCCGGATTGGCCGCCGCGATGTTGTCGCCCATGGAGCACTCGGTCACGAGCACCACCTGCTTGGGGCGCTTCTCCAGGACGAAGTTCATCATCATCGCGGTCGAGCCCGAGAAGTCGGCCTCGGCGACGACCTCCGGCGGGCATTCCGGGTGCGTGATGACGGTGACGCCCGGATAGCTCTCGCGCACCTCGCGGATGTCGGCGGGAGTGAACTGCTCGTGCACCTCGCAATGGCCGGCCCAGGTCAGGATCTCGACCTCGGGCACCATCGCCTGGACGTTCTGCGCCAGGAACTCGTCCGGGATCATCAGCACGCGCGGCGCGTTCAGCGAGCGCACCACCTCGACGGCGTTGCCGGAGGTGCAGCACAGGTCGGATTCGGCCTTCACCGCCGCCGAGGTATTGACGTAGGTAACGATCGGAACGCCGGGGTACTTCGCCCGCAGGCTGCGCACGTCCGCCGCCGTGATCGAGTCGGCCAGGGAGCAGCCGGCCCGGCTGTCGGGGATCAGCACCGTCTTGCCCGGGTTCAGGAGCTTGGCCGTCTCCGCCATGAAGTGGACGCCGGCGAGCACGATGACGTCGGCATCCACGGTCACGGCCTCGCGGGCCAGCGCCAGGCTGTCGCCGACGATGTCCGCCACCGTATGGAAGATCTCCGGCGCCTGGTAGTTGTGGGCCAGGATGACGGCGTTGCGGGTCTTCTTCAGTTCGAGGATCGCGGCGACGTCCTCGGCCAGGGCGGGCCACTCGATCGCCGGCACGTGACGGCTCACGCGGGCGTAGATGTCCGGCAGGGGAAAGCCCGCGGGGAGGCCTCGGGAAGCCGGGCCGATCGGGAGACTGGTCGCCGCCATTGACGCGTCCTCACTTATGCTCAAACTGAGCATTGTGCCGACTAACGTAGGCGGCCCCGATCGCGTTGTCCAGATATACAGGGTTTGAGCATAACGTTTTTGCGATGCGAAAATGACGCTGCACCGCGAATGTCATTCGGGTCCGGCAGGGGGGTCAGGCGGGGCGGCGGACCGGGCGCAGGCGGAAGCCCGGGGCCGGGCGCTCCAGCAGAACCTCGCGGCGGAAGCGCACCAGGCGGGCCGGGCGGCCGGTCGCGCCGCTGGTGACGTCGTCGGTTTCCTCCACCAGACCCTGCTGCGCCACGAGGCGGCGGAAGTTCTGCTTGTGCAGGTTGGTGCCGGACAAGGCCTCCACCGTGCGCTGCAGCTGGAAGAGCGTGAAGGTCGGGGGCATCAGCTCGAACACCACCGGGCGGTACTTGATCTTGCCCCGCAGGCGGCCGATCGCGGTGGCGAGGACCCGGCGATGGTCGAGGGCCATGGGCTGGCCGGTTATCGCGAGGTCGTCTTCGCGGGCCTCGCCGGACTGGCCCTGCGCCTCCGGGATCAACCCGGCCTCGAACAGCAGCTCGTAGCGCTCCAGCACCCGCTCCTCGTTCCAGGCGCCGCCGCAGAGGCCGAAGGTCAGGCCGAGGCGGTCCTCCCGCCGGCGGCGCAGCTTCGGGTCGGGCGCCTGCTCGGCCCAGGCCAGGAGCTGGGTCTCGATCTCGCCAAGGGATTCGGGCCGGCCCTCCCGCCAATCCTCCCAGGGCAGGTAGCGGTACCAGTTGCGCCAGGAGGCCTCCGCCAGTCCGCCGGGACGTACCTCGCGCACCAGGGCGAGATAGGCCACCGACAGGGAGTGCAGGCCGCCGGCATCGTCGCCCTGCCTGTCGCGGTCGCCGAAGGTGTAGAGCTGCTCGACGTAGCCGAGGCGCTGGTGGGTCTGGCGCTCGACCCAGGCGCGCAGGCCGCGCTCCAGCGTCGGGTGCTCGGGCACCAGGGGCCCCGCCGGGAGGCCGTCCGAGCGGCCCCTGGCCTGGCCTCCGACCTGGACCGTGAGGGCGCGCGGCTCGCCGTCGGTGGCGGCGACGATGACGGCCACGAGCCCGACGGCGGAGGGATTGGAGAGCGCCCCCTCCGAATCCCGCTGGGTCTCCTCCGCCGTGGTCACGCGCCCCGATCCCCGCCGCTATCCGTCTGGTCCGCCTTGCCTACCCCTGCTCATGGCACATCGCGGCGGCGTGATGAATGTGGAAAAACCGCCGCGGCCCATTCGTCCCAAGGGGGGATCGGCGCATGCGCCCCCAGTCGGGATCGGGGCGGACGCCTCAGGGCTGGCTGCGGGGCAGGGCGCGGGCGGGGTTGCCCACCACCGTGGCGCCCTCGGGAACGTCGCGGGTGACGACGCTGCCGGCGCCGATGATGGCGTGGTCGCCCACGGTGATGCCGGGGAGCAGGATCGCGCCGCCGCCGATCCAGACGTTGCGGCCGATCCGGATCGGGCGGGCGAATTCGAGGCCGGCCTCCCGCGGGCCGGGCTCGCGCGGATGGTCCGGCGTGAGGATCTGGACGCCGGGCCCGATCTGGGTGCGGTCGCCGATGCTGACCGGAGCGCAATCGAGGATGACGCAGCCGAAGTTCAGGAAGACGTGGGCGCCCAGGCTGATGTGCAGCCCGTAATCGCAGTGGAACGGCGGCCGGATCACCGCGCCTTCGCCCACCGCGGCGAGGCGTTCGCGCAGGAGGTCGCGGCGGATCGCAGGGGTCTCCGCCAGGGCCGCGTTGTAGCGCTGCATCCAGACCTTGCAGGCATGGCTTTCGGCGTGAAGCTCCGGGTCGTCGGGATCGTAGATCTCGCCGGCGAGCATCTTCTGCTTCTGCGTGCGGTCCATGCGCGGAGCGTGTCCCTGTCTGGCTGGCTGGCGGTCGGGTTCGGGGGTGGCAACGCGACACCGCGCCGGAAAGCTCCGCCCGTGCCGGAGCTTCCGATCGCGGCGGCGCAGCCCTACAGTGCGGCACACCAGCGACGGAACCGGGGAAACGCAGCGTGATCGGACGGGACGAAGCCATCGGACGGGGCCGGCCGGTCGACCTGCGGCTCTACGGCCTCCTCGATACCGGCGTCTCCGGCACCGACGGCGCGCGCCTCGCCGCGATGGCGGCGGAGGCCGTGCAGGGCGGGTGCACGCTCCTGCAGTACCGGGAGAAGGCGATCGCGGATGCCCGGGCGGCCCTGGCCCGCATCCGGGCGATCCACGCGGCGCTGACGGGCACGGGGGTGCCGCTCCTGATCAACGACCGGGTCGACCTCGCCCTCGCCGCCGGCGTGGAGGGCGTGCATCTCGGGCAGAGCGACCTGCACCCGGCCGAGGCCCGCCGCCTGCTCGGCCGCGAGGCGCTCATCGGCCTCACCCTGAAGACCGGCACCCAGGCCGACGAGCTCTACCGCCTGCCGGTGGACTACGCCTGCATCGGCGGGGTGTTCGCGACGACGAGCAAGGACAATCCCGACCCACCGGTGGGGCTCGACGGCCTCGCCCGCATCGTCTTCCGGGGGCGCCTCGCCCGCGGCGCCGCCTTCCCCCTCGGGGCGATCGCCGGCATCGATTCCAGCAACGCGGCGGCCGTCATCGAGGCCGGGGCCGACGGGATCGCGGTGATCTCCTCGCTCTTTTCCGGCGAGTCGGTGGCCGGGCGCGCCCGCGACCTGCGCTTCCGGGTCGATTCGGCCCTCGCCGCGCGGGGCGTCGCGGCCTAAGCTGCGGAAAACGCCAGGATCTCCAAGCCATGACCTTCATCGCCGTCACCATCGCGGGATCCGATTCGAGCGGCGGGGCCGGCATCCAGGCCGACCTGAAGACCTTCGCGGCCCTGCGGGTCTACGGGGCGAGCGTCGTCACCGCCCTGACCGCGCAGAACACCCGCGGCGTCCAGGCCATCCACGACGTGCCGGCCGATTTCGTGACGGCGCAGATCGACAGCGTGTTCTCCGACCTCGCCGTCGGGGCGGTGAAGATCGGGATGCTGTCGCAGGTGGCCACCATCGAGGCGGTGGCGGCCGGCCTCGCCCGCCACGCGGGCCGGATCCCGATCGTGCTCGATCCCGTGATGGTGGCGACCTCGGGCGACCGGCTGATCTCGGAGGCCGCGGTGGAGGCCCTGCGCCGCCACCTCCTGCCGCTGGCCGACCTCGTCACCCCCAACCTGCCGGAGACCGCGACCCTGATCGGCGAACCCACCGCCGAGACCGAGAACGCCGCCGTGGCCCAGGGGCGCCGCCTCCTCGCCATCGGGGCCAGGGCCGTCCTGGTGAAGGGCGGCCACGGCGAGGGCGACGAGAGCGTCGACCACCTGATGCGCGGCGACGGCACGCTCCGGCGCTTCGCCGCCCCGCGCATCCGCACCCGCAACACCCACGGAACCGGCTGCACCCTGTCGTCGGCCGTGGCGGCGGGCCTCGCCCGGGGCCTGCCGATGGTCGAGGCGGTCGCGCAGGCCAAGCGCTACGTCTCCGCCGCCATCGCGGGGGCGGACGGTGTTCCCGTCGGGCACGGCCACGGCCCGGTGCACCATTTCCATGCCCTCTGGGTCTGACCGCGCCTTGCGTCGCCCCGCCGTTTGCGTTTGAAGTACCGCACAAGCGTCCGGTTAACGGAACGGACGCGCGGATCTCGGAACAGATGGACGACCAAGTGACGACGCCCGAGCGCGGGCGGCAGCGGGACATACTCACCGGGGCGCAGGTGCTCTCCGGGCAGCTCGGCAAGACGATCCAGCGCCTGCGCAAGGCCTACAACCTGTCGCTGTCGGAGCTGGCCGAGCAGTCCGGGGTGGCCAAGTCGATCATCAGCCAGATCGAGCGCAACGAGACCAACCCGACCCTGGCCACCATCTGGCGCCTGAGCCAGGCCCTCGACGTCTCGATCGAGCGGGTGCTCGCGACGAGCGACGAGGAGCCCTTCATCGAGAAGACCTCCCGCGCCGATACGCCGATCCTGGTCTCGGACGACGGCAGGGTCCGCCTCGCCATCATCGGCTGGATCAAGACCGTCGAGTGGCTGCAATGGTACGACCTCACCGCCGATCCGGGCGGCGTGCTCGATTCCGACCCGCACCAGCGCGGCTCGGTGGAATCCCTGACGGTGACGTCGGGGCTGCTCGAGGTCGAGGTCGCCGGCACCGTCCAGCGCGCCCGGGCCGGCGAGACCCTGCGCTACCGCTGCGACCGGCCGCACACCGTGCGCTGCATCGGGCCGGAGCCGGCCAAGGCCATCATGGTCGTCATCATGAAGGCGGCCGTGATGGAATGAGGCCGGGAGGGCGTCGGCCCCACGAGCCTCAGCGGCCGGAATTCACCCAGGCCACCATCTCGCCCAGCACCCGCGCCAGCGCGGCATCGAGGCCCACGGCGGCGGTGCCGGCATCGACCTTCTGCACCGGCACGCGGGCGGTGAAGATCCGCGCCGCGATCACCTTGCCCGTGCCCTCCGCGATGATCTTGGCGGAGATGTCGACCACCGCCTCGCCGGAGCCGGCGGCGATGTCGAAGGCCCGGATCTCGCTGATGAGCTGGTAGTCGGACACGATCTTGTCGCCCGGGCGGCTCACCGACTTCAGGCGGCCGGAATTCTCCAGGCTCTGGATCAGCCGCGTCTGGATCAGGCGCGGCAGGCGGTCGGCCCATTGGCCGCCGCCGAGGAAGGACAGGGCTCCGCCCGGCTCGCGCACGATGATGCGGTCCGCCTCGAAGGGCTGGATGCCCACGGGCTCGGCCACGCTTAACGACCGGGCCGCGCCGACGGCCCGCCCGCTGGGGGGCAGCGCGGCGAGATCGAAGGTGAGCGGCACCGCGCCGCCGCCGCAGCCGCCGAGGCCGGTGGCGAGAAGCATCGCGACGAGCGCGGGGGCCGTCTGGTGAAGTGTCATACGCATTCCGGAAACCCGTCGCCGCACTGACGCACAGCGTGGCGGTAAACTAACTCAAGTCCGGAATGTTGCCGTGCGCCGCAGCACGCATGGCCGGGGAGCGGTTGCTTCAACGACCACCGTTGTATTCCGGCAACGATGGCTTGCCGCCGAAGATGACCTGCGACGGATCCCGCTCGAGGCTCTTCACCGTGCGGTTCAGGGTGTTGAGCGTGCGCTGGCCGTCGGTCGAGAGCGCCTCCACCTCGCGCCGTCCGGTGCCGCTCAGGCGGTTGAAGCTGGTGGCGATGTTCGAGGTCCGCTTGTCAAGGTTCTCGGAGAGGGTCCGGAAGGCCCGCCCGGCGTCGCGGACGGAGATCGCCGCCTCGCGCACCTCGGTGAAGGTGCTGGTGCCGGCCGAGCCGGAGGCCGAGCCGAGGAAGCCCTCGGCCCCCTTCAGGACGGCATCGACGCGGTCGGCGGAGGCGTTGAGCTTGGCCGCCAGGGACCGGGCGTCCTTGAGGGCGCCCTCGATGTCCGGGCTCCCGGCGGCGAGGGCGCTCGAAAACCGCTCGGCATTGTCGATCACGCGATTCAGCTTCTGGCCGTCGATCGCCTTCACGAGGCCGCTCACCGCCGGCCCGGCCTCCGCGAGGGTCTTCGAGAAGGTTTCCACGTTGGCCAGGGTCCGGGTGATCGCGCCCTCGTTGCCGGCCACCACCTTGTCGAGGCGCTGGAGCACGTCGTCGGCCCGCTGGGCGATCTGCTTGGCCGCCGCCATCATGTCCTGGATGTCGGAGCTGTCGGCGAAGATCGTCGGCATCTGGTCGCCCGAGCCCGGCGTCAGGGCCGGGGCATCGGCGTTGCCGCCCGACAGGGAGATCGTCGAGACGCCGGTGAGCATCGCCGAATCGAGGCGGGCGCGGGTGTCGGCGCGCAGGGGCGTGGTGCGCTCGACCTCCACGATGGCGACGACGCGGCGCGGGTCCTGCGGCAGCAGGCGCACGTCCATGACCTCGCCGACCTTGATCCCGTTGAAGGCCACGGTCGAGCCCTTGGCGAGCCCGCCGACGCTGCCGGAGAACACGATGCGCACGGCCTGCCGGACCTGGCTCCGGGACCCGCCCTGCAGCCAGAACACGAAGCCGAAGGCCGCCACCAGGACCGCGAGGGTGAAGGCGCCGATCAGCGCGTAATTCGCACGAGTCTCCATCGGATCAGCAATACCTTGACGGGGTGGGGCGCGGGCGGTGCGCGGCGGCACGCCATGGGCGGCGGGCGTCAGGCCGGCGCATGAGGCGTGCCGGGCGAGACGACCGCGCGCCCGCGCTTGCCGTGGAAGTAGGCGCGCAGCCAGGGATGGTCGCTCGCGAGCATCTCCGCGATCGTGCCCTGCGCGATGATCTGGCCGTCGCCCAGGGCCGCGATGCGGTCGCAGGCGGTGTAGAGGCTGTCGAGGTCGTGGGTGACCATGAAGACGGTGAGGCCCAGCGTCTGCTTCAGGGTCGCCACGAGCTCGTCGAACTCCCCGGCGCCGATCGGGTCGAGGCCCGAGGTCGGCTCGTCGAGGAACAGGATCTCGGGGTCGAGGGCGAGGGAGCGGGCGAGGGCCGCGCGCTTGATCATGCCGCCGGAGAGTTCGGAGGGCAGCTTGTCGGCGGCATCCGGCTTCAGCCCGACCATCTCGATCTTCAGGCGGGCGAACTCGTCGAGGAGGCGGTCGGACAGGTTCAGATGCTCGCGCATCGGCATCTGGATGTTCTGCTTGACGGTGAGCGCCGAGAACAGCGCGCCCTGCTGGAAGAGCACGCCCCAGCGCTGCTCGATCTGGCGCCGCCGGGTCACGGTGAGGCCGTCCACGTCCTCGCCGAACACCTCGATGGTGCCGGCCCGCTTCGGCACGAGGCCGAGGATCGTCCGGGTCAGGACCGACTTGCCCTGGCCGGAGGGGCCGACGAAGCCCAGGATCTCGCCGCGCCGGATGTCGAGGTTCAGCCCCTTCATCACGATCTTGCTGCCGAAGCCGACCACGAGATCGCGCACGCGGATGATCGGCTCCGGCGCGACCGCAGGCGCCGGATGGCTGAGGCTCGTCTGCGGGTGCGGGGCGGACACGTTCGGGCCGAGCCTCAGAAATCGATCGCGGCGAAGAAGACGGCGAACAATCCGTCGAGGACGATCACCATGAAGATAGACTTGACGACTGAGGCCGTGACGTGGCGGCCCAGGGACTCGGCCGAGCCCTCCACGGCGAAGCCTTCGATGGTCGCGATGATGCCGATGATGAGCGCCATGAACGGCGCCTTGATCAGCCCCACCGCCACGTGGTGCAGCGAGACCGCGGCCTGCAGGCGCGCCAGGAAGGCGTCGACGGTCATGCCGCCGTAGAGCGAGGCGGTGAGGCCGCCGCCGGCCAGGGCCGCCAGGGAGGCGAGGAAGGTCAGGATCGGCAGGCCGATCACCAGGGCGAGGATCCGCGGGACGATCAGGATCTCGATGGGATCGAGTCCCATGACCCGCAGGGCGTCGACCTCCTCGCGCATCCGCATCGAGCCGATCTCGGCCGTGAAGGCCGAGCCGGAGCGCCCCGCCACCATGATCGAGGTGAGCAGCACGCCGAGTTCGCGCAGGATCAGGAGCCCGATCAGGTTCACGACGAAGCTCTGGGCGCCGAAGCGCTGGAGCTGGAAGATGCCCTGCTGGGCGACGATGCCGCCCACGAGGAACGAGATCAGCACGATGATCGGCACGCCCCGGAAGGCGACCTGCTCGATCTGGTTGACGAGGGCGGTTCCCCGGAAGGTGCCGGGGCGGGCCGCGACCCGGATGCAGGCGGTGACGACCTCGCCGAAGAAGGCGAGCCCTGTGACGAAATCCGACTTCGCGCCGACCACGCGCCGCCCGAGATCGTCGAGGAAGCCGAAGAGGCGGCCGCGCCGGGGCGGCGGCGGTTCGGCGGGGCGCAGCTTCACCTCGCTCAGAAGGATGCGGTGCTCGGGCGTCGCGCCCGCATAGGCCAGGCGCCCGCCGGCGGCCTCGATCTCCGCGCGGGTCCGCTCCAGCACCCAGGCGCCGAGGGTGTCCAGGCGGGCGACCCCGCTGAGATCGACGAGGAGGGCCGTGCCGGCGGCGCTGCCGGCGATGCGCGCGGCGGCGACCTCCACGGCCGCGCCCTGGTCGGCGGTCCAGCGTCCGGACAGGCCGACGCGACCGCCCGCGAGGATCGCGGCGTCGGCAGCTTCCGGAAGGGTCCTGATCTCGGCTCTAGCCAATGACGCCGCACTCCATGCCGCGGTCACGGTACACCGATCCGGGTTACCGGACGGTCAAGGTTAATCGGGTTGTCCTGCCCCCTGACCCACAATCGTGGTGCTGTGAAGGCTGAACGCGCGGGCGGCCTGCGCGGCGCGTGCCGCGAGGCACAAGCCGAGGCCGGCCAGGGGCGCCATCAACACGAAGGCGAGAGGCCCGCCCCCGGCCTGGTAGGCGGCGCCGGTCATCAGGGTGGCGCTGGCCGAGGCAAGGGCGCCCGCGGAACTGACCGTGCCCTGGGCCCGCCCGCGGGCGCCGTCCGGGGCGAAGCGCGACACCGCCGCCATGGCGCCGAGCTGCGTCGCCCCGAAGGTGAGGCCGTGCAGGACCTGGAGGACGATCACCGCCCCGAGGCGATCCCCGAACGCGGCCATGCCGAACGCCCGCAGGAGGGCGGCACCGCCGCCGAGGCCGAGCAGGACGAAGGGGTTGCGCCAGCGCGCAGGCAGGCGGCCGACCACGGCGAAGAGCAGGATCTCGGAGGCGACGCCGATGGCCCAGAGGGTGCCGATCCACGCAGGGGCGATGCCGTGGGTGCTCCAGTGGATGCTCCCGAAGGCGTAGATCGCCGCGTGGCTCGACTGGATCAGGGCCGCCGCCCCGATCGAGAACCACAGGACGCGGGGCAGGGCGGGCCGGCCGGCCTCGGGGTGGCGGGGCGGGACAGGAGGCGCGTCGATGCGGGCCGCCGCCACGACCCCGGCGGCGATCAGCGCCAGCACGGTGAGGAGGAGGGGCACGGCGAGGCGCTCGCCCATCGCCCCGAGGGCGGCGCCGCCGGCGAAGTTGGCCAGGAGGAAGCCGATGGAGCCGGCCATCCGGATCCGCGCGTAGTCGAGCCGGCGGCTCCGGCGCACGGCCCCCAGGGTGAGGTAGTCGATGCTGGGCACCAGGGGGGCGGCCGCGACGGCATTCAGCGCGATGAGGAGGGCGAGCACGGGCCAGCCGAGGGCGGCGCCCGTGGGCATCAACCCGTAGGTACCGGCCAGGACCAGGCTGCCGGCGAGCAGGATCCGCGGCGCGGCGATCCCCCGGTCGATCAGCCCGACCAGGGGGGCGGTAGCGACGATGCGGATCGCGATCGGCAGGGCCAGCAGGGCGCCGATGACGGCCGCGTCGAGCCCGAGGGCGTTGAGCCAGACCGGCATGAACGGCATGGCGATGCCGATCTCGACGAAGACGACGGCGTAGAGCACCGACAGCCGAAAGGCGTTCGGCTCCGGGGGAGCAGGAGAAGGGTCAGACACAGCGACCGGACTGGGACGAGGGGGGCCTGTGGGAACGTCGCGTCAGGCGGACGCTGCGTAAAGCCGGCGTTAAAACGATCCTGTCAACCTGAGACGGCTTGGACCCGGCCATCGCGTGCCGGCCCCCGCGGCCAAGGACACGTACTTGATGTCGAGTTCCCATTCGCTGACGTCCCTCGACATCTCGGAATACGATCGCATCGAAGCGGCGATGACCGAGAGCGAGCGCGGTCGCTGGTTCCTCGACGCCTATCTCCGCCGCAACCGCACCAGCGACACCGGGATCCTCCTCGACGCGATCGCCCGCCTGGAGAGCGTGGTCACCCGCGATCGCGAGAGCAGCCAGATGGGGCGCGTGCGCGGCGACCTCATGGACATGGCCCACGCCATCGCCCGCACGAAGGCCGAGATCGCCGCCATCAACGCACCCGAGCAGGATCAGAGCCGGCTCGGCGGCGCCTCCGCGGCCCTCGACGCCATCGTGCGCTCCACCGAGAACGCGACCTCCGATATCCTCAGCGCCGCCGAGCACGTGCAGGAGGCCGCCTGGACCCTGCGGGAATCCGGCTCCGACGCCGCGATCTGCGACGAGCTCGACCGGCGCGCCACCGCCATCTACACCGCCTGCTCGTTCCAGGACCTCACCGCCCAGCGCACGGCGCGCATCATCCACACCCTGCGCTACCTCGAGGAGCGCCTCGCCGCCATGATGGCGATCTGGGGCGATGCCCTCGATCCGGTCCCGGCGGGCCCCGGGGGGTCGAGCGCGCCCGAGGTTCAGGCCGACCTCTGCCAGAGCGACGTCGACCGCTACATCGACATGGACGGATCGTCCGCGGAGCCGGTGCCGCCCGTGGCCTTCGCCCGGGCGCCGCTGTCGGACGACCCGTCCGCCGAGGACGACATCGTCTTCCTGGAGGCGACCGACGCCCTGGCGGACAGCGCCTCCGCGACGGCGCCCCCGGAGGAGTCCGCGCGTGCGGACGACCCGCACGCCGAGGACGCGCCCTCGCCCGGCGAGGCCGCCTTCGCTGTCTCCGAAGCGGCCGAGCCCGCGGCCCCGGATGCGGCCGAGGCGATGGTCGCGCCGGAGGAGCCCGAGGCCGAGCCGAGCCCGACGGGTGAAGACGAGGCCGATCCGGCCGGGGATCTGCCCGAGACGCTGCCGACGGCGACGATCCGGGTCTCGGAGCAGGCGCAGACCGACATCGCGACGGCCTTCGCCGAGATCGATGCGCTGTCCGAGGACGAGAAGCGCGCGCTCTTCTCCTGAGGACCGAACCCGTGAGCGGCGCGGGGTCGCGCCGTTCACGGAAGGAGGCGCGCGGCTGCGGCGCGGCTGCTACAACGCCGCCATGCCCGCCGTCATGCCCGCCGCCCAAACCCTGCACCTGCTGAAGCTCTGCGTCGGTCCCGCCAGCATCGGCGATCTCGAGGCGCGCATCGCCCACACCCGCGCGGCGGCCCTGCGCGAGGGGCGCGATCCCGCCCCGGTGCACACCACCCGCATGGTGCCGACCCGCGCCGCCGAGATCGTCGGGCGCGGCTCGATCTACTGGGTCATCAAGGGCACGCTGCTGTGCCGCCAGTCCATCACCGCCATCACCCCGTTCACGGATGCGGATGGGATCGGCCGCTGCCGGCTGATCCTGCAGCCCGACGTCACCGCCGTGTCGCCCCGTCCATGCCGGCCGTTCCAGGGCTGGCGCTACCTGAAGGCGGAGGATGCGCCGGCCGACCTCGACGCCCGCACGGCGGGCGGGCTCGCCGAGATGCCGGAATCCCTGCGCCGCGAACTCGCCGGCCTCGGCCTGATCTGACGCGCGCCAATCCACGACGGAAGAACCCCCGCCCTCCGGGGGGAGGGCGGGGGGTCCGTTCGTCCGGTCCGGGGCGTGCGGGGCCCTACGCCCCGTCGAAGCGGCCGCTGGCATGGGCCAGCATGGTGTAGACCTTGCCGGTCTCCGAGGTAAGGTAGGCATCCGCCCGCGAGGAGTCGCGGTCGTTCTTCGAGACGTCGCCGAGCAGGCGCTCGAACTCGCCCACGTAGCGGTCGACCGTGCGCTGGAAATCGGCGTCCGCGGCGTAGCGGCGGCGCACTTCCTCGAAGGTCTGCCGGCCCTGCGCCGTGTAGATCCGCCGGTCGAACAGGTTCGGCTCGCCCCGGCGATAGCGCTCCCACAGCTCCACCGCGGTCTGGTGGTCGATCATCTTGGCGATGTCGCTGGAGATCGTCTCGAGGGCGGTGCGCCCGCGCTCGGCGGCGTTCTTCTGGGCTTCAGCCTGCTGCGTCGTGGCCGCAGCCGGCGCGTCCGGCGCCGGGTCCGCATCCTCGTCGAGGGAGGCCCGCGTCAGCAGGTCGGAGAGCCAGCCGCGGCCTTCGCCCGGCCGGGCCTCGGCGCGGGACGCCGGGCCGGTCCGTCCCGCCGCGGGGGCGGAGACGAGGTTCATCGAGGTGCCGGGGCGGCCCGCCGGAGCCGCGGCCTTCGCCGCCGTTGCCGCGACCGGCTTGGCCGGGGCCGCGGCCGGCTTGGCCGGGGCGGCCTTCGCCGGAGCGGTCGCGGCGGGAACGGGGGCCGGCGCCGGGGCGGCGGGGCGCTTCGGCTCCGACACCTGCGGAACCGCCGCGTCCACCGCGCGGCCCGCGCTCTGGACCAGGCCGGAAAGCTCGGTCAGGGCCTTGAGCTGCTCGGAGACCACCCGGCGCATCTCGCCGGTGGCGTCCTGCGTCTCGCGCGGGATCTCCAGCACCCCGCGCTGGAGGTCGGCCCGGGTGGCATCGAGCTCGCGCCGGATCTCGGCCGCCATCTCGCGCAGGCCGGAGACGGAGTCCCCGAAGCGGCCGGAGGCGGTTTCGAGGACGCCCATCATCTGCTGCGACGCCGCCTCGATGGCGGTGCGCACGGCCTCGGCGGTGCGTCCGCTCTCGCTGTCGGCGCTGGCGCGCAGGCCCTCGAACGCCGCGGCGACGGTGGTCCCGGCGCCCGCGGCGGTCTCGGACAGGCTGGTGCCCAGGGCCCGCGCCCGCTCCTCGGCGGCGCGCAGGGTCTCGCCGATCATCGCGTCGAAGCGCGCGGTCTGCGCGTCGAGGGTGCCGGAGCGCTCCTCGATCCGCGACAGCACGCTGGCGATGGCGGCCTCGCGCTCGCCCAGACGGTCCGCGAGGCGGCTCTCGGCGCCCTGGATCTGGCCGGCCGCGCCCTGCAGCTGCCCGGCGGCGCCTTCGAGGTGGCCGACGGCTTGCCGCAGGGTCCCCGCATGGATGCGGCCGATCTCGTCGAGGGCACGACCGCGCTCGTCGAGGGAGGCCGCCAGCTCGGCGGCGTCCCGCAGGGCGCCCTCGGCCACGTTCCGGAGAAGGTGGACCTGCTCGGACACGCCCGCGCTGGCCCGATCCGTCTCGCTGGCCACGGCCGCCAGGCCGTCGCGGATGTCGGCGATCCGGTGCGAGAGGCCCGCCTCGATATGGCCGAGGTTCTGGCCGGTCCCCGCCAGGAGCTCGCGCAGGGCGTCGTTGGCCCCGTCGATCCGCTCGAGGATGGCTGCGAGTTCGCCGCGCATCTGGGCGTTGGCGTCGTTCAGGGAAGCGATGGCCCGGGTCGCACCGCCGTCGATGGCCGAGAGCAGCGTCTCGGCGGAGGCGCGGGACTGGGCGGCCAGGGCTTCGGTGCGCTCGCGGATGGCGGCGACCAGCGGCGCGCCGCTCTCCTGCAGGGCGCGCTCGATGGCGTCGCCGCGCAGCGCCAGGGCTTCCACGAGCTGGGCCGCCGGTCCGTCCACGATCTCGCGCAGGCGCTCGGACTGGTCCGTCAGCTGGGCGACCACCGCGTTCCCGCGTCCGTCGAGGGTCTCGACCAGGGCACCGCCCCCCGTCTCGATGGCGCGGGTGATGGTCTCGGCGCTCTCCGCCAGCCGGCGGGCGAGGGCCTGGCCACGGGCCTCCATGAGTCCGGCCAGGGCCGTCGAGCGACGGTCGAACGCCTCGGTCATGGCGCCGGTGCCGGTGTCGAGCAGGGCCGCCACGGCCTCGTTGCGCTGGTCGAGGGCCGCGGCCAGGGCCTGGCTGTGCGCCTCGGCGAGGGCTGCGTGGCGGTCGACCCGCGCGTCGAAGGCCGCCAGCATCGCCGCGGTGCGCTGGTCGACCAGGGACGCGTAGGCGTCCTGGCGGTCGTCGAAGGCCGTGGCCAGGGCGTCGCCGCGCGAGGCGACGAGGGTGGCGAACACCTTCATCCGGGTGTCGATGCGGCTCGTGAAGGCCTCCGACCGGCTGTCCACCGCCTCCGTCAGGGCCTGGCCCTGCGTGTCGATCGTGCGGGCGAACTCCGCCGCGCTGGCCTCCACGAGGCCGCCGAGGGCCGTGAGCCGCTCGTCGAACATCGCCGCGAGGGCGCTGCCGCGGTCCTCGGCCTGCTGGGCCAGGACGTTGGCGCGGTGATCCACGGTCTCGTCGAGGGTCCGCAGCTGGCTGTCGAAGACCGAGGCGAGGGTGTGGGTCCGCTCCGCGACGCGGTCGGCCAGGGCGCCGGCGCGTCCATCCACCAGGCTCTCGAGGGCACGCAGGCGCTCGTCGAAGATCGCCGCGAGCGCGAGGCCGCGCTCCTCGGTCTGGCGGGAGAGGCTGTCGGCCCGGTGCTCGACCGTCTCATCGAGGGTCCGGAGCTGGGTGTCGAACACCGAGGCGAGGGTGCGGGTCCGCTCCTCGACGCGGTCGGCCAGGGTGCCGGCGCGCCCGTCCACCAGGCCCTCCAGGGCCCCCAGGCGCTCGTCGAAGATCGCCACGAGGGCGCGGGTCCGGTCGTCCGCCTGTGCGGCGAGGCCGGTGGCGCGCTCCTCGAAGAGGGAGACCAGGGTCTGCGCCATGGCCTCGGCCTGCTGGCGCAGGGCGCCCGCCCGTTCATCCACCACCTGGTCGAGGGCACCGACCCGCGTGTCGATGAGCGAGACCAGTGCCTGGGCGCGGGCATCGACTTCGTCGGACAGGGTGCCGGTGCGGTGGTCGACGAGGCGGTCGAGGGCGCCGAGCCGCTCGTCGAACAGGGTGGTGAGGCCGCGCGTCTGGGTCTCGACCCGGTCGGTCAGGGCCTCGGCGCGGCCGTCGATCAGGCCGTCGAGGGCACTCAGGACTTCGTCGAACAGGCCGCGCAGGCCCTGGGCCCGGGCGTCGAGCGACTGGGTCAGGTGGTTGCCGCGGCCGTCGACGATCGCGTCGAGGGCGCCGATGCGCTGGTCGAGGAGGGCCGTCAGGGCCTCGGTCCGGCCCTCGAGGGTCTCGGTCAGCTGCGCGCCGCGATGGTCGACGAGCTGGCCGAGGATGTTGATGCGATGGTCGAACAGGTTGGCGAGCGCGCGGGTGCGCTCGTCCACGGCCTGGGCCATCTCGCCGCTCCGGCGCTCGACCACGTCGTCCAGGCTTCCGAGGCGCTGGTCGAACTGCTCGACCAGGCTCTGGGCCTGGGCCCCCAGCGTCTCGGTGAGGCGCCTGCCGCGGGTGTCCACGAGCTCGTCGAGCACACCGATGCGCTGGTCGAAGGTCTCCGCGAGGGCGCGGGTCCTGGCCTCGACCGAGTCCGCGAGGCTGCCGCCGCGACGGTCGACCACCTCGTCGAGGTGCTCGATGCGCTCGTCGAAGAGGGTGGCCAGGGCCTGCGTCCGCGCCTCGACCGCCTCGGCGGCACTGCCGAGGCTGGCCGCAATGGTGTCCACGAAGGCCCGGCCGCGCTGGTCGAGCGTGTCGTGCAGCGGCGCGATGCGGTCGCTGAAATTGGAGCCCAGGGAGCTGGCGTGGTTGTCGAGCAGCGCGCGGATCTCCCCCGTGCGGTCGTCGAGCAGCTGGTGGACCGTGCGCACGCCCTCGTCGAGGAGCGAGCTGATGTCGGAGGTCCGGCGGTCGAGGGTGGTGCCGAGGCGGCCCTCTCCCTCGCTGAGCTGGCGATCGGCCTCCGTGACCATGTCGCGCAGGCGAGCGAGGATCGTCTCGCCGCGCTGCTCCAGCACCGCGCCGAGGGAATTGCTGCCGAGGTCGAACAGCCGGGCGAGCTCGGTGATGCGGCCGCCGAGGGCGCCGAACACGGCGCGCCCCTTCTCGTCGAGCTCGGTGCCCATCGCGGCGGTGCGGGCATCGATGAGGCGGACGAGCTCGTCGGCGCGCTGCGAGAACGCCTCGCGGATGGCCACGGCCTGGGTGTCGAGGGCCTGGTTGGCGCTCCCGGTGCGCTCGACGATCATGTCGACGAGCTCGCGGGTGCGGGTCGCCAGATCCTCGTCCACCGCGCGGGTGCGGCTCTCGATCAGGCGGATCGCCTCGAAGGCCTGGGCTCCGAACGACTCCTCGATGAGGCGGCTGCGCTCCTCGAGGGCGGTGCCGATCGCTTCCAGGCGACCGAGCACGCCGGCATCGAAGCGGCCGGCGCCCTCGTCGAGGCGGCGGGACAGCTCCAGGGTCTGCTCGTCGAGGCGGCGGGCGATGTCCGCCGAGCGCTCGCCGAGGACGTCGCCGAGGCTGGCGCCGCGCTGGGCGATGTCGAGGGCCATGGTGTCCGCCCGCGTGTCGAGGGCCTGGACCAGGTCGCGGCCGCCCTCGGCCATGACGCGGGCCATCTCGGCGGTCCGCACGATCAGGGCTTCGTTCAGGGCGGTGGCGCGGCCGCCGAGATGGCCGTCGATCTGGGCGACCAGGTTGGCGAAGGTCTCGCCGATCTCGGTCGAGCGACGGGCGGAGCGCTCCTCGAGGGCGCCGAGCTGGCTCTCGACGGTCTCCTGGGCCTCCCGGGTGCGGGCGGCGATGCTGTCGGCCACCACCTTGCCCTGCACCGTGATGACGCGGTCCATCTCCTCGAGGCGACCGGACACGGATTCCGTGAGGGCGGCGGTGTCGCGGGCGATGCGCTCGGCCAGGATGTCGCCGCGGGCGATGGTCTCCTGGAGGGTCGCGAGGCGGTCGTTGAGCACGCGGTCGATCGCCTGGACGCGAGTCTCGGTGGTGTCGGCGAAGCTGGCGCCGGTCTGGTTGAGGGCGTCGTTCACCCGCGCGCCCTGCGCGGTGACGGCCAGCACGATGTCGCGCCCGGTATTGGCGAGCTGGGTCTGGGCGTCCTGCGCCTGGGAGGCGATGAGGTTGCCCAGGGTCCGGCCGTGGTTGTCGAAGACCGTCTCGACGTCGCGGATGCGGGCGATGAGATCGCCGCCGAGGCCGTCGGCCGCGCGGGCGATGGTGCCGGCGGCCTCCTCGGCGCGCCGGGCCAGTTCGTCGTTGACGGCATCCAGGGTGCTGCGCAGGGCCTCGATGGAGGCGCTGGCCCTGCTGCCCACCGTGCCGCCGAGGCCGTCGGCGGCGTTGCGCAGGAGCTCGGCCGCCTCGGCGGTCCGGGCCGCGAGATCGGCCGACGTGGCGGCCAGCCGGGTCTCGAAGATCTGCACCGCCTCGACGGTGCGGGCCTCCAGCTCGCCGGTGGCGCTGGCGGAGGCGCGGCGCAGGGACTGCGCGGCCTCGGTGGTGCTGGCGCCGAGGGCCACGGTGGTCTCCTCCGCGCTGCGGCGGAAGGTGTCGGCGGCCTCGGACGTCCGGTTGCCGATCTCGGATTCGAGGGTCGCGGCCGTGGCGCGCAGGCTGTCCACCGCCTCCAGGGCCCGGGTCTCGAAGGTGTAGCCGAGGGCCGACAGGGCGCCCTCGAGCGTCTGCGTGGCTTCCTGCGTCCGCAGGCGCACGAGTTCGCCGACGCGATCGCCGGTCGCCCCGAGGGTGGATTCCAGGGTCGCGCCCTCGACCGTGACGGTCCGATGCAGCTGGTTCGCCACCGTCTCGATGCGCTCGGCCAGGGCCGCGCCGTGCTGGTCCAGACCGTTGGCGAGGCCTTCCACCGAGCGGAGGAGGTCGTCACGCACGCCGTCGGCCCGGTTGCCGAAGGTCTCCACGATGGCGCTGGCGGCGAGGGCCAGGGCGGCCTGGGCCTCGCGGCCCGACGCGTCGATGCGCTCGGAGACCGAACCGCCGTGCACGTCGATCGTCTCCCGCAGGCGGGTGGCCGCGGCCTCGATGCGCTCGGCCAGGGTGCCGCCGCGCTCGTCGAGGCGGGTCGTCGCGTCCTCCACCGAGCCGATCAGGGTCTCCCGGAGGGCGTCCGCGCGGGCGCCGAAGCTCTCGATGATCGCGCTGGCGGCCAGCGCCAGGCCGGCCTGGG
The DNA here is from genome assembly GCF_001426045.1 of Methylobacterium sp. Leaf94. Lineage (NCBI taxonomy): Bacteria > Pseudomonadati > Pseudomonadota > Alphaproteobacteria > Hyphomicrobiales > Methylobacteriaceae > Methylobacterium > Methylobacterium sp. Leaf94. The sequence continues at coordinate 195,432 of NZ_LMRM01000023.1, forward strand.
TGTCGCGGCCGCGGGTCTCGAACAGGTTCGAGACCTCCGAGCCGTGGACCGTGATGGTCTCGTGCAGGCGGGCCGCGGCGGTCTCGATGCGATCGGCCAGGGCGCCGCCCTGGGTGTCGAGGCCGGAGGCGATGCCGTCGACGGAGCGGACGAGGTCCTCCCGCACGCCGTCGGCGCGGGCCGTGAAGGTCTCGATGATGCTGCCGGCGGCGGCGGCCAGACCCGTCTGGGCCTCGCGGGCCCGGGCCTCGATGAGGGCGGACACGCCGGTGCCGGCGGTCTCGATCTCGCTGCGCAGGGCATCGCCGCGCACGGAGATGTCGTGGGTGAGGGCGGCGCCGGTCTCGGCGAAGTGGGCGCGCAGGGCATCGCCCGTCTCGGCGAAGCGCTCGGTGATCTCGCCGCCCGTGGAGGAGAACTGGGCCGTCAGCTCGGAGCCGCGGGCCAGGAAGGCCTCTTCGAGGCCGCGCGCGGACAGTTCGAAGGTCTGGCGGACTTCGCCGCTCTGGCGGTTCAGGGCCTCGATGACCTCGGAACCGGTCTGGGCCAGGGTCCGCGCCACCTGCCCGGCATTCTCCGCCAGGGTGGTGGTGAGGATGCCGCCGGTGCGCTCGAAGGCCCGGGTGACCTCGTCGGCCCGGGTCTCCAGGGACAGGGTGAGGGCGCTGCCGACCTCCGCGAGGCTGCCGCGCACCCCGTCGCTGGTGGAGGCGAGGCGCTGCACGAGGTCGTCGCCGCGGCCGGAGACCAGCTCGACCACCCGGTCGCCGGCCTCGCCGAGGGCGGCGGTGATGGCGTCGCCGCGGTCGCCAAGGGCCGAGGTGATGGCCTCGCCGCGGGCATCGAGGGCGCTGGTGACCCGGTCGCCGGCGCCGTTCACCGCGGAGACGATGCGCTCGGCGGCGCCGTCGAGCTCCGCCGTCAGGCTCTGGTGGGTGCCCGTGATGGCCCCGCGCACGCGCTCGGCATTGGCGATGATCGACTCGCGCTGGGCGACGAGCTCCTCGACGAGGGAGCGGATGCGGATCTCGTTGTCGGAATAGGCCCGCTCCAGGGTCGCGATCTCGCCGCGCACCAGGGTCTCGAGCTCGCCCGCCCGGGCCAGGGCCCGCTCGACGCCGTCGCCCACCGCCGCGACCTCGCGCCGGACGGTCTGCGACATGGTGAGCACCGCGTCGGTGGAGAAGTTCTCGGGCTCGGCCAGACGGATCGCCACCTCGCCCACGGCGCGGGCGACGAGGCGCATCTCCTGGGCGCGCACGGCGAGCATCCCCATGATGGCGAACAGCACCACGGGGCCCACGAGGGCGGTCGCCGCCACGGCGCCCTGAAGCGCGGTCAGGCCCTGGAAGAAGCCGCGCAGGTCGCCGGAGGACTGCACCCAGGCCAGGGCGAGTAGGCCGGCGATCCAGAGGGCGCCCGCCGCGGCGGCGATGAGGTAGGGGGTGCGCGAGGGGCGCACGCGCAGGGTCTGCTGCAGGATGCCGATGTTCTGGCGATCGTCGTTGGCCACCATGGAACGGTCGGGCGGCAGGAGGCCGCCCTCGCGGCGCGGCCGGTTGCGGTCCGGCGGCGGCAGGTCCGAGGCGAGGGGCTGGTCGAGGTCGAGGCGGGGCGGCGCGAGGCGACCGCTGGGATCGCGCAAGGGATCGCCGTCGCCGACATCCGGCAGGCGGGGTTCCACCCGGGATGCCTCGTCGCCCTGAGCGAAAGCGTCGAGGTTGAGAGCCTGCTCGATCGCCGACAGAGCCGCCTCGGCCGGGTCCTTGAGCTTCTTTTCCGTGGCCATTCAACGCCTCGTTACGCGTATCCCGATCGGCGGCCGCGCCCGTCGATCAAGGTTACTTTTACCAATTTACCAAGGAACTTTAGACTTCGGCACAGGGCTCGGATACCCGAGCCGGCCGCAGCGCCCAAAAAACCTTAACGGAATGGTTACCAAGCCGAGGGCCGGTACCGCGCCGTCGTCTTTCTGCATGATGCCTCAACGCGTAGACGGAAGCGAACGACGGCGGGGCTCAGCTGTGGATAGCCAGGATGGCCGCCGCCGCAGGCGCGCGAGGATGCAGTGCGAGAACCGGATTTCCCAGACCCGTCGGCGGCGGTGCTCCTCGATGCCGACCACCTGTCGCGCCAGACCTTCGGCGACGCCGCGCTGGCCGCGGAGCTCCTCGGGCTCTTCGCGGACCAGTGCCACCGCCTCCTGCCGGGAATCGTCGATCCGGACCGGGAGCCGGCCGAGCGGGCCGACCTCGCCCACACCCTGAAGGGCTCGGCTCTCGGGATCGGTGCGGTCCGCGTCGCCCGGATCTCGGGGGCGATCGAGGACGCGCTGCGCGCCGGTGGGACGGACGTCCCCGCCGAAACGCTCGCCGCCGCAATCGTCGAAACCCTCGCGACCTCGACGCGACCCCTCTGAAATACCGGGCCCGGACGTCGCGTCGCGGATCGTCGATGGAACGGCGCGGCCGCTGCGGCGTAAGCGCAGGAAACATCGCCCGGTCGGCGAGCGCGCTTGCATTCGGAGGCCTGCCCCTTCAAGGCAGGCTCTGCGCCGCACAACCGGCCGTACTACGCGTTGTCCGAGCCCGGAGCCCCCGATGCCCAAGATCACCTACGTCGACCACGCCGGAACGGCCAGGACCGTGGAGGGCGACGTGGGATCGACCGTGATGGAAGCGGCGATCCGCAACAACGTACCGGGGATCGATGCGGAATGCGGCGGCGCCTGTGCCTGCGCCACCTGCCACGTCTACGTCGATGCGGCCTGGGCCGAGGTCGTGGGTCCCGCCGAGGCGATGGAGCAGGACATGCTCGATTTCGCCTCCGACGTGCGCGCGACCTCGCGGCTGTGCTGCCAGATCCGCATCACCCCGGAGCTGGACGGGCTTAGCGTCACGACGCCGGCGCGTCAGGGCTGAAGGGGCGCTCGAAGCCCGCCAGCGCGCGAGGCCGCCCGAGCCCGGCGCCGGATTTCCGATGGCGGTAGAGTAACTTACCGGACCAAAGTCCGAATCGCCGCATCGATGCCTTCGAGGTTGAGCGGGAACATGCGCTCTCCCATCAGCCGGCGGATCATCCCGATCGACTGGGTGTAGGCCCAGTGTTCCGCCGGAACGGGGTTCAGCCAGACCGTCTTCGGAAACCGCTCGAGGATGCGGTTCAGCCAGACCTCGCCGGGTTCCTCGTTCCAGTGCTCCACCGATCCGCCCGCCATGGCGATCTCGTACGGGCTAATGGAGGCGTCGCCGACGAACACCACGCGATAGTCCGGCGGATAGGTCCGCAGCACGTCGAGGAGTGGCAGTGTCTCGTCGTGCCGGCGCCGGTTCTCGCGCCAGACGCGCTCGTAGGGGCAGTTGTGGAAGTAGAAGTGCTCGAAGTGCTTGAACTCCGAGCGGGCAGCGGAGAACAACTCCTCGGCCAAAGCCACGTGGAAGTCCATCGAGCCGCCCACGTCGAGGAACAGTAAGACCTTCACGGCATTGCGCCGCTCCGGCCGGAGCCTCACGTCGAGGTAGCCCTTGGCGGCGGTCTCGCGGATCGTTCCGTCGAGGTCGAGTTCGTCCGCGGCGCCGCTGCGGGCGAAGCGGCGCAGGCGTCGCAGAGCCACCCGCATGTTGCGTGTGCCGAGCTCGACCGTGTCGTCCAGGTCCCGGAATTCTCGCTTGTCCCAGACCTTAACGGCGCGGAAGTTGCGGTTGCCGTCCTGGCCGATCCGGATGCCCTCCGGATTGTAGCCGTAGGCCCCGAACGGCGAGGTGCCGCCGGTGCCGATCCACTTGTTACCGCCCTGGTGGCGCTCGCGCTGTTCGGCGAGGCGCTGTTTCAGGGTCTCGAATAGATTGTCCCAGCCGAGCGCCTGCAATTCCGCCTTCTCGGCATCGGTGAGGTACTTCTCGGCGAGCTTGCGCAGCCATTCCTCCGGGATCGCCGTCGGTTCGGATGCCGCGCTCAGGGTCTCGATGCCCTTGAACACGGTGCCGAACACGCGGTCGAAACGGTCGAGGTTGCGCTCGTCCTTCACCAGGGCCGTACGGGCCAGGAGGTAGAACTCCTCGATCCGCTTCTCGGCGAGGTCCCGGTCGAGCGCACCCAGGAGCGTCAGGAACTCCCGCAGCGTGACGGGGACCTTGGCGTCGCGCAGGGCGGTGAAGAACTGGAGCAGCATGGGGTGACAACGCGGGAAGCCGGTGTCGGGGTCAAGACCCGACCCGCGCCCGACACCTAGCCGAGTCACATACGTTAAGCTGGGTATAACCCAGGATTTCTGTTGATAGTGCCAAGCGGACGTTATTCCAGCGAACAGGACTTGTCATCTGAATCGAACATCTTGGCCCCACGGTCTCGTGCAAGTCAGGGCAAGTCGTCAGGGCGCATGGTCTTCGGGTTGAGTTGGGAGTGACCGACATGGCGCTCGCGTTGCGCTCGTTGAGCGATTTCAAGCGGTTCCTTTCGGAGCCGGGCGCGACGATTCAGGTGGTGCGCAACACCTTCATCGACCGGCAACCCGCCTCCTTCGCGGACGCCTACCGGGCCAAGGGAATGTACGAGCCGCGCACCATCCGGGCGGTCTCCAAGAAGGCGGCGATCTTCTCGATCCAGGGGCATCCGACGACGATCTGGCTTTACTGGGACAAGGGCACGCGCAAATGGCGCTTCAACGACGATACGGTGACGATCCCGCTCGACACCGGCCTCGGTCCGCCGGACGAGATCGTCTATCGCTGCAGCTACGCGCCCGGCATGGATCCGGCAGCCCATTCGTCCGTCCGTCGGGCCAAGCCCCGAACGCCGAAGCCGCCCGATGCCCTCAAGCCGGCATCTCCGAAGCCGCCACCGGGGCTCAAGGCCGGGCGGAGCGGCACGGTCCCCGGTCCATCCAAACCATCCGCTTCGAACTCCCTGTCCGTGCCCGTGATGCCCCCCCGTGGCCAGGGCCGGCTGCTCTGAAGCGCTCGGGTTCGTTCCTCAGGCGGTCTTGCTGACCGGTTTGGCCTCGTCCGCAGGCGTCGCGTCCCGGACTTCCACGACCTTGCCGACGGTGCGGCGAGCCCGAAAGGCCGGCCGGACCTCGGTCTCCTTCCGCTTCAGCATCGCCCGATACTCGTCGCGTCGTTCGTGGATCGAAGCGATCACGAGCCCCATCGGCACGCCGACATCGACGAGGACGGCTTCCGAGAGCTGGAGCGACGCCTCGATGGTTTCGGGAACCGCATCATCGACGCCCATCTCGTAGAGCGCGGTGGCGTGTCGGGCATCGCGCGCCCGCGCCACGATGGTGATGTCGCGCCGCTCGGCCCGGGCTGCTTCCACCACCGCCTCGACGGCCCTGGGATTGTCCAGGGTAACGACGAGGGCCCGGGCATTGGCGATGTCGCAGCGGCGCAGCAGCTCGGGATTGGCCGAATCCCCAAAGTAGACCGGATTGCCCAGACGCCGATGTTCCGAGACTCGGGCCGCATCCGCGTCGAGGGCGAGATACGGGATCTTGTGTCGAACCAGCATCTCGCCAACGAGCCGCCCGACGCGGCCGTATCCCGCGATGATGACCCGGTTCTGCTGACGATCCGGCACCGGCTCGGCCCGCGCCCGGCCGAGCTGCGCGGTCGAGAGTCGCTTGCCGAGGCGTCGCGCCAGCACGGCGAGGGCCGGGATCGCGATCATGGTCACCGTGGTCACGACCAGGGCGGCCTGCCCGACCTCCTCGGGCACGAGCCCGCCCGCCAAGGCGCCACCGATCAGCACGAAGGCGAACTCGCCGCCGGGACCCAGCAGAAGGGCTGCTTCAACGGCCACTGCCCGGGACAGCTTCAGGAAACGCGCGGCGATGACGATGACGGCGCCCTTGATGAGGATCAGGGCCAGGGCGAGCCCCAGCACCGCGCCCGGGGCCGACATGAGGTGGGCTGGATCGAGATTCATGCCCACGGAGACGAAGAATACCCCCAGCAGCAGGCCCTTGAACGGGTCGATCGTCGCCTCGATCGCGCGGCGATACTCGGTCTCCGCCAGCAACAGCCCGGCCACGAAGGCGCCGAGGGTCATCGAGAGCCCGGCGGCGGCAGCCGTCACGGCGGTGCCGATGATGACCAGGAGGCAGGCCGCCATGAACAGCTCGGGCGAGCGCGTTCGGGCCACCAGCTGGAACAGCGGCCGCAGCGCCACGCGTCCCACCACGACGATTACCACGATGGCGACAGCCGCCTGACCGAGCGCGAGGGCGAGGGCGCCCCCCACATCCGAGTCGTCGTTCCTGCCGAGCACCGCGATGGCAAACAGGACCGGGGCCACCGCGAGGTCCTGGAACAGCAAGACCGCGAAGCTTGCGCGGCCCGCCGGGGTATTCAGTCGCTTTTGGTCCGCCAGGACCGGCAGCACGATCGCGGTCGAGGACAGAGCGAGGGCCAGTCCGACGATGATCGCGGCGGCGAGCGGCACTGACAGGGACAGGAGGATCAGGCCGATCACGACCGAGGAGACAAGGACCTGGATGGAGCCGAGGCCGAAGACGAGGCGGCGGAGCGTTCGCAGACGCTCCCACGAGAGCTCGACGCCGATCATGAACATGAGGAAGATCACGCCGAACTCGGCGAGGTGCGCGATTTCCGCCCGGTTGGCGATGGTGAAGGTCGAGACCCAGTGGTGCGTCTCGGCGAAGCGTCCGAGACCGAAGGGACCGAGGAGTGCGCCCGCCCCGATGAAGCCCAGCACCGGACTGATGCGCAGCCGATGGAACAACGGCACCACCACGCCCGCGGTGACGAGGAATAGGATCGCTTCCTTGTAGGAGCCGGCGTGCACGTCCGTCATCAGTCGGGGATGTCTCCAGCGGCCGGAGCAATGGACGGGCGCGCCCCGGCCCAGTCCGTCCATGACCATGGGCACCGGGGCCATCCCGGCGCAACAGCGCACACACGCGGAAACAACAAAATGGTCGGCTGCGACCATTCGGATGGGGAGACCGTGCTGGTCAGCACCGCTGATGCGGCGCAAAAACGGCACAATATGCGCATAAGGCAAAGCCTTAACGGACGGTTAAGCGCGCAGCGTCGCGTTTCGAGACACGAGTGCCCCATGCGAAAGACGCCGCCCAACCGCGACGTGCAACGTGAAGCCCGAGACTGGCGCCGGGAGTCCGACCGCTGGACTCACGAACGACATATCGAGAGGGGCTACCGCATCAAGTGGGGCTACGTCGCGATCGCCTATCTCGTCGAGTTCATGGTCATCGGTGCCTCGCTCTGGGGATCGTGGCTGTTCGCTGGCGTCTACAGCGACGGCGACTCGCAGGCGTTCTACTTCATGCTCCTCGCCCCGCTGGTCTACGCGGCGGTGGAGCTGTGCCGCGTCCCCCTCGGGATTCTGGCCCGCACGCAGCGCTCCTATTTCATCCGCGCGCTGGCGATCGTCGGCATCATCTTCGCGGCCGGCGTTACCACCAAGTCGGTGTCCCAGCTCGGCGAAATGATGTTTCATCCGCGCCTGATGGACGCCGCCAAGGCGAAGACCGCCCTGAAGGACGCACAGGCTGATCGCGGCACCATCGACAACCGCATCGCCACGGCGGATGCGCGGGTCGCGCAGTACACGACCGAGCTCGATCAGATCGAGAAGCGCGCTGCCGAGAACGCCAGCCAGCTCGCCGGCTTGCCGGCGCAGCGCTGCGAACGCGTTTACGGCACCAACAGCCGTGGTCAGCGCTACTCGAACATGAAGTGCGTCACCGATCCGCGCACGGCGACCCTCAATGCGAGCGTCGCGAAGGCCGGCTCCGACCGGGGCGCCGTGACGAAGATGCTCGAAGAGGCACGCAAGGCCCGCGGCGACCTCGATCGGGGCGCGGCGGAGCGCAAGGTCGCCGACGCCGAGCAGGCCTATCGCAACTCGGTCAACCGCTCGCAGCTGCACTCCTTCACCGCCATGGTCTACGGCGTCGACCCGATCGACGTGAGCGAGGCGCAGGTCCACGCCTTCCTGCGGATCTTCGTGTTCGTGCCGGCGGTCTGTGCCGCTTTCGCGTCGACGATCCTCGCCCTCTGCGCCGTGTCGGTGCGCAAGACCTTTATGGACGAGGATGACCTCGGTGCCACCGTCGACCCGGCCGCGACCCCTTACATGCTCGACTCGATTACCGACGCCCTGCGCCAGGAAATGGCCTTGAGCCAGTCCCGAGGCGTGCCGGATGAGCCTTCCGTCGCTGCCCAGGCGCCGGCCCCCGCGGCTCCGGCAACGGCCGCGGCCGGCGGCGCGGTGATCCCGATCGATCGACGTGGCTCGGCACAGGCCGCGAGCGCAGGAGCCGGCGCGTGAGCATCCATACCCCCGGCACCCCCGAGAATGTCGTCCTCGCTCAGAGCGTGAACGGACGCCTTCGGGCCGAGGCGCGCATCATCGCCGCGCGCGCTTTCCTGTTCCGCTCCATTGGGGCAGGCGCCTTCCTGCTTCTCGCCGGCGCCGGACTCGGCGCGGCGTCCTACGGCTATGCCTACATGAACCAGTTCGATTCGGCGGCGGAGAAGATTGCGGCCGCGATGCAGGCGGCCCTGTCCGACGTGACCCTGAAGACCAAGGGCGAGGTCACACTGACGGATAACGTCCTCAAGCTCGAGGGCGGGGTGCCGAAGGCGGGTGGAGCGCCGATTCCGACGAAGGCGCAGCTCGGCAACGACGCCGCGCCGGCCTCGAAGGCCCCCGTGAACACCACCTTCACCGTGTTCAAGCAGGTGCCCTACATGGACGGCCAAATCGTCACCGGCTGGAACTTTCGTGCGAACGAAGACCAGCCGTTCCAGCAATACTGCTACTTCTCCCGGCGCCAGAACGAGGCGAAGGGGCAGGTCGAGATCAAGATCGATCTCGCTATGGACGGAAAGACGCTGCCCCAACCGCAGAAATCCGACGTCAACCTCGGCATCCTGGCATCGAACTGCGTCTGGCACGACGGAAAGACGCTCTAGCACGACCGGTCTTCGTCGGCCGCGGACGGTGCCTTGCTGGGATCCCGGCCGCGCTCTTACCCCGGATGTCTCAGCGTCCTCATCCCGCGAGTTCTGCCATGCGCTTCACCGGCACCGCCGACTACGTCGCGACCTCCGACCTGACCACGGCGGTGAACGCCGCCATCGTGCTGGAGCGACCGCTGCTGGTGAAGGGGGAACCCGGTACCGGCAAGACGGTGCTGGCCGAGGAAATCGCCAAGGGCCTCGGTGCGCCACTCCTCACCTGGAACGTCAAGTCGACCACCAAGGCGCAGCAGGGCCTCTATGAATATGACGCGGTCTCGCGCCTGCGCGACAGCCAACTCGGCGACCCGCGCGTCTCGGACATCGGCAACTACATCCGGCGCGGCAAGCTGTGGGAGGCCTTCACCGCCCCCGAGCGTCCGGTGCTGCTCATCGACGAGATCGACAAGGCCGACATCGAATTTCCGAACGACCTCCTGACCGAGCTAGATCGGATGGAATTCCACGTCTACGAAACCGGCGAGACGGTTCGGGCCGAACGGCGCCCGATCGTCATCATCACCTCGAACAACGAGAAGGAGCTGCCGGACGCCTTCCTGCGGCGCTGCTTCTTCCACTACATCAAGTTCCCCGACGCCGAGACCCTGAAGGCCATCGTCGAGGTACACTATCCGGGCATCAAGCACCGTCTGGTCGAGGAGGCCCTGCGCGTCTTCCTCGAGACCCGCGAGGTCCCGGGTCTGAAGAAGAAGCCCTCGACCTCCGAGCTACTCGACTGGCTCAAGCTTCTCGTCTCCGAAGACGTGGCGCCCGAGACCCTGCGCGAACGCGATGGGCGCAAGCTGATCCCGCCGCTGCACGGTGCGCTCCTGAAGAACGAGCAGGATGTCGGGCTGTTCGAGAAGCTCGCCTTCCTCATGCGGCGCGAGCAGCGCGGTAACTAAGCCGCACCATCGGGCGTCGGCCCCTGGCCCGGCGCATCGGCGGAACCCAAATAGATCGGGCGGCCCGCGCAAGGTTCGTCTCCAGTGGAACGCTTCCGATGAATCTGAAGAAGCTCGGCCGCACCGGCCTCGACGTCTCGCCTCTCTGCCTCGGCTGCATGACCTACGGGGTTCCCGAGCGCGGTCCCCATCCTTGGACCCTGCGCGAGGACGAGAGCCGGCCGATGATCAAGCGGGCGCTCGATCTCGGCATCAACTTCTTCGACACCGCCAATGCCTATTCGGACGGCACCAGTGAGGAGATCGTCGGGCGCGCCCTGCACGACTATGCCGACCGCGACGCCGTCGTGCTCGCCACCAAGTGTTTCTTTCCTCTCAAGAGCCAGCCCAATGCCGGTGGACTCTCGCGCAAGGCGATCTTCGCCTCCATCGATGCCAGTCTCAAGCGCCTCGGCACCGACTATGTCGACCTCTTCCAGATCCACCGCTGGGATTACGGGACGCCGATCGAGGTCACGCTGGAAGCGCTCCACGACGTGGTGAAGGCCGGAAAAGCCCGCTACATCGGCGCATCATCGATGTACGCTTGGCAGTTCGCCAAGGCGCTCTTCACGGCCGACCGCCACGGCTGGACCCGCTTCGCCACGATGCAGGACCACTACAACCTGCTGCACCGGGAAGAGGAGCGCGAGATGCTGCCGCTCTGCCTGGACCAGGACATCGCGGTGCTGCCCTGGAGCCCTCTGGCCCGGGGTCGGCTGACCCGCGACTGGGATGTGCGCAGCGCGCGTCAGGATAGCGACGAGGTCGGCCGGCATCTCTACGCCTCCGCGGATGCGGCCGATCGGGCCATCGTCGCTCAGGTCTCGACCATCGCCACCACGCGGGGCGTGCCGCGCGCCCAGGTCGCCCTGGCCTGGTTGCTCCAGAAATCGGTGGTGACCGCGCCGATCATCGGCGCGTCAAAGCCGAGCCATCTTGCGGATGCCGTCGCGGCTCTCGATCTCGACCTTACGAGCGAGGAGGTGAGTGCCCTCGAAGCGCCCTATACCCCGCATCCCGTCGTCGGATTCACCTGAAAGTCCAAGCCCGCATGCGTCGCCTGATCCTCCTGCGTCACGCCAAGTCCGACCGTCCGCCCGGCATCGCCGATCTCGATCGCCCGCTGAACAACCGCGGCAAGCGCGCCGCCCCGCAGATGGGGGCGTACCTTTCGGCCGAAGGCTTGATTCCCGAGGCGGTCGTCGTGTCTCCGGCACAGCGCACCCGCGAGACCTGGGATGCGATACAGAGCGCCCTGCAGGGGCCCGAGGCCGAGATCGTCCCATCGATTTACGAGGCGCCGGAAACGGCCTTGCTCGCCATCGTGCGGTCGACGCCGAATATGGTGGGGAGCCTCCTGATGATCGGTCACAATCCCGGCCTGCAGGATCTGGCGATGCGGCTGGCCGGCTCCGGCGACAAGGACGGACGCAAGCGGCTGGCGCTGGAGTTTCCCACCGCTTCCGTGGTGGTCCTGGATTTCGACGGGGACGCCTGGAATGCGGTCGCTGCCGGGATGGGACGGCTGGAGCGGTTCGTCGCCCCGAGGGACATCGACATCGCGGATTGAACCCTTCTGGCCCGGACGCCGTTGCCCTGATCCCGAACAAGCTTCGCAGATCCCGTGCTCCTGACCACGCTCCTCGTCCTCTCGACGCTGCTGCCGCGCCTGGAGGGGACGATCGAAGATCTTCGACCGGACGCGACGCGCTGGCGGATGGCATCTGCGGCATCCGAAAGGAATTCTGCGCCCTTCCCGGTCTTCGAATCCGAGGGCCGGGCCGTCTCGAACTGGCGCTATGAGGCAGCCGAAAGCCTGCGCCCAGCCTCACTCGCTCTAGTGGCCCGCTACACGTCCGGCGCCCCGGCCTTCGTCGCCCGTTGCGTCAAGCTGAACAATTACTGGTGCATCAAGAAGGCCCGCTGGAACGGAGAGATCGGCGCGGACAGCGAGGGTCATACCGGATTCGCCACCGCGGCCGATGGCGCCGATGCGGCGGCGCAGCTGCTCCGGCGCTACTATCGTGAATTCGGCCGCCGGTCGGCCCTCGCCATCGTGCGGCGCTGGGCTCCCGCAGAGTGCCGGATCGGCGGGTCGGTCGCACCCCTCGCGAGCCGTCGAACAGGCACGAGGATTTCTCCGGAGGTCGCGCCCCGCGGGATCGGCGGCACGCTCCGGGCCCGCTTCCTGGCTCGCCATTCGCGCGGCGGCATCTCCCGCGCGGCCACTGTGGGACGGGGCGGCCGTCTGCGGATTCAGCCTTGGTCGCCCCTGGCGCGCCTACGGGGGCGTCCGAGCCCGGTGCGCGAGACAGCCAAAGGTCCAGCTTCCGCGAAGTTCGCAGCGGCGACGCCATCGAAATCGGCACTGCTGGTCCGCCCTTCCGAAATTTTGGTGAAGCCCTCGACGATGATCGCCAGGCCATCCGTGCTTCTCGTCGAGCCGAGCGCTGTTCTGAGCGCCGCATCGACGGCTCAACAGCGTGTGCCGCCTACGAAAGCCGAGTCGGTGGCGCGTCTGCAGGAGCGTTTCGTGGCGGAGTCCGCCGCTCTGCCGGCGATTGCGGCGGGCGCGTCGAGCCTGCCGCTTCTCGATCTGAGCGTGCCGGCGCCGGTCTGCGGCAACGATGAGACCCGCATCCGTAACTATGCCACGCGGATCGCCGCCAGCGTCGGCCTGAAAGTCGAAGACGACCTCGAGCTGTTCGGACCCGACGGACGTCCATTGCCGAACCTGCGCCCGGTCATGCAGGCGATGTCGAGCGTGGAGCTCGGGGCCTTGCGCGCTGCCCCGGCCCTGGTGGAGACCGCCATTGAGCGTCTCGATACCAACACCCTTGCCGCCGCCAACGCACCGGTCACGGCACCCTGAGCAGCGAGGCTTGACCCGCACGTCTTGCAGCGGCGTCGTGGTCGCGCCACCTCAGCGACATCGCTGCGGCGTCCAGCCTCGCCTTCCCCAACCCGCCCCATGAGAAGGTTGCCATGAACAGCTTCGCCGCGCGTGCGGGTTCCGCGGTCAAGGCCTTCGCCGAGGCATCGAGCGACCTGCTGATCCAGCCCACCCTGCGGCTCGGCGTCACCGGTCTCGCGCGATCGGGCAAGACCGTCTTCACGACGGCCCTGATCCATCACCTCGTCGAAGCCCATGCCCTTCCGGCCTTTGCGCCGGCCCACGAGGGCCGCCTGCGCCGGGCGCGCCTCGTGCCGCAGCCGGACGACGACATTCCGCGCTTTCCCTATGAGGACCACTACGCTGCCCTGATCGAGCAGCGACTCTGGCCACGCTCGACCGACCGGATCAGCCAGTTCCGCCTCGCCATCGAGTATGAGAGATCCGGAGGCTGGCGCTCCGGTCCGGGCACATTGATGCTCGATGTTGTGGACTATCCGGGTGAGTGGCTTCTCGACCTCGCACTGATCGATCAAAGTTACACCGCCTGGTCGCGCTCCACCATCGCGGGCACGCGCCGAAGTGGCCGCGGAGCGATGGCCGCGCCCTGGCTCGAGATGCTGAGGGGTCTCGACCCGCACGGCGCCCTTGACGAAGTGGTGGCCGAGCGCGCCAGCACCGGTTTCAAGACCTATCTCTCGGCCCTACGCGCTGGTCCCGAAGCCGTGGCGACCACGCCGCCCGGACGCTTCCTGATGCCTGGCGATCTCGCCGGCTCGCCGGCCCTGACCTTCGCGCCTCTCGACAACCTGCCTGAGATCCTGGCGCCGGACAGTCTCGCCGGACTGATGGAACGCCGCTTCGAAGCCTACAAGGCGAAGGTCGTCGAGCCGTTCTTCCGCAACCACTTCCAGCGAGTCGATCGGCAGATCGTCCTCGTCGATGTCCTGGCGGCGGTGGATGCCGGACCGGCCGCGCTGGCCGAGCTCGAGGAGGCGCTTGATGCCGTGCTTCTCAGCTTCCGCATCGGGCGCAACACGATTCTGTCCCGGCTGTTTGCGCCACGCGCCGAGCGGATCCTGTTCGCCGCCACAAAGGCTGACCATTTGCACCAGACGAGCCACGATCGCCTCGACGCCCTGCTACGGCTGCTCGTTTCGCGGGCGATGCGGCGGACGGAGGCGGCGGGCGCACGGGTCGGCACCGTCGCCCTGGCCTCGGTCCGGGCAACGCGTGAGACCACCGTGCATGACGGAGACGAGATCCTCCGTGCCGTATCCGGTACGCCGGAAGCGGGCGAGCGCGTCGGGGACGAGATCTTCGACGGCTTGAGCGAGGCGGCGATCTTCCCCGGTGAGCTGCCGCAGCGCCCGGAATTGGTATTGGAAGGAGCCGTCCCTCCCGGGTCCTTACGGTTTCCCCGCTTCCGACCGCCCCTCGTGAAACCCGATGCCCTCGGCCGGCCTGGTAACCTGCCGCAGATCCGGCTCGACCGCGCCATGCAGTTCCTCATCGGCGACAAACTCGTCTAAGACCTCCGGGATGTCCCAGTCATGAGCTCGAGCAACCGCCCCCGTGCCTTTCGCATTCCGCCGAGCGGATCCGAGGAGATCACCGACGGCATTGCGCCGTCTCCCGCGGCGGCGGCCCATGTCCGAATCGTCGAGGAGCCCTTCGAGGTCGTCGATGCGGCCGACGGTGTTGCGGTGCCTGTCGCCCCCAAGGCGCGCGCTCCGTGGCTCAGCCTGCTTCTTATCGCTCTCGGAGGTCTCGTATCCCTCGGCGTCGGGTTGTCGGTGGAGCGCCTGATCGCAGACCTGTTCAGCGCCGCCCCCTGGCTCGGCACCGTCGCCCTGGTCCTGCTGGCCGTCGCGGCAGTCGCATTCCTAGCCCTCGTCGCCCGGGAGTTGTCGGGGATCTGGCACGAGCGCCAGATCGAGCGGGTCCGCGCCAAGGCGATCGAGGCGATTGCCACCCGCGACCATTCCGCCGCGCAGGCCGTTGTGCGTGACCTGACGGGTCTCTACGCCGAGCGTACCGCGTTGGCGGCGGGCCGTGCTCGTCTCGCCACCCTCGGCGACGCGATCCTCGATGTGGACGACCGCATCGGCCTCGCCGAGCACGAGTTGCTCGCGCCCCTCGATCGCCAGGCTCGCAACGCCATCGCGGCCTCGGCCAAGCAGGTGTCGGCGGTGACCGCCCTGAGCCCACGTGCCATCGTCGACGTCGCCTTCGTGATCTTTGCCGCCGTGCGCCTGTTGCGCCGGATCGCCACGATCTATGGCGGACGCCCGGGCTTTTTCGGCTTCCTGCGCTTGGCGCGTGCCGCTTTCGCCCATCTCACCGTGACGGGGGGCATGGCGGTCGGCGAGAGTATGATCCAGCAGGTGCTCGGCCTCGGCCTTGCCGCCCGCGTCTCGGCGAAGCTGGGCGAGGGTGTCCTTAACGGCCTAATGACGGCTCGCTTCGGCCTTGCCGCGCTGGCGGTCTGCCGGCCGCTGCCGTTCGTGCGTGAGGCGCCGCCGCGACTTTCGGACGTGGCGGGCGAACTGCTCAAGCCGCTGACGGATGAGGCGAAGGGCTGATCGCTACAGGGTCTTCATGAAGCCGGCGAGGCGCATCAGGCCTTCCGGCCAGGGACCGTGCCCGCTCGCCACGTTGATGTGCCCGGCCTCCCCCGCATCGACCACGACGGCACCCCAGGCATAAGCGAAGTCCTCGGCACGGGCGTAGCTGCAATAGGGATCGTTGCGGCTGGCGACCACCAGGGACGGGAAGGGCAAGGGAGAGCGCGGCACCGGTGCGAAGGCGGTGACGCTGGCGGGCAGGTTCGGCGTCGTCTCCACGTCCGGGAAGGCGACGAGAAGCGCACCGCGCACAACGCCCGGCGCGAAGTCCGAGGCGGCCTGCACCGCGGCCACAACGCCGAGGCTGTGCGCGATCAGGATCACGGGGCGGGTCGCGCCGTTCACAGCCCCGACGATCCGCGCGCGCCAAGCTTGAGCATCAGGGTGATGCCAGTCGTCTTGTACAACGATTCGACCCGTGGAAAGTCGATCGGCCCAGCGAGCCTGCCAATGCTCGTCTTCAGAGCCGGCATAGCCCGGCAAAATTAGGATCTCGCAGTCGGCAATCTTCATGGCTCTGCGATACCGGCGGGGCTCCGCGTCGTCGAGTCGTTCGAAATTCTCGATGTGGAAAGGGGCGACACGATTGTGTGCCGCCCCTTTCGTGCCTGACGCGAAAGATCCGCGTGATCGATCAGTGCGCCTTGGGCGCGGAGGACGGTGACCGAGCTTGTGCGGGAGCGCCGGTCTCCGGCTGCTCGTTGCCAGCGGCCCGTTGAACGGCGGCGTTGAGGTTCTCTGGATCGAGGGCGCTCGCGACGAAGTCCCGTCCGCGATGGGTAACGTCGCGGGCGTAGCGAAGGCCCTGGTCACGCACTTCGTCCGCCCAGGGACCGACATTCTCGTCCTCGGTGCGGGTCCGTGGAAGCAGGGCGCCGATGAGGAGACCGGCCGCGAGTCCAACGACGCCAACGAGGAGTGGGTTTTCAGATACGAAGTCCTCGACGGCCGAGCGGCCATCCTGGAGACGCGCACTGCTGCGCTCGCTAAGATCGTCGATGCGGCGGCGCCCCTCCTGGCGGGTGTCCGATGCCCAGCCTCGGGCGTCGTCGTAAACATCCGAAGCCCGTTCACGCAGGTCCTGAACCGTGTCGGAAACGCGGCCGCGGACGTCGCCTGCGGTCTCAGCCGCGCGGTCGCGGAGGTCGCTGGCGCGGGCCTTCACCTCGTCGGTGGTCGAGGAACCATGGCTGCCCTCCGTCGTGTAGATGCTGTGTGCCTCGGTGCCGGAGTGGTGGGAGCCCGGGCTCGGCACATCGTGCAGGGAGCCTTCGGCCTGATGGCCGCGCGGCATTCCGGCGGCGAGAGCGATATCGTCGGGGAGCGAGCGGTGCTCGTCACCGGGTTTCTGGGTCGAACTCATGGGTTGCTCCTGAGAGTCGCCGAAGGCCGCATGGGCTGGATCGGGTCACGTGCGGTTGTCCGCGAGGGCCTAAATCTGGGTTTCGCCGGCGAGATGGTTGACGGGATGCTGCGTCGGAAGATCCGGATCGTAGACGCGGTCGGCGCCCGTCTTCGTCACCGGAAGGCCGTCGACCGCGAGGCGCGCGCGCCGGCGGATTCCCGGCGTCGTCTGGTTGGTCGACATGCGGTGGATAAGCCAGCCGACTCCGGCGGCGATGAGGAGCACCGGAACCGGATTGCGCCGCACCGCCTCCAGAGCCCCATCATAGGCGCCGCTGAGCGGCGTACGCCGAGCGTTGCCTAGCATCTCGTCGACGATGCTGGAGACTGAAAGCCGCTCTTGAATTTGGTCAATGGTCTGGTCGAGACGGGCACGGCTCGCTTCGATGTCCTTCTCCAGATCGTTCAACGATTCGGTCATCCCGAGACCCTCTCAGACAATGTACGGGCGTCCTCGCGGACTTGGCGGGTCGTGCGCACGGGGGCGAGGGTCGAGAGCGACATGGCATTTCGCCCGATCAAGGCAAGCGCCACAGCGACGACGAGGAGGACGCCGCCGACGATCAAGGCGGCGAGGGCCTCCGAGTGAACCATGGTGGCGAGCCATTTCACCAAGGCGTCGACGAGGACGAAGAGAGCGACGACGCCGAAGACGGCGGCGCCGACGAGGAGCCCAAGGCCGATGAACAGCGCTCGGACGTTGCTGGTCATCTCATTGCGGAAGAGGGCAATCTCCTTCCGCGCAAGTTCGTTGGTTTCCCGCAGGGCGTCGCCGATCAGGCCCTGGATACTGGATTGCGGACCGGTGGTCATCGAACGGTCCTCAGAGGCGATGGGAGGTCGGATGGGTACTGTTCAGAGGTGCGGCACTCGTCGACTTGATGAAGCGGGCCACCACGAAGCCGGTAAGGAAAGTCGCGACCGCAACCGCCACGGGAGCGCGCCGTGCGAACGCTTCTGCATCCTCGTAGAATTCCGAGAAGCTGCGTTCCTCGATCGAAGTGCCGAGATGCTCGAGACCATCGGCGGCACTATCGAAGAAGGCCCTGATGTTAGGCTGCGCCTCGAAGGTCTTGCTGGACTCCCGGACGGACGTCGCGAGGTCGGTCACGGAGCGCGCGGCGTCGCCCTTGCGCTGGTCGATGTAGTCGGTTGCGTGCGAACGAGCCGCTTCGACGAAGCTGCGGCCACGCTCCGCCGCAACATCCGCGATCCCCTCGACATCGCCGCGCAGAGCCTTCCAATCGGCCGCCTGGTTCGCCGGCTCCGCGCCCATGGGGCCTGGGGGTTGGTTTGCGGTCACGGTGATACTCCTCGGCACGAGTTGAAAAGAAACGGCATTTGCGACGGTTAAACAGCAGCGGAAGAGACAGGGTTCCGCCTTGGGCTACAGCGTCTCGGACGAGGCCTGGGACGACCGGCGTCAGGCTCCGTTCAGCCGCGGTCTGGCAAGGCGCGAAAGCTTGAGCGTTGCGGTGTTCGGTAGGGTGTTCGACGATGTCTGCGAAATGCAACGCCAGGCGCCGGAATGAGACAGAACGGGTTTTGAAGTGGGTTTGTTTGCCGTGAACCCCACGCATTCAGGTCTTGACCCGGGTCCATCGAACGCGCTTGGCTGCACCGACGGATCGCGCTCGGCTTCCGCGCGTTCACCCAATGTATCAGTCTGGTCGCGCGCAATTCTGCGCGGGACCCGTGAGGACCGGAGCCGGCTTCGTGGCACGTCTCGTCATCGTATCGAACCGCGTTGCAATCCCCGAGGAAGGGGGAAAAGCCGTTGCGGCAGGTGGCCTCGCGGTGGCCGTCAAAGAGGCGTTCACCGCCTATGAAGGCCTCTGGTTCGGCTGGAGTGGCAATGTCGTCGAGAATCCATCCAGCGAACCGACCCTGATCGATCGGGGGCATATCAGTTACGCCGTGGTCGATCTGTCACCGCAGGACCATCGGGAGTATTATAGCGGCTTCGCCAACCGCGCCCTCTGGCCGATCATGCATTACCGGCTCGGCCTTGGAGCCTTCTCGCGCTCCGATTATGCCGGTTATCAGCGTGTGAACCGCATCTTCGCCCGAGCTCTCGCGAACCTCGTCGAACCCGACGACATCATTTGGGTGCACGACTACCACCTGTTGCCCCTGGCTTCCGAGCTTCGCGGGCTCGGGATCGCCAATCCGATCGGATACTTCCATCACATCCCGTGGCCGGCGGCAGACGTGTTCAACACGCTCCCCGCCAGTGGCGATCTTCTACGCGGCATCGCGGATTACGATCTGATCGGTCTGCAGACCGATCCGGACGTCCACAACCTGACACGCAATCTCATCGACGAGCTTCGAGCGATTCCCCTCGGCGGTGGTTCCCTGATGGTGGACGGCCGCCGCACGCGCATCCGCAGCTTCCCGATCGGGATCGATGTGGCCGGCTTCAAGGAAGCGGCCGAGAATGCCGGGTCCAACCGTACCGTCCGCGAGACGATGGCGGGCCTGCGGACGCGCAAGCTGCTGATCGGCGTCGACCGCCTGGATTATTCCAAGGGTGTGCCGGAGCGGATGGAGGCGGTGGACCGTTTCTTCGCCTCCAACCCGGACCAGCGCGGGAACGTGGTCTATCTTCAGATCACCCCGAAATCCCGGACCGAAGTTCCGGAATACGAGGACCTCAGCCGCGAGGTGAACGAGACCGTCGGACACATCAACGGAACACTGGGCGAGCCGAACTGGACGCCGATCCAGTACGTCACCAAGGCTTATCCCCGTCCTGTCCTCGCCGGCCTCTATCGGGCTGCACGCGTCGGTCTCGTTACGCCGATGCGCGACGGGATGAACCTTGTCGCCAAGGAGTACGTCGTCGCGCAGACGGAAGAGGATCCCGGTGTTCTTGTGCTGTCGAAATTCGCTGGCTCGGCCCGACAGTTGCCCGAGGCGCTTCTCGTCAATCCCTATGACCGCTTCGAAGTCGCGGAGGCGATTCGTACCGCGCTCTACATGCCACGCGGTGAACGCCTCGAGCGCTGGAAGCCCATGGTCGAGCGTATGACGCGCGAGGATGTTGACTGGTGGGCGCGCAATTTCATGGCGGAACTCGAGAACTTTCGAACGATCGAGCGTGAGCCGCCCCGTACCGCCGCCGCTGCGGAATGATCTGTCGGCGTCGTCCGGCGACGCCTAAACCCGGGACGACACCAGATTCTTGATTGCAACTGACCACATGATCGGCGTCGATGACGGTGTGCCGGCGCCGCTCGGCGCGCATTTCGACGGGCGCGGTGTCAACTTCGCCTTGTTTTCGCAGAATGCCACGGCCGTCGACCTGTGTCTGTTCGATCCTGGCGAGCGCCACGAAACTCGTCGAATTCGGCTACCCTGTCGCACCGACGACGTCTGGCACGGTTACCTGCGCGGCGTATTCCCGGGCCAGCTCTATTGCTACCGCGTCCACGGTCCCTGGGATCCGGCTGAGGGCCACCGCTTCAATCCAGCCAAACTGCTGCTCGACCCCTATGCCCGAGACATTCAAGGCCGCATCCGTTGGCATGATTCGCTCTACGGTCACCGCCGCGGACTCCAGCGCGCGGACCAGATCGACCGGCGCGACAGTGCCGCATTCATGCCACGTGGCATCGTGGCGCCGCCGGAGGTGCCCGACCTCGCGGTGAGCCCGGTTCGACGACCGCTGTCGCAGACGGTGATCTATGAGGCGCACGTCAAGGCACTCACGCAGACCCATCCGGACGTGCCGGAGGCGGCACGCGGGACCTATGCGGCGCTCGCCCATCCGGCGATCATCGAGCATCTTCTGAAACTCGGCGTCACCGCCATCGAGCTCCTACCGCTTCAATCCTTCGCCGACGACCGTTTCCTCGTCGAGAAGAACCTCGTGAATTTCTGGGGCTACTCGCCCCTGAACTACTTCGCCGCCGATCCACGCTACCGCGGCCCGGCCGGCATCGGCGGCCTGCGGGCGGCTATCCGCGAGCTCGCCGCCGCCGAGATCGAAGTGATCCTCGACGTCGTCTACAATCATACGGCGGAGGCCGATCACACCGGACCAACCCTGTCGTTCCGCGGCATCGACAACGCCAGTTATTACAAGCTGAAACCGGACAATCGCCGCGAGGAAATCGACTGTACCGGCTGTGGCAACACCCTCGACCTCGACCATCCGCGCGTCATGCAGATGGTCCTCGACTCCCTGCGGCACTGGGTGACCGCCTACGGCGTCGCGGGTTTCCGCTTCGATCTGGCGACGAGTCTCGGTCGCAACCCGTATGATTTCAGCCCCAAGGCGGCCTTCTTTCAGGCCGTCGCGCAGGATCCCGTCCTCGCCCAGGTGAAGATGATCGCCGAACCCTGGGACATCGGCGCAGGGGGGTATCAGCTCGGAGGCTATCCCCGCGGCTGGAGCGAGTGGAACGATCAGTTCCGCGACAGCATCCGGGGCTTCTGGCGCGGCGATCGCGGCACCCTGGCCAAGGTCACGCAGGGTCTCTCCGGCTCACGCGAAATCTTCGCGGCCTCCGGGCGGTGGCCGCTGTCGAGCATCAACTTCGCCGCCTCTCATGATGGCTTCACCCTGGCCGACGTCGTAGCCTACGAGGAGAAGCACAACCTCGCGAATGGTGAGGACAATCGCGACGGCCATGGACACAATCTCTCGCGTAATTACGGCGTCGAGGGCGAGACTACCGATCCAGTCATCCTTAACCTGCGGGCCCGTCAGAAGCGCAATCTCCTGGCGACAGTGTTCCTCGCGCAGGGCGTGCCGATGCTGCTTATGGGCGATGAGCGCTCGCGCAGCCAACGCGGGAACAACAATGCCTACGCGCAGGACAATCAAACCAGCTGGATGGACTGGGAGAACGATCCCGATCTCAGCCTCACGACCTTCGTCGGCAACCTGACACGCATTCGCCGCGAACAGCCCGCCCTTCGTCGGCGCGACTATCTCACTGGAGCACTGGTCGATGACGGGCCTCTACGGGACGTTCATTGGCTTGCCCCGGGCGGGACTGAGATGGCAGATGGCGATTGGGCGGATTCCGAGCGGCAAGCCTTCGGCATGCAGATCGGGAATGACCTACCGCAGGCGGATCGCCTGCTGATCCTCGTCAACGCGGCTGAGGAGCCCTGCGACTTCACCCTGGCGCCGATCATCGGCGGCCCCTGGACGCTCGTTTTCGACACCACCAAACAGACCGGTGCGGTACCGGCCGGACAGGCTCTGTTTCCGCCTGGGGCCGGGATCCGCCTCGATTCGCAGGCAATTTACGTCCTGCGCGCGAGGCCGTCTTCGGCGTATCGGGGATAAGCGCAGGGCGGATCGAAATCGTCGCCGGGGCTCGGACGAGGGCTCATCCCGCCGATCCCTCATGGCACAGCTCATGACGCGCTTGTTCGAGGAACTCTTCGCGTTCGGAATTCGAAAGCGGTAGCAAAGCGCATTCGGAGGTCGGGTGGGCGTCGGCGCCGTCGGCGTCCCAGCATCGCTCTGCGTGACCGTTCCGGGCGAAATTGAGCTTGGCTCTCGCCAGGACCAGGACTGCAACAGTTTCTTTTATTTCGGATCTCAGAGCAGGGGCGAGCGTGTCCGTCGCGCATGAGGCAAATGTCGGACCGTGCCCGTATTGACGCCGAGAAGCCGGTGCGGTGCACAAAACTCTTTCGGCCGGTGGTTGTCGCTGCCGAGCCACGCCTTACCTCGACGGTGATCCCGCAGGGAACAACACGGTGCGCGCCGGCTTCTGCAAGGTGCGACGGACGCTCATGTCCCCCCGAAGCGTGCGAGAGACGGAAGATGGTGGCTTGATGCGGCGCGCCCACAGCATGGCTTTCGGCAGCGAAGTGACGAAGGACGGGGTTCGCTTCGCCTTCTGGGCGCCGACGGCCCAGGAAGTGAGCCTGGTGCTCGACGGGGCCGACCATCCGATGCCGGAAGCCGGTGCAGGCTGGCGCCGGCTCACGGTTCCGAACGCCGGCGGTGGTGCGCGCTACGGCTATCGCATCGACGGCGATCTCGTCGTACCGGATCCGGCATCGCGGTTTCAGCCCGACGACGTCTCCGGCTTCAGCGAGGTGATCGATCCGCGCGCCTACGATTGGACCGACAGCGCCTGGACCGGACGCCCCTGGGAGGAGGTCGTGCTCTACGAACTCCATGTCGGGACGGCAACGCCGCAAGGCACCTACGCGGCGCTGGAGGGCAAGCTCGAGGATCTGCGCGACCTCGGCATCACGGCCATCGAACTATTGCCGCTGGCCGACTTCAAGGGCACCCGCAACTGGGGCTACGACGGGGTGCTGCCCTACGCGCCGGACAGCGTCTACGGCCGACCGGACGACCTGAAGCGCCTCATCGACAAGGCGCACGCCCTCGGGTTGATGGTATTCCTCGACGCCGTCTACAACCATTTCGGCCCGGCTGGGAATTACCTCAACGCTTACGCCAAGACCTTCTTCACCGAACGACACCAGACGCCCTGGGGCGCCGGAATCAATTTCGACGGCGAGACCAGCGGACGCGTTGTCCGTGACTTTTTCATCGAGAATTCCCTGTACTGGCTCGAGGAGCTTCATTTCGACGGTCTCCGCTTCGACGCGGTCCATGCGATTCTCGACGATTCCGAGAAGCACTTCATTGGAGAACTCGCTGAGACGATCCGCGCAAGGCTGCCCGGCCGCCACATTCACCTTGTTCTCGAAAACGAAGCGAACCAAGCCCGCTGGCTCGAGCGCGATCCGCAGGGTGAGGCGATCCAGCACAACGCACAATGGGCCGACGATCTGCATCATTGCTGGCATGTGCTGCTGACCGGCGAGGATGCCGGATACTATGCTAGCTTCGCCGACAAGCCGGTTGAGCATCTGGCTCGCTGCCTGTCGGAAGGCTTCGCCTATCAGGGCGAGCCGTTCCCGACCCTCGACAACCATCCGCGCGGCGAGCCTTCAGCCCACCTGCCGCCCTCGGCCTTCGTCACCTTCCTGCAGAACCACGATCAGGTCGGAAACCGGGCGTTGGGTGAGCGCCTGAGCGACCTCTGCGATCCGCAGAAGCTTGCGCTTGCCCGGGCCGGGCTGATCCTCAGCCCGCAGATCCCGATGTTGTGGATGGGCGAGGAGTGGTCGGCGACCGCGCCGTTCCTGTTTTTCGTCGATTTCGCGCCGGACGGGGAATTGAACAAGGCCGTTCGTGAGGGCCGCCGCCGGGAGTTCAAGAGCTTCGCCGCCTTCGCCGACGACACGTCGGTGATCCCGGACCCCACCGAAGCGAAGACGTTTACGGATTCGCGGATCGACTGGTCCGAGCGCTCGGATGCGCCGCACCGCGCGGTGCTCGCCGATACGCGCAACCTGCTTCAGATCCGTCATCAGAGCGTGGTGCCGCTGACGAAGACCCGCTACCTCGGCGCGAAGACGACCCTCCCGCGGCCCGACATCGTCGACTGCACCTGGACCTACGCGGGCGGCTGGCTTCGCTTCGTGGCCAATGTCGGCAGCGAGGATTTTACCGTCGAGCGTGGGAGCGGTCAGGTCATCTGGTCGAGCGGGTCGGGCAACGGATCGATCGTACTTCCGTCTTGGACGGGTGTTTTCCTGACGGGTGTGAACTGATGAGCCGCGACCTCGAACGCCTCGCCGACCTCCTTGGCGTCGCCGCCGGCTACACCGACGCCTTCGGGCAGCCGGTGGAGACCGCTCTTGACGTCCGGCGCGGGATGATCACCGCCCTCGGCTATCCCGCCGAGACGGATGAGGATATCGCCGCGAGCCTCTCCGAAGTCTCGGCCGTGCGGAGCGGGTTGATCCCGCCGCTGCTGCCAGCCGAGGCCCGCCGCGCCACGAGTGTCCCGATCCAGGTGGCAGGCGCCGGCGGGACCTTGTCCTGGCGTCTGGTCGACGAGCGTGGACATCACCGCGAGGGTCGTGTCGCGGTCACGGGCTCCAGCTTCGAGTTGCCGCCACTCACTCCCGGCTATCACCGCCTCTCCGTCGCACTTGGTGAGCATCGCTCGGATACTTGGGTGATCTCGGCGCCGCAGCGCTGCTGGCGCCCGCGGGCCTACGCCGATGAGGGAGCCCGCGATTGGGGGCTCGCGGCACAACTCTATGGCCTGCGCTCACCCGACAACCTCGGGATCGGCTCTTACGCCGATGCGGGGCGGGCAGCGCGGGCTGCGGGCCTGCGCGGTGCGTCCTTCCTGGGCCTCAGCCCCGTCCACGCGCTGTTCGCCACCGACCGCACCAAGATCTCGCCCTACTCGCCGTCGTCACGGCTCTTTCTTGAGACCCTCTTCATCGAGCCCGGTGCCCTGCCGGGCTTCGTCGGCTCGAAGGCGGCCGCTCTCCTCGCCTCCATGGCGAATCGCGTGGAGAGCCTGCGCGAGGCCAAGCTCGTCGAGCATGCTGGCATCTGGGCCGTGCTCTCGCCGGTGCTTCAGGCCCTCTGGCAGGAATCCGCGGCGCGCGACGGGATGGACGCGGGCTTTATCGCCTTCCGGGCCGCCGGCGGCCCGGATCTCGAAGCCCACGGCACCTTCGAGGCGCTCGCCGAGCATTATCAGGCACAGGGCGCCCAGTGGCTCGGTGACTGGCCGGAAGAGATGCGCCGCAACGGGACGCCCACCGTGCGCGCCTTCGCCGAGGCCCACGCCGAGACCGTGACCTACCACATCTGGCTGCAGTACCTTGCGGATCGCCAACTGGAGGACGCATCCAACACCGCGCTCGCCACCGGCATGCGTCTCGGGCTCTACCGCGATCTCGCCGTCGGCGCCGACCGCGGCGGCTCGGAGATCTGGTCGCATCCCGAGCGGTTCGCGAACGGCGTCTCCATCGGGGCACCGCCGGACCTTCTAGCGCCGAAGGGCCAGGATTGGGGCCTGCCAGCCTTCCATCCCCTGGAGATGGAGCGCGACGGGCTCGCGGCCTTCCGCGCCCTGGTGGTGGCTAACATGCGCCACGCCGGCGCGATCCGGATCGACCACGCCTTCCAGCTCGCGCGCCTGTTCCTGATCCCGGTCGGACGCTCGGCCAAGGAGGGGGCTTACGTCGCGATGCCTTTCGAGCCGATGCTCGCGGTCCTGCGCCTGGAAAGCCACCGCGCCAAGTGCCTCGTGATCGCGGAAGATCTTGGCACTGCGCCAGAGGGCTTCTCAGACGCCCTGATGCAGGCCGGCATCCTGAGCTACCGGATCCTCGCCTTCGAGCGCGATCAGGGCGCCCGCTTCAAGCCCCCGGCAGCCTATCCCCGCGATGCCCTCACGGCCATCACCACGCACGACCTGCCGACGTTCGTCGGATGGTGGCGGGGCGTCGACACTGACACGCGTCAGGCGCTGGGCCTCTACGATTCCGAGCGGGCCGATGCGGAGCGCCGCGAGCGCATCGAGGAGCGCGCCCGCCTCACCGAGGCGCTCGCTGCCGAACAGTTGCTGCCGAGCTATGATCCGCCCGAGGCCGCGCCGTTCGAGGCTGCTGCCCGTTATCTTGGGCGCGCGCCGTCCATGCTGACGGCGGTCCAGTACGAAGACGTCGTGTCCGAGCTGTCCCAAGCCAACGTCCCGGGCTCGACGGAAGGCTATCCGAACTGGCGGCGTAAGCTCGATCGCACCCTGGAGAGCATCGCCGCCCCAGGGGGGCCCCTCGCCAAGCTCGCCGCCTCCCTTGCCGCCGAGGATCGCGGGCCGCGCTCGGGCGCCGCGCGCCTCGCATCGGCTCCCCCCCGATCGACCTATCGCCTTCAGTTCCACAAGGATTTCACCTTCGCGGATGCGGAGAAGATCGTCCCCTACCTTGCCAAGCTCGGCATCAGCCACGTTTACGCCTCGCCGATCCAGAAGGCCCGGCCTGGCTCGACGCACGGCTACGACATCGTCGACCACTCCACCATCAACCCGGAGCTCGGCGGCGAGGAGGACTTCGTCCGCTTCTCGGACGCGCTGCACGGTGCCGGACTCAAGCTCCTCCTCGACATCGTCCCGAACCATATGGGCGTGGGCGGCGCCGACAATCCCTGGTGGCTCTCCGTGCTTGAATGGGGTGGCCTCTCCCCCTCGGCCGAGGCCTTCGACATCGACTGGTCACGGCTCGGCGCCAAGAACAAGCTTGTGGTGCCCTTCCTCGGCGACCGCTACGGCGAGGCCCTGGAGAAGGGGACTCTGGCGCTGAAGTTCGACTCGGAGAAGGGGGCCTTTAGCATCTGGCACTACGAGCACGAATTCCCGATCTGCCCGTTGCAGTATCCGACGATCCTGAACCGCTCGCTCGCGGCCCTCGGCGACATCGAGGACGCAGCTGCCCTGGAAGTCTTGGGCATCTCCGAGCGTCTGCGCCTCATGGGCGAGGAAACGACCGACGAGCGCCGTCGCGCCTTCCCGGCTGAGGCCGAGGAATTGAAGGATCGCCTCGTGGAGGCCGTCGAGGCCTCGCCAGCCATCGCGGCCGCGATCGGCCGCACGCTGAAGCTTCTCAACGGCGCCAAGGGGCACCCCGACAGCTTTGGCCCGCTGCACCGCCTGCTGGAGCAGCAATCCTACCGCCTCGCCCATTGGCGGATCGCCGCGAGCGACATCAACTATCGCCGGTTCTTCGACGTGAACGGCCTCGCCGGCCTGCGCGTCGAGCAGTCCGACGTGTTTCGGCGATCGCACGAGACGATCTTCCACCACATCGCGGCCGGGCGGATCGATGGGCTGCGCATCGACCACATCGACGGGCTCGCCGATCCCCTTGGCTACGCGCGCGCTCTTCAGGCCGCCATCGGCCCGGGCTTCTACGTGGTGGTGGAGAAGATCCTCGAACCCGGCGAGCGCCTGCGGCCCTGGCCCGTGGCGGGCACCACCGGCTACGACGTCCTGAACCAGCTCGACGGTATTCTCGTCGATAAGGGCAAGCGCGCCGAGATCCGCCGGCTCTACGAGAGCCGGACGCAGTTCGACGAGCCCTACAAGTTCATGCTTCGTGCCGCCAAGGCCGAGATCCTCGAGATCAGCTTCGCCTCCGAGCTCGAGGTGATGACCTCCGACCTCAAGGCGGTGGCCGATGCCGACCGGCGGACGCGTGACTTCTCGGTGAACGCCATCCGGCGGGCGCTCATCGAGACCATCGCCCGCTTCCCGACCTATCGCAGCTACCTGCCGGGCGACCTCGACGAGAGCGATGTCGAGGACGAGGATATCCGCCTCATCGAGACGGCGGTGAAGAAGGCCAAGCGCTGGAGCGCGCTGCCGGACCGCTCCGTGCACGACTTCGCCGCCGACGCCATGCTCGGCCGCATCGACGTGACGGGCCCGGGCAGGCCGGACCCGGAGGTGATCCTGCGTTTCCGCCGCCGCTTCCAGCAGCTCACTGGCCCGGTGATGGCCAAGAGCCTTGAGGATACGCTGTTCTACCGTTTCGCGGAGCTCCTCGCCCTCAACGAGGTCGGTGGCGATCCGGGCGAGTACGGCCTCGACGCGGAGCACTTCCATGCGCTCCAGGCGGCGCGGGCGCGCGACTGGCCGAACGCAATGATCACAACCGCGACCCACGACACCAAGCGCGGTGAGGATGCCCGCTCCCGCCTGCTCGCCCTGTCGGAAATCCCGCAGGATTGGGCCGCCGCCTGGGAGACCTGGACGAACCTCGCCCAGCCTCACCTGACGGTGATCGACAAGGAGCCGGTGCCGGACGCCAACGACCAGTGGATGTTCTTCCAGGCCATCCTCGGTGCGTGGCCGCTGGAGCTTCTGGACGCGGACGATCCCGTGGCGATCGAGGATTTCCGTCATCGCCTCGACGCCTATGCCGAGAAGGCCCTGCGTGAATCGAAGCGCCGGTCGAGCTGGGTCAACGTCGACGAGGACTACGAGGGCGCGGTCCACGCCCTCTTCGCTCAGCTCATCGCGCCGGGGTCGGCGTTCCTGGCTCAGTTGCGCCCCTTCGCGAAGCGCCTTGCCCATCTCGGCATGATTGCCGGTCTTGGCCGAACCGTGCTGAAGGCGACCCTGCCGGGCCTGCCCGACACGTACCAGGGGACCGAGTTCTGGGATTTCTCGTTCGTCGATCCCGACAACCGGCGCCCCGTGAACTATCCGGCCCTGGCCCGTGCGCTCGAGGAGGGCCTGCCCGCCGCCGACCTGCTGGCACACTGGACGGACGGGCGCGTCAAGCAGGCGACTCTTGCCAGACTTCTGGCCGATCGCGCCGCTCGCCCGAGCTTCTACGCCGACGCCGATTATCAGGCACTTCCGGCGTCCGGTCCGCAGGCGGAGCATGTCATCGCATTCACACGGTCCGATGCGACGACGGGCGAAGGCGATCTCGTCGTGGCGGTCCCGCGCCTTGTCTCGGGCCTCGTCGGCGAGGACCTCTGGTCGAGTGAGGCTTTTGCGGGCACGGGCGTGGCGGTGACGCCGGCCTCGGCCTGGATCGATCTCGTCACCGGCGACGAGATTGCTGCCGAGGATGGCCGGATCGAACTCGGACGGGCCTTCGCGCGTCTGCCCTATGCCGTCTTGAAGCGGATCCGCTGACGGCGCGTCGAACGCGTCTCGCATGGCGAGGGCGCACCGACACGATCGACACGGGGGAGGGATCGGCCTTCCCCGTCACGGCTTCGCCTTCTCGGGACAGCCGCTCGCCGGTTCAAGCGGTCCCTGCCGGGGTCCAGAGCCGTGCACGCAGAGACGAAATGGAGCACGCATGAACGCACCCAGTCCCGCAACGACCGCCGCCCAGCGGACCGCCGCCGGTCAGGTGCCGCTTCCCGCCGCCCTCGCGCCCCGGGCCGAGGGGCCCCGCATCTACAACCTCTTCCCGCTTCTCGTCGGCCGGGTGTCCGCCTGGACCGCCGAACTGCCTCGGATCGCCGCCCTCGGTTTCAACTGGGTCTATCTCAATCCCTTCCACCAGACCGGTGGGTCGCGCAGCCTCTACGCCGTGGCCGATCCGGACCGTCTGGACGAGCGCTTCCGCGACCAGGACGGAACTTCGGACGACGAGCAGATCCGTCGGTTCTGCGCCGCTGCTGCGGCGCACGGTCTCAGCGTGATGACGGACCTCGTGATCAACCACACTGCGATGGATGGCCCCCTTGCCAGCCAGCGTCCGGATCTGTTCGTGCGGGATGCCGAAGGCCAGATCGAGAGCCCCTACGCGGTCGACCCCGACGATCCGTCGATACGCACGGTCTGGGGCGATCTTGCCGAACTCGACTATCATTCGGACAGTGCGCGTCGCGAACTCACCGCCTTCTGGTCGGGCTACGTCAATCGGCTGCAGGATCTCGGCGTCCAGGGCTTCCGTTGCGACGCCGCCTACAAGGTCCCGGCTACGGTGTGGCGCGACCTCATCGGTGCTGCCAAGGCGCTGGAGCCGGATTGCCTGTTCGCGGCCGAGACACTCGGCTGCACCTTCGAGGAGGCGCAATCCACCGCCGGCGCCGGGTTCGATTACCTCTTCAACAGTTTCGCCTGGTGGGACTTGAAGGCATCCTGGGCGCTGGACCAGTACGAGCGCCTGCGCGTCATCGCGCCCTCGATCGCTTTCCCCGAGAACCACGACATGGCCCGCTTTGCGGCTGACCTCGACGGCGACGCGGCGGCCGTCGCTCGTCATCTTACGGCGCGCTATGCGCTGTCGGCGTTCTTCTCGGCCGGTGTGCTGATACCGATCGGGTACGAATGGGGCTACCAGCGTGCCCTGCACGTGGTCGACACGACGCCGGAAGCGCGGGAATCGAACACCGGAATCGACATCTCGGCTTCGATCGCAGCGATTAACGCACTGCGGGCCGAACTTCCGGCTGCCAACGTCGAGGGCGCCCAGGCGCGCATCTCCTCGCCGGACGCGCCCTACGCGGCTCTGCTGCGCTTCGACACCGGACATGGCGCCTCCGCGCGCAGCGCCACGCTGGTCCTGTACAATCCGACGGAGGCTCCGGTGCCGGTGGAGCCCGGCGTCCTTCTGGCCCGGACCGGTGGCATGCTCGGCGATTTCGTCGATCGGACCCCTGAGGCGGAGCCCATCGATTTTCGCCCGGGCGTCGCCCTGACTCTGGCGTCGGGAGAAGTCCGCATTCTCGCCGCGGAGCGCGCGGACGTACAGGTTGAGCTGAAGCCGAGCACGCCCACCGGTGAGGGACGGGTGGTGATCGAGGCGGTGATGCCGGAACTCGACGGCGGTCGGTCGGCGGTCAAACGCGTCGTCGGCGAGAGCGTCCACGTCACTGCCGACATCTTCAGCGACGGCCACGAGATCATCGACGCCGAGATTCTCTCGCGGGTGGTCGGCGAGACCGAATGGCGGGCCGATCGCATGGTCTTCGTGGACAACGATCGCTGGGGCGGTCACTTCCCGCTCCTTCGCAACGCCCGCTACGAGTTCACGATCCAGGCTTGGCGCGATGGCTATTCGTCCTGGGTCCGCGACACCTTGAAGAAGCGCGACGCCAGGGTCGACGTCCGTCTGGAGACCATCGAGGGCGTGGACTTCGTGATGGGCGCGGTGGAGAACGCCGAGGGCCCGGACGGCGACCGACTGAAGGCGCTCGTGCGCGAACTCGCGGCGCAGCCGACTGGCTCTTCGGCGCAGCTCGACCTCATGCTTGCGCCCGCCAACGCGCACCTGATCCGTCGGCATGCCCCGCGCAACAACCTCTCGCGCTATCCCGTGAAGGTGCCGGTGATCGCCGACCGCCTCGCCGCCCGATTCTCGGCTTGGTACGAAATTTTCCCGCGCTCCCAGTCGATGGACGTCGACCGCCATGGCACCTTCGACGACGTGATCCGACGCTTGCCGGAGATCCGCGAACTCGGCTTCGACGTGCTGTACTTCACGCCGATCCACCCCGTCGGAAAGACCAACCGCAAGGGCAAGAACAACACCCTCAAGGCCCTGCCCGGGGATGTGGGCTCGGTCTACGCGGTCGGCTCCGAAGAGGGCGGGCACGAGGCCGTGCACCCGGATCTCGGCACCCTCGACGACTTCCGCCGCCTCGTGGCGGCGAGCCACGCCTACGGGATGGAGATCGCCCTCGACTTTGCGATCCAGTGCTCGCCCGACCATCCCTGGATCAAGAACCACCCCGAATGGTTCGAGTGGCGCCCCGACGGCACGCTGAAGTTCGCCGAGAATCCGCCCAAGAAGTACGAGGACATCTCCAACGTCCACTTCTACGGTGGCGCGCTGCCGTCCCTTTGGATCGAGCTGCGCGACATCGTCATGGGCTGGGCCGAGCTCGGCGCCCGGATCTTCCGCGTCGACAACCCGCATACGAAGCCGATCCCGTTCTGGGAGTGGATGATCGCCGAGGTGAATGCCCGCTACCCGGACGTGATTTTCCTCGCGGAGGCCTTCACCCGGCCGAAGATGATGAAGAAGCTTGCCAAGGCCGGCTATCAGCAGAGCTACACTTACTTCACCTGGCGCGACACCAAGCAGGATCTGATTGCTTATTCGACCGAGCTAGCCGGAGAGATGGGCGAATATTATCGCCCTAACTTCTTTGCCAACACGCCGGACATCAATCCGATCTACCTGCAGACCAGTGGACGGGCGGGCTTCGTCGTGCGTGCGACCCTCGCCGCCACGCTGTCGAGCGTCTGGGGCATCTACAACGGCTTCGAGATGTGCGAGGCCGAGCCCTACCCAGGCAAGGAGGAATACCTCAACTCCGAGAAGTACGAGCTGAAGGCCTGGGACTACCACCGCCCCGGCAACATCCGCGACCACATCATCAAGCTGAATCAGATCCGGCGCGACAACCCGGCCCTATGGGACTTCCGCAACGTCGTCTTCACCGGCGCCTACAACGAGCAGATCATCGGCTACGCCAAGGTGACGCCGGACGGGGACAACTGCATCTTCGTGCTGGTCAACCTCGACCCGCGCAACCGTCAAGAATGCACCTACGAGGTGCCGCTCTGGCTGCTCGGACAGCCCGATGACGGCGCGGTCGAGGTCGAGGACCTGCTCCTCGGCTACAAGTTCGCGCTGCGTGGGAAATCGCACCGGATCGCTCTCGATCCCGCAGAGCGCTCGGCGGTGATCTGGCGCCTTCGCGCCCCGAGCCGGGTTGCGTAAGCCGCGTGCCCGTGTCAGCAAAAAACCCGGCGGCCCAGGCGGGCCGTCGTCGTGTCGCCCGATTGTCGGCGCCTACCCCGCCGACGGACGCCGCGCTCGCCAGTCTCACCGCTGAGAGTGGTGCGGATGCCCCGGACACGCCCTTGAACTCGACGCATGAGGCAACGACGCGATGATCGATCGCAGCGATCCGCAATGGTACCGTGACGCCATCATCTACCAGATCCACGTCAAGTCGTTCTTCGACTCCAACAACGACGGGATCGGCGATTTCGAGGGCCTGACGCAGAAGCTCGACTATGTCCGCGACCTCGGTGTCACGGCCATCTGGCTGATGCCGTTCTATCCGTCGCCCCTGCGCGACGACGGTTACGACATCGGCGACTATCGCGAGGTGAATCCCTCCTACGGAACGATGGAGGAGTTCCGGAAGTTCGTGGACGCCGCGCACGAGCGCGGCCTGCGGGTGATCACCGAGCTCGTCATCAACCACACCTCGGACCAGCACCCCTGGTTCCAGCGGGCCCGCGAGGCCCCGGCCGGTTCGCCGGAGCGCGACTTCTACGTCTGGTCGGACACCGACACCCCATACTCGGACACGCGCATCATCTTCCTCGACACCGAGGTCTCGAACTGGACCTGGGACCCAGTCGCGAAGCAGTACTTCTGGCACCGCTTCTACAGCCACCAGCCGGACCTGAACTTCGACAACCCGGCCGTGCTCGAGGCGGTCATCGAGGTCATGCGCTACTGGCTGGACATGGGCGTGGACGGCCTGCGCCTCGACGCGATCCCCTACCTGATCGAGCGGGATGGCACGAACTGCGAGAACCTTCCCGAGACCCACACGGTCATCAAGGCCATCCGCACTGCGCTCGACGCGAGCTATCCCGACCGCATGCTGCTCGCCGAAGCCAACCAGTGGCCCGAGGAGACCGCGCAGTATTTCGGCGACGGCGACGAGTGCCACATGGCATTCCACTTTCCGCTGATGCCGCGCATGTACATGGCGATCGCCCGGGAGGACCGGCATCCGATCACCGACATCATGCGCCAGACGCCGGAGATCCCCGAGGGCTGTCAGTGGGCGATCTTCCTGCGAAACCACGACGAGCTGACCCTCGAAATGGTGACGGCCGAGGAGCGCGACTACCTCTGGTCGTTCTACGCCGCCGAGCGACGCGCCCGCATCAACCTCGGCATCCGGCGCCGCCTCGCACCCCTGCTGGAGAACGACCGCCGCAAGATCGAGCTGATGAAGTCCCTCGTCCTGTCGATGCCCGGTACGCCGGTGCTCTATTACGGCGACGAGATCGGCATGGGCGACAACATCTACCTCGGTGACCGCGACGGCGTGCGCACGCCCATGCAGTGGTCGCCGGACCGCAACGGCGGCTTCTCGCGGGCGAACCCGCAGAAGCTGTTCCTGCCTTCCGTGCAGGACCCGATCTACGGCTTCGACGCGATCAACGTCGAGGCACAGACCCAGTCGCAGACCAGCCTGCTGAACTGGACGCGTCGGATGATCGCGATCCGCAACAATTCGGTGGCTTTGGGCCGCGGCGGCATGCAGTTCCTGTATCCCTCGAACCGCAAGGTCCTGGCCTGGATTCGCGAGTTCGAGGGCGAGCGCGTCCTCTGCGTCGCCAACCTGTCGCGGGCGCCGCAGGCGGTGCAACTCGACCTATCGGAACTCCGCAGTGCTGTGCCGATCGAGCTGACCGGCGGTTCGGAGTTCCCGGCCATCGGCGAACTACCCTACCTGCTCACCCTGCCGTCCTACGGCTTCTACTGGTTCTCCCTCAGCGCGGCGAACGCCGGGAGCATCGGCCCGCAGCCGGAACTGCCGGAACTCTTCACCCTCGTCCTCACCGGCGGCATCGAGACCCTGATGGCCGGGCGCGAGCGCACGGCGTTCGAACGAACCGTCGCTCCGCGCTTCATCGCCACCCGCCGTTGGTTCGCCGCCAAGGGCTCGCGCATCAAGTCGGTGCAGGTCACCGACAGCGCGGCGCTGAAGGACAGCACCGGCGAGGCGAAGTTTCTTCTGCCCCGCGTCGCGGTCCACCTCTCCACCGGCGAGCGGCAGGACTACTTCGTACCGGTGGCCGTCGATGAGGGCCGCGAGGACGAGGCGATGCTTCAGCACGCCGTGGCCCGCGTACGCCGCGGTCCGCGCACCGGCCTGCTGCTCGGAGCGGCGGCTTCGCCGAGCTTCGCGGTCGCGATGATCGAGAGCATGCGCGAGGGTCGTGAGATCCCCACCGAGACCGGGCGCCTCGTGTTCTCGACCACCTCCGCCTTCGACAGCGACGTCACCGTCGAGGCCGGCGAAGTCCGGTCGCTCAACGCCGAGCAGAGCAACACCTCGATCGCCATCGGATCGAAGATGATGCTCAAGCTCCTGCGCCGCCTGCAGACCGGGATCCATCCGGAGATCGAGGTCGGTCGCTTCCTCACCGAGACCGCGCATTTCCATAACACGCCGGCGCTCCTTGGCGTTCTCGAACACGTCGACGCAAGAGGTACCCGCACGGCGCTCGCAGTGCTGCAGAAGTTCGTGCCGAACCAGGGCGACGCCTGGACGCTCATGCTGGAAGGCCTGCGCCGCGACTTCGATACCGTAGTGCTGGCTCCGGAGAGCGAAGCGCCGTCCCCAGCCGAGGCCTTCGAGACACATCTGCGCTGGGCAATCCTCCTCGGTCGCCGCACGGCCGAGATGCACAACGCGTTCGCGGTCGAGACCGACGACCCGGCCTTCGCGGCCGAGCCCTTCGACCACGCCGACCTCTACGCCCTCGGCGATGACACCCGCCGCCAGGCGGAGCGGGCCTTCCGCGGTCTCGACGGCCTCGCGGGCCGCGCCTCCAACGCGGCGAGCACCGAATTGGCGGGTCGCCGCCACGAGGTCGAGGCGGCGATCGAGACCCTCACCGCCAAGGCACCTCAGGGCGCCATGAAGACCCGCATCCACGGTGACTATCACCTCGGGCAGGTGCTGGCGGCCGAGGCCGATCTCATCATCGTCGACTTCGAGGGCGAACCTTCGCGGGCCGCCGACGAGCGCCGAATCAAATCGACGCCCCTGCGCGACGTCGCCGGCATGCTGCGCTCCTTCGCGTACGGCGCCGAGACCGTAACTCGCGGAATCGCAGCCCGCTTCTCGGATTCCGAGGAGCGTGCCCGTCGGGCCTCGATCGCCTGGCGCGGCATGATCGATGCCGCCTTCCTCGACGGTTACCGCGAGGCCGTCTCGGTGAGCCGGGCCGCCGTGACAGATCCCGAGACCGAGAGCCGCCTCCTCAAACTCTCCCTGCTGACGAAGGCGCTCTACGAGGTCGATTACGAAGCCAACAACCGTCCGGACTGGATCGAAATCCCCGCCCGTGGGGTTCTCAACATTCTGGACGAGATCAAGAAAGGCGTTTGAATGATGGGCATCGACGAGACGTTCGCGAGCAGGACGGGCCAAGCGTCCGGCACCTCAAAATCGGCGGACGTTGCGCCCGTTGCCCCCCGGGCGCCGCAGGCGGCGGCGCCCGAGACCGGTTCTCTCCACCCGGACGCGATCGCCGCCATCATGGCGGCGAACCATGGCGATCCGTTCTCGGTGCTGGGCCCCCATCAGGTCGGTCCGGGTCAGTGGGAGATCCGTGCCGTCCTGCCCGAGGCAAAATCCGCCAGCCTCCTCGTGGGCGGCCGGCGCATCCCATTCGAGCGCAAGCACCCGGACGGCTTCTTCATCGCACGCCTGCCGAGCGAGGGGCGCCCACTCTACGAACTGTCCGTCGAGACCTGGGATGGCGTGGAGCGCTCGCGCCATGACCCCTATGGATTCGGCTCCTCCCTGCACCAGGAGGACATCGACAACCTGCGCGAGGTCGGCAGTAACGTCACCTACCGCATCCTCGGTGCGCAGCATCGCCCCGTCGACGGCATCGACGGTTTTCGCTTCGCGGTCTGGGCGCCGAATGCCCGCCGTGTGAGCGTCGTTGGCGACTTCAACAACTGGGATGGCCGTCGACATCCCATGCGGCTCTGGCAGAATGGCGGGATCTGGGAGCTGTTCATCCCCGGCCTGAAGGCCGGCGCGCACTACAAGTACGAGATCCGTGGCGCCGATGGATCGCTCCTGCCCCTCAAGGCCGATCCCGTCGCCTTTGCGGCCCAGAAGCCGCCCGAGACCGCCTCCGTTCTCCAGGGTACGAACGATCCTGCGTGGCACGACGAGAAGTGGATGGCGACGCGTGGGGCGAAGGACCCGCGCCATATCCCCATCTCGATCTACGAGGTTCATCTCGGTTCCTGGGCGCGCGTCGCCGAGGAGGGAAACCGCTACCTGACCTACCAGGAACTGGGTGAACGCCTGATTCCCTACGTGAAGGAAATGGGCTTCACCCATATCGAGATGCTGCCGATCACGGAGTACCCCTTCGACGGATCATGGGGTTACCAGCCCGTGTCGTTGTTCGCGCCGACGAGTCGCTTCGGTACGCCGGACGACTTCGCCGCCTTCGTGGATGCGGCCCACGCGGCTGGGATCGGCGTCATGCTCGACTGGGTCCCGGGCCACTTCCCCCTCGATGCACACGGCCTGGGCCAGTTCGACGGTACGCACCTCTACGAGCACGCCGACCCAAGGCAGGGCTTCCACCAGGATTGGGGCACCTACATCTACAATTTCGGCCGGACGGAAGTATCCAGCTTTCTGGCCGCCAATGCACGGTTCTGGCTCGAGCTTTACCACCTCGATGGCCTGCGCGTGGATGCCGTCGCATCGATGCTTTACCTCGACTACTCCCGTCGTCAGGGCGAGTGGATTCCGAACCTCTACGGTGGCAACGAGAATCTCGACGCCATCGAGTTCCTGCGCAAGACCAACGAGGCAACCTACGCCCATGCACCCGGCACTCTGACGGTGGCTGAGGAGTCCACCTCCTGGCCGGGCGTCTCGCACCCGACCTATACGGGGGGCCTCGGCTTCGGATTCAAGTGGAACATGGGGTGGATGCACGACACCCTGAACTTCGTCTCGAAGGAGACGATCCACCGGCGCTACCACCACCACGACCTGACCTTCGGTCTGCTCTACGCATTCTCGGAGAACTTCATTCTGCCGCTGTCACACGACGAGGTGGTGCACGGGAAAGGTTCGCTCCTCGGCAAGATGCCGGGCGACCGCTGGCAGAAATTCGCGAACCTTCGCGCCTACTACGGCTTCATGTGGGGCCATCCTGGAAAGAAGTTGCTCTTCATGGGCTGCGAGTTCGGCCAGGAGAAGGAGTGGAATCACAACCAGAGCCTCGACTGGCACCTTCTGGAAGACGGGCTGCACCAGGGCGTCAAGGATCTGATCCGCGACTTGAACCATCTCTACACGGCGACGCCAGCCCTCCATAGCCGGGACACCGAGGCCGGTGGCTTCCAGTGGCTGGTGTCTGACGATCAGGACAACAGCGTCATCGCTTGGGCCCGGAAAGGTCGCGAGCCCAATGAGATTGCGGTCGTCGTGTCCAACTTCACGCCAGTGCCGCGCGAGGGATACAGGGTCGGCGTTCCCGCCGAGGGCTTCTATCGGGAAGCGATCAACTCGGATGCGGAGCGTTACGGCGGTTCGAACGTCGGCAACATGGGCGGCGTTCAGGCCGAAGCCGTGCCGAGCCACGGCCAGCCCTATTCCGTGTCTCTGACGATTCCGCCCCTCGCGACGACGATTTTTCTCCGAGAGGGATAGGAGCGTATGCCGTTCGTCCCGCCCTTCGGGATGGGACGTGGCACCCGCAGACACGAACACAGCCGGCGGGTGTCCCCGCCGGCTGTGTTCGTCTCATTGATGTGGACGTACCGAGATCAGGCGGCGCGCAGGCGCAGACCGGCCGTATTGCCGAAGGCACGAGCGTAGAGAGAGGCGTAGTTCATCGCGGCCTGGTCCCAACCGAACGAACGCGACATGGCGTGGCGACGCATCGCGTTCAGCCGCTTCTTTTGCGCGAAGGTGTCGAAAGCGCGCCGGATGGCGCCGGAGAAGCCCCGCGCGGAAGCCTCACCGAAAGTGAAGCCGGTGACGCCGTCCTCGACCGTGTCGGCGAGGCCGCCGGTGCGGTGAACGATCGGCAGGGACCCGAAACGCTGGGCGTACATCTGGGCGAGGCCGCAGGGCTCGAAGCGGGACGGCATCAGCAGAAAGTCGCTCCCCGCGAACATGCGGCGGGCATCGCGCTCCTCGAAGCCAACATGCACGCCGACGGAGGAGGGGTAACGGCGGGCAAGGTCGCGCAGCGCGCCCTCGAACCGACCCTCGCCCTGACCGATCACCACCAACTGGCCGCCCTCGGCGACGATCGACTCGGCCGCGCCGATGCTGAGATCGATGCCCTTCTGGTGCACGAGGCGGGAGACAACGGCAAAGAGGGGGCCGCGCGACACGGCCAGACCGAACTGTCGGCGGACGGTCTCGGCGTTGGCGCGCTTGCCCTTCCAGTCGTCGATCTCGAAGCGGGCGGCGAGATGCGGGTCAGTGCGGGAGTCCCAGCTCTCGTCAATGCCATTAAGGATGCCGGCGAGACGACCTTGCGCGGCTCGAGTTCGCAGAAGGCCGTCGAGGCCGCAGCCCGATTCCTGCGTGATGATTTCCCGGGCGTAGGTCTCGCTGACGGTCGTGACGTGCGAGGCGTAATAGAGCCCGGCCTTGAGAAAGGAGAGCTGCCCGTAGAACTCGACGCCATCCATCCGGAAGGCATCCTCGGGGATGCCGAGACGCCCGAGGGCCTCACGCGGGAAGACGCCCTGATAGGCGAGATTGTGCACCGTGAGGATGCTCGGCACCCGCAACCCGCTCCATGCGAGGTAGGCGGGGGCAAGGGCTGCTTGCCAGTCGTTCAGGTGTAGCAGATCCGCGGCCCAAGTCGGGTCGATGCCGCGCGCGATTTCCGCGGCCGCGAGGCTCAGGCGGGCGAAACGGATGTCGTTGTCCCCGAAGTCGCCCTGAGCGTTGCCGTAGGGCGTCCCATCCCGCTGATAGAGGTCTGCGTTGAGGATGACGTAGACTTTGAGCCCGTCGGTGGTCTCCACGAGTCCGAGATCGCTGGGCGGAATGCCGGCCTGGGCCGGCAACTGTGCGACGACCGGAATGTTATCGAACTGCTCGATGACCTGTCGATATCCCGGAATCACGACGCGGACATCGTAATGCCTGCGCAGGGCCCGCGGAAGGGAGCCTGCGACTTCCCCGAGGCCGCCCGTCTTCACGAAGTCGGCCATCTCCGGCGTAGCGAAGAGGATACGGGGCTGGAGTTGATGACGGGATCTGGGGCTGTGGTGGAGGTCGATGGGGTCTTGCTGGTCCGCCACGCTCATGAATACGTTCCCGCGTCGAGCGGTGGGCGGGAACGGAGAGCGAGAGCCCAGCATCGACGTCGACCTCGTGAACGCAGCGTGATGGCTATTGTTCCGTTGCGTTGCACAATTCAAGCCACGTCCAGGAACTTTCTCGTTTTGCGACGAATGTGCCCGCTTTTTACACGGTGACGTGATGTCGGGGGTAAGCCCCGGCAGGGTCCCGGAGCAGGATCAAACCCTCATCGGCTTCGAGGACCATAGCGTCATCGGACCGGCTAATGGGCCGGTCCGGGCGCGTCGAAAGGAGAATGGCCCAGGTACTACCGTCTTCGGCGGTATCGATGATGGTTTGCCGCGATGCACTGAAGTTCAGCAATATGCGGAGCGTCGCATCACCGTCGTGCCGCTCATAGGCAAAGACGAACGCCGTTGAGGAGGGAAGGCTGCGAAATCCTCCGGTCGAGAGGGCGGTATGATCCCGGCGCAGGCGCAGGAGGCGGCGATAGAGGGTGAGAAGCGATCGGGCATCATCGCACTGGCACTCGACGTTCCGGGTTGCCGCATCCGGGCTCAACGGGAGCCAGGGCTCTCCTGCACTGAAACCAGCGTGGAACGAGTCGTCCCACTGCATCGGCGTGCGTTCCGGGTCGCGGCCATGGCCCGGCTCGTTGCGCTCCCAGGGATCCTGGACGCGGTCCGGTGGAATGGTCACGTGGGCGAGACCGATCTCGTCGCCGTAATAAAGGGTGGGCGTGCCGCGCAGGGTCAGCAGAAGCATCGCCGCGATGCCGGCCTGCGCGGCGCCGACCCGTGCCGCGATCCTGGACTGGTCATGGTTGCCGAGCACCCAGTTTGGCCAACCGCCAGGGGGGAGGGCGTTCTCGTAGGCGATTACGAGCTCGGCCACCGAGTGGGCGTTCCAGGGCGTCTGGATAAGCTGGAAGTTGAAGGGCAGATCGACGCCTGCCAGATCGGCACCGTAATAGGCTACGAGGCGCTCGACGGGCAGGTAGATCTCGCCGATCAGAACGCGCTCCCCGTAGGGCGCCAGCACGGCCCGCATCTCGGCGATGACATCGAAGATCTCCGGACGATCGGCGGAGTAGACCTGGGCGAATCGATTGATCTCAGCCTGTCCGGCGCTGAACCCCGGATTCTCGGGATTGTCGCGGAATCCCTCATCCTTCATCAGGTGCCAGATCACATCGACGCGGAAGCCGTCCACGCCGCGGTCAAGCCAGAAGCGAAGTACGTCATGCATCGCCGCGCGAACGCTCGGGTTGCGCCAGTTCAGGTCCGGCTGCTCGCGCAGGAAGGCATGGTAGTAGTATTGCCCGGTCGCTTCGTCGAGGGTCCAGGCAGGGCCGCCGAAATTGCTGATCCAGTTGTTCGGCGGGCCTCCATCGGGAGCGGGATCGCGCCAAATATACCAGTCCCGCTTGGCGCTTGTGCGGGCGCTGCGGCTGTCCGCGAACCACGGATGGGCGATCGAGGTGTGGTTCGGGACGAAATCGAGGATCATCTTGAGCCGCCTGAAATGGGCTTCCGCCACCAAGGCGTCGAAATCCTCCAGTGTTCCGAACAGCGGGTCGACGCCGCAGTAATCCGCGACGTCGTAACCGAAATCCGCCATCGGAGAGGGATAGAACGGCGAGATCCAGACGGCGTCGACGCCGAGCCAGGCTAGGTAGTCGAGGCGGCGGGTGATGCCGCGCAGGTCCCCGATTCCATCCCCGTCGCTATCCTGGAAGGAGCGCGGGTAGACCTGATAGACGGTGCCGCTCTTCCACCAGACCGTATCCGCCATGCAATCCTCCGGCGACGCGTCCCGATCGCGTCCGGGCCGGACCCTAGCCGCAGACGGGACCCTGCGCGACCCGTTCGATCCGAAGGGCGTTCAGACAATATTCGAACGTGGTGTGGTCTCATTCCCGCACGGTTTGGCTGGGACTGTCGGACACCGTGACGCAGGTTTGAACGCTGGTGCAGGACTGTGGTCTCGACGGCGGCCCCACAGGGCACGTTCGCACAAGCAATGCTCCGCATCCTAAAGGGGTACCGAATTCTCAGGATGGGTGGAGTGCGGGAAAACGGCTCCGGCGCGACGATCGGACACCAGACCAGAGGACGATCGCGGGTCCGGTGCAGCCCATACGGCACCGGTCCGTGAGACGAGACGAGGGGACGAGGCCGAACGCAGAACAGGAATGCCCGAGCGCATGATAGCCCCAGGGTTGTCATCCCGTCAGCGGCGTCCAAGTTTCACGGCCGAGAGGGGGACTGACACGTGCTGAAAGACAAACTCATCGGACGAGACAATTCCGACGCCACCGTTTCCTCGGAGGCCTCGGACGTGGCTCAGCGATCGCCTTCGCCGATGGCGCAAGAACGCACCCGACCGGTGCGCAAGTCATCCGGCGACGCGGTGGCGGACCTGCGGGAGGCCATCCTGGCCAAGCTGGTCTACGCCATCGGAAAAACGCCTTCGACCGCACGTGAGCGCGACTGGTTCGCCGCGACGGCACTCGCCCTGCGCGA
The DNA here is from genome assembly GCF_001426045.1 of Methylobacterium sp. Leaf94. Taxonomy (NCBI): domain Bacteria; kingdom Pseudomonadati; phylum Pseudomonadota; class Alphaproteobacteria; order Hyphomicrobiales; family Methylobacteriaceae; genus Methylobacterium; species Methylobacterium sp. Leaf94. The sequence goes on from NZ_LMRM01000023.1 coordinate 238,240, forward strand.
CCGGGTCGTCGATGCTTGCCACGATGCCGACGGGTCGATCCCGAACAAGCGGGTCTATTACCTGTCCCTGGAGTTCCTCATCGGTCGTCTCCTCTCCGACGCCATGAACAATCTCGGCCTCGTCGAGACCACCCGCGCGGCCCTGCGCGAACTTGGCGTGCAGCTCGGCGACGTGGAAGCGGCGGAGCCGGATGCTGCGCTGGGCAATGGCGGCCTCGGGCGCCTCGCCGCCTGCTTTATGGAAAGCATGGCGAGCCTATCGATTCCCGCTATCGGCTATGGCATTCGCTACGATCACGGCCTCTTCCGGCAGTCCCTGGAGGACGGTTGGCAAAAGGAAGCCCCGGAGACCTGGCTCGCGGAGGGTAACCCGTGGGAATTTCCGCGGCCCGACGCGACCTACACCATCGGCTTCGGTGGCCATGTCACGATGTCGGCGGTCTCTGACGGCGTGATTCGCCGCCATTGGCATCCGGCCGAAACGGTTCGGGCGGTGGCCCATGACGTGCCGGTGGTCGGTTGGCGGGGACGCCATGTGAATACGCTGCGCCTCTGGAAGGCCGAGGCCAAGGTGCCTGTCGATCTGGCCCGGTTCAATGGCGGCGATCATGTGGGCGCCGTCGCGGGGCGTGCCCGTGCCGAGGCGATCTCCCGCGTACTCTACCCGAGCGACTCGTCCGCCGAGGGCCAGGAGCTGCGCCTTAGGCAGGAATACTTCTTCACCTCGGCGTCGCTGCAGGATCTGGTGCGCCGGCATGCGGCCGAGCGCGGCGATCTGCGCTCGCTCCCCGACCATGCCGCGATCCAGCTCAACGATACGCATCCCGCTATCGCAGTGCCGGAACTCATGCGCCTTCTCCTCGAGGATCACGGGTTCAATTGGGAGGATGCCTGGCACGTCACCACGCATACCCTCGGCTACACGAACCATACGCTCCTGCCGGAGGCGCTGGAGACCTGGCCGGTCGAGCTGATGGAGCGCGTGCTGCCGCGGCACATGCAGATCATCTACCTGATCAACTGGATGCACCTCGAAGAGCAGGGCAAGCAGGGCCGGGGTTCCGCCGAGAAGCTCGCCGCCGTGTCGCTCATCGACGAGACCCACGGCAAGCGGGTCCGCATGGGCCATCTCGCTTTCCTGGGGGCGCGCAGGGTCAACGGCGTTTCCGCCCTGCATACCGATCTGATGCGCTCGACGGTGTTCAAGGAGCTCCACGCCCTCGACACCGACAAGATCGTGAACAAGACCAATGGCATCACCTTCCGGCGCTGGCTCCACAACGCCAATCCGGAGCTCACCGCCCTTGCCGTCGAGGCGGTCGGACCGGAAGTGCTCGATACGCCGGAACGGCTCTCCGGCTTGGCCGACGTCGCGTCCGACGCGAACTTCCAGTCCCGCTACGCGGCCATGCGCCGTGCGCGGAAGGCGGCTCTCGCGCAGGTGGTGGCCGATCGCACCGGTATCACGGTCGATCCGTCTGCCCTGTTCGACGTCCAGATCAAGCGCATCCACGAATACAAACGCCAGCTCCTCAACGTGATCGAGACCGTTGCCCTGTATCAGGCAATCAAGGCTGATCCGAAGGCCGCTTGGACGCCACGCGTGAAGATTTTTGGCGGCAAGGCTGCGCCAAGCTACGTCCAGGCCAAGCTCATCATCAAACTCGCCTGTGACGTAGCCAAGGTGGTCAACGCCGATCCGGACGTGGCGGGCCGCCTGAAGGTGGTCTTCTTGCCGAACTACTCGGTCAGCTTGGCGGAAGCGATCATCCCCGCCGCTGACCTCTCCGAGCAGATCTCCACGGCCGGCATGGAGGCCTCCGGCACCGGGAACATGAAGCTCGCCCTCAACGGCGCGCTGACCATCGGCACTCTTGATGGTGCCAATATTGAGATCCGTGACCATGTCGGCGCGGACAACATCTTCATCTTCGGCCTTGATGCGGCCGGAGTGCAGGCGCGGATGGCCGAGCCGAACTACGCCGAGGTCGCCATCGCCGCTTCGCCCCGCCTGAAAGCCGCTCTCGACCTCATCGAGGCTGGAGGCTTTTCGCCCGAGGAGCCGGACCGCTTCCGACCGATCGTCGACGACCTGCGCCACAACGACCGTTATCTTCTCACCGTCGACTTCGACGATTACTGGCGCGTGCAGCGCTCGGTGGATCGGGCTTGGAGTGATCCGAAGACCTGGTGGCGGACGGCCATCCTCAACACCGCCCGGATGGCGTGGTTCTCCTCCGATCGTTCCATGCGGGAATATGCCGAGGAAATCTGGCGGGTTCGGCTCGGCTGATCCGCCCGGTCTGCCCGGTTCTCAAGATGGGCCCGGGCAGGTCACGGCCGCAATCTTGAAAAACAAATGAGCTGCATTCCCGGGGGATGCAGCTCATTTCGTTCGATCGCCTCAGCATGGACGAATACCGGGTCAGATGCCGGCGTCGATCAGGATCGGATGGCACCGGGCACCGGTCGTCGCAGCGAGCACCTCGACGGCCCCGACCGTCGAGGCGTCCCCGGCAACGTGAACCACATCTGTGCTGCGCAGCGACGGCAGGTGAGCGGTGAGGGGACCGGGACGAACTTCGGGCGGGCGCTGGCGGGCACGATCCGATACGGTGACGATTCGGGTCACGCCGGTCGCACGCAGCCAATCCAGGGCCGGTCGCATGTAGAGATCGAGGGGATTGCGCGCACCCACCACCAGGATGATTTCGCGGGCCGGTTCGATGTAGCGCGCTGCATGGGCGATGGACCAGATTGGTGCGAAGCCGGTCTCTGACGCAACGAGAACGAGGCGTCCGCCCCCGGCGCGGTAGTAGCCGCGGCCGACAGGGCCTTTCACCTTCACCGGGTGGTCGCAAGCGAGAGCGTCTACCAATTCGTGCCCAAGACCGAATCCGTCGCGATCCTGCCGCAGATGGAACACCAGTTCGTCGAGCTCGGCCGATCCGTCGACACGCAGCGTTGGGCTCAAGGTGACGGGCGCGAAATTCTCGAAGGTGACGTCGACCCCGTGTCCCGGCTCCAGGGCGAGCCGACGGGTGATCGTGACGACGACCTGAAAGGTATGCGAACCGAGGGCGGTGATCTCGGTGACCGTACCGGTCCGCTTCTGTACGGCGGTAGGCCGGCTCGGCAGCACGAGGCGAGCGGGCGGCTCTATGGCAGCCGCGCGAGGTAGTGAGAGCTTGATGGCCTCACCGCGATGCGCGCGAGTTTGAGCCCGACGTGGGGCAGGGCCGATGCCCTGGCCACCGGCTCCGGGGGTGGCAGCGATCATCCCATCGGCGAGAGCGGCTTCCAGCGGGGTGTCGCCGGTGGAAACGCGCACGGACTTGCCGTTGACGACGAGCGAGCAGCGGGCGCTCATGGTCGTCCTTCAGGTGTGGGGAATGGGGTGGGCGCGTCGCATAAGGCTCGCCGGGCGAACCCTCGCCTCAGCGCGGTTCGTTGAGCAGATGATCGACGAGGGCGGCCCAACGGTCACGGACCGCCTGTGCCTCGGGTGACAGCGGCTCGGCGCCGTCGATCCGGCTGATGCAGGCGCGGAGCCGTTCGGCCTCGCGACGCTCGGCCCCAAGCACGGCTTTCATAACCATGACCTCGGCCTTGAGCCGCGATACCTCACCTGCCGCGGCCGTAACCGTCGTCGCGATCGCGACCGGTGCGGAAGCCGGGGCCTCGGGGGGTGCCGCGACGTCGGGCACCGCGCGAAGTGGGCGCGCCATCAAGCGTCGGACGAGGCCGGTGTCGATCTCGTCGTCCACGATTCGCAACGCAGCCTGCGCCATGACCCCATCTCCTTCGGCCGGCGCGTCGCACCTTGCCGCCCGCACATCAACTCGAAGCTGAGGATGGCGGACCATGGTTAAGGGAGGTTTAACCCGATGCGTTGGTTTGCCCGCATCTGCCTGATTTCACTCAGGCAGCTTCAGGCGCCGCACCAAGCAACTGCCGAGCTTGAAGCATCGACATCGGTTCGCCGAAGGCGAAACCCTGAGCATATTCACAGCCCAATTCGAACAGAATTTGGGTGTCGACTTCCGACTCGGCGCCTTCGGCGATGATCGACAGTCCGAGTTCCTGAGCCATCTTGACGATCGATCGCAGAATGGCGGTCTGGCCCGTCGCGATCTGGCGTACGAAGGACTGATCGATCTTGATCGTGTCGAAGGGGAAGCGCTGAAGGTAGGAGAGGGCCGAGTAGCCGGTCCCGAAATCGTCCAGGGACAGGCCCGCGCCAAGGTCGTGGATGCGGTGAAGCATCTGCGCTGCGTATTCCGGATTCTCCATGACCAGGCTCTCGGTCATCTCCAGCTTCAGTGAGCCGGGGATGACGCCGGATCGGGCCAGGATCGTCTTCACGTCATGCAGGAGATCGTGGCGCAGGAGCTGCCGCGAGGAGATGTTGACGGAAGCGAAGATCGGCGGTTCCACGTCGAGGGAGCGCTGCCAGGCCGCCAGCTCGAGGGCGGTCCGCTCCAGGGCAAAGATACCCAGATTGACGATGAAGCCGTTCTCTTCCGCGATCGGCAGGAAGGTCGCGGGACCGATACGGCCGAGCTTCGGATGGTCCCAGCGCAGGAGGGTCTCGAAGCCGGCGACGGTGCGGTCCTCCAGGCGGACGATCGGCTGGAACAACACCTTCATCTCGTTGCGATCCAGCGCCCGGCGCAGATCAGCCTCCAGCATCATGCGGTCGCCACGCTCGTTGCGCATGGTGGCACGGAACACCTCCGTGCGATCCCCACCGCCGCGCTTGGCCTGGATCATCGCCATTTCGGCGTTCTTGAACACCTCTTCCCGTTTCAGGTTCGCCCCACCCTCGTAGAGGGCGAGACCAACAGAGACCGTCAGGAAGATTTCGCGATCCGCATAGGTGATCGGCGTCGCGATTGCTTTGCGGATCATTTCCGCGAAGGCGAGGATGCGGTCCGGCTCCCGCTCCGAGATCAGGATCAGGGCGAACTCATCGCCGGCCACGCGCGCCAGGGTATCCTGCGGTCGGAGGAGGCGTCCGAGCCTGCGCGACAGCGTCAGCAGGATCGAGTCACCGGCCGACAGACCGATGGCGTCGTTGATGGCCTTGAACCGGTCGATGTCGAGGACGATCGTCGTCGGCCGAAGTCGGGGGTCCTGGCTGGCGAACGCCAGTCCCGCATCGAGGCGGTCGTAAAAGAGTTCGCGGTTCGGCAGGCCTGTCAGACTGTCATGCACTGCATCGTGGAGGAGGCGTTCCTCCGCCGTCTTCACCTCGGTGACGTCGCTGATCGTGCCGACGACCCGGATTACCTCTCCGTCGGAACCGATCACAGGTCGCGCCTTCAGGCGATACCAATAGTACGGGCCGGCAGTGGAGCGCAGGCGGAAGTCGTGCACGATGCGGCCACGGCGCTCCTCGATGACCGTGTCGAGGGCCGCCGAGTAGCGCTCGACGTCGAAGGGGTGGACCAGGCTGAGCCAGTTGGCTGCCGGGCCTTCGAGGGCACCGCGTTTCAGACCGAGCTGTCCCTCGATCTCCTGACCGGCGAAGACCCGGTCACCCGGTACGTCCCAGTCGAACACCACGTCCCCTGCGCCCGTAAGGGCCAAGGCGCGGCGCTCGGTGTCTGAGACGAGAGCATGGGTCAGGCCACCGCCCGCGAAGGCGTGCTGCATCACGGTGAAACCAATCAGCATGACGATCAGCACGAGCCCGCCGATGAGGGCGGGCTGCACCAGATCGCTGCTGATCTGCCCCGTGATCGCGAACCCGGCAGCCACCACCCATACGAGAAGCAGGCACCAGGTGGGCACCAGCAGGATGGCGCGGTCATAACCGTTATGCGCCGCGAGATAGACGATCAGCAGCAGGCCGACGCCGGCCACCGCCGCGATGGAAATGCGGGCGACGCCGGCCGCCACGGGCGGATCGAACACCGCGAGGCCCACCAGGCACGCCAGGAACAGGAGCCAGATGATCGCCACGTGGCTATAGCGCACGTGCCACCGGCTGAGGTTGAGATAGGCAAACAGGAAGACCAGGAGCGTCGCGCCGAGAACCGCCTCCGTCGAGGCGCGATAGACACGCTCGGCAACTTCGGTGATGGGAAACACACGCTGCAGGAAGCCGAAATCAATCGAGGCATAGGCCAGCACGGCCCAAGCCAGGGACGCGGCGGCGGGAAAGATGATCGCGCCCTTCACGACGAAGATGATCGTCAGGAACAGGGCGAGGAGACCCGCAATGCCGATGATGATACCCTTGTACAGGGTCAGGCCGTTGGCCTTCTTGCGGTAAGCTTCCTGATCCCAGAGGTACACTTGCGGGATGTTCGGCCCTCGCAACTCGGCTACATAGGTTACGGTCGCCCCGGGATCGAGGGTGATGACGAACTGATCGGCTTCCGGGTTTTCGTCGCGCTCCGGTCGAATACCCTGGCTCGCGGTGATGGCGGCGATGCGCGAGCCTCCGAGATCCGGCCAGACAACACCCGAGCCCACGAGACGGAAATGCGGGGCGACGAGGACCCGGTCCACCTGCTCGTCGGTGTCGTTGGTGAGGGCGAACACCATCCAGTCGGGACGGGCGCCGGTCTCACGGGCCTTCACCACGATGCGGCGGACGATCCCGTCCTTCCCTGGGGCGGTGGAGATCTGGATCAGGTCGCCATCGGAGCGATAGCGTTCGATCATCGGCGTGAGATCGATGACGGGCGCGTCGAGGGTGACGCGGACCGCCTCGACGGCCTGCGCCGGTCCTCCGACGATCAGGGCACTGAGCAGTGCCGCAGCGAGGGCGGCCAGGACGGGGGCGAATCTACGCAACGGGCGAGTGTTCCGGCCGGGCGAGGCATGATCGATGGAAACAGGCGACGGGAGACGGCTCAGCTGTGCATCCAGTCGTATCGGTGGGGGCCTCGACGAGCAAGGCGAACGGTCGCCTTGCGCGACGGCGTTCACCGTTTGTGAACCGTGGCGCCGATGAATTTCGATCGCCTGCCTTTGCGGCCAAAACAAGCCGCGTCGGCCAAGCTCACGCCGCCTGCAGCGCCGCCGCAATGCGATCGAGGGTCGGAAGCTTCTTGATCGGACCGATGGCGGCCAGGGTCGGAGCGCCCTTCAGCAGGCGGCGACCAGCCTGGCGAACGTCCTCGACCGTCACCGCATCCACCTTGGCGATCACCTCGCTGGCCGGGATGACGCGGCCCCAGGCCAGGATCTGTCGGGCATTGCGCTCGATCCGGCCGCCGGGCGTCTCCAGGGCGGAGAGCAGCGCGACCTTGAGCTGCGCCTTTGCCCGAGCGACTTCGATCGTGTCGGCATCCGCCGCGGCGCGGATCGTTGCGTCCAGCGTCACGTCCATCAGCTCGGCGAGGTCACCCCCCGATGTGCCGGCACCGATGCCGAACAGGCCGCAATCGTAGAATGCCCAATGGAAGGACTGGATTTCGTAGGCAAGGCCACGCGTCTCGCGCACCTCGTGCCACAGCCGCGAGGTCAGGCCGCCGCCCAGCACCTGCGCGAAGATGTGGAGCGCGTAGTAATCGTCGTCGCGAAACGACAGGCCCGGTAGGCCGAGGACGACGTTGGCCTGCTCGAGTTTCTTCGGCAGCCGCTTCTCGCCGCCGCCATAGATCCCCGGCACCGTCTCGGGCGCCTGCATCGGCTTCAAGTGGCCGAAATAGCGCGATGCCGATTCGACGATCTGGTCATGTCCGATGGCGCCCGCGGCAGCCAGGACGATGCGATCGGGCGTGTATTCCCGGGCGATGTAGGCTTCGATCGCGTCTCGGTCGAAGCTGTTGATCGTCTCGGGCGTGCCGATGATCGGACGGCCCATTGGCTGGTTCGGAAATGCCGCCTCGGTGAAGGCCTCGTAGACGACGTCGTCTGGCGTATCCTCGATCGCCGCATATTCCTGCAAGATCACGCTCTTCTCGCGGGCAAGCTCGCCGGCATCGAAGACCGAACCCGTGAGGATGTCTCCGATCACGTCGAGGGCGACGCTCGCATCCTCGCCAAGCACGCGTGCGGTGTAACTCGTTCCCTCGGCACTCGTCGCGGCGTTGATGTCGCCGCCAACATTCTCGATATCCTCGGCGATGCGGCGAGCGGACCGGGTCTTGGTGCCCTTGAAGGCCATATGTTCGATGAGGTGGCTCAGACCGCCCTCGTCGGTGCGCTCATGACGCGAGCCGGCACCGACCCAGACGCCGAGCGTCGCCGTCGCGACGCCCGGCATCGCCTCGGTGACGACGGTGACCCCATTGTCGAGCTTGGTGATCTTGAGATCGGGCGATGCACCGTGCGTGGCGAAATGCTGGTTCATGAGCCGTTACGCTCCCTTGGTGATACGGGCGCGCTCGCGGATGAAGGTCTCAACCGCCGCCTGATCGTTGGCAACGCGCGAAAAGGTCTCCTTACGGTCCATCAAGTCGGCGAGGTGCGGCGGAAGCTCAGGACGCCGCCCGCCGATCGCCTTCGCGACGGCGTCGGGGAACTTGGCGGCGTGCGCGGTGGCGAGCGCGACGACCGGCGTGTGCGGATCCTGGCGCAAGAGCTTGCGTGCCGCATGCACACCGATGGCGCTGTGGGGATCGATGACGTGTCCGGTCTCCGCATGGGTGCGGGCGATCTCAGCCATGACTTCCGGCTCGGCGACGGCGGTGGCGTCGAACTCGCTGCGCACGGTCTTGAGAACCGACGGATCGAGGTGAAAGCCGCCCGACTGCTTCAGCCCGGCCATCAGCCGGCCGAGGCTCGTGGAATCGCGCCCCAGAGCTTCGAACAGCAGGCGCTCGAAGTTCGACGAGATCTGGATGTCCATCGAGGGCGAGGTGGTCGGCTGCACGCCGCGGACCTCGTAAGCACCATGCTCAAGTGTCCGGGCCAGGATGTCGTTGGCATTGGTTCCGATCATCAGGCGCTCGATCGGCAGTCCCATGCGCTTGGCGACCCAGCCGGCGAGAATGTCTCCGAAATTTCCGGTTGGAACTGCGAAGGAGATCGGCCGGTGGGGGGCGCCCAGGGCCACGGCCGAGGTGAAGTAGTAGACCGCCTGCGCGGCGACCCGGGCCCAATTGATCGAATTGACGCCCGAGAGCCGAACGTCGTCGGCGAAATCAGCGTGCTGAAACAGGGCTTTGACGATGTTCTGACAATCGTCGAAGTTGCCGTCGATGGCGATGGCGTGAACGTTGTGTGCCCCCACCGACGTCATCTGCCGCCGTTGGACTTCGGACACGCGCCCTTCTGGGAACAGGATGAAGATGTCGACCTGATCGAGACCGCGAAAGGCCTCCACCGCGGCGCTGCCGGTATCGCCCGACGTCGCGCCCACGATGGTAGCCCTTGCATCGCGGGCGCGCAGGACATGGTCCATCAGGCGCCCAAGGAGTTGCATCGCCACGTCCTTGAACGCGAGCGTCGGGCCGTGGAAGAGTTCCAGCAGGAACAGGTTGTCGTCGAGCTGGGTAAGGGGGCAGACCGCCGGGTGCCGGAAGGTGGCGTAGGCCTCCTCGATCATGCGATCGAGGTCCACGTCCGCGATCTCCCCGTCGATGAGCGGGCGTAGAACGGTCTTGGCGGCATCGGCATAGCGCAGGCCTGCCAGACCGGCGATCGCCGGTCTGGTGATCTGCGGCCAGCTTTCGGGCACGTAGAGCCCGCCGTCGCGCGCAAGGCCGGCGAGAAGGGCGTCGGAAAAGCTGAGGGGCGCCGCGGCGCCGCGGGTCGAGACGTGAAGCAAGGGGGCCTCCGGGAAGGCGCTCCGTCTACACGATGTCGGCGGGCGTGTCGAAAGTCTTGGACATCGTCAGGCGTTGCTGCCCGGGGCCCTCGTCAGGCGGCATCCCGTGATCCGCCAAGCGCCGTCCGGCTGCTTCTCCAGGCTGTAGAGAGCAGCCCAATCGGCCCCGTCCTCATCCTGCAAGGTGACGCCGAGGGCCACGCCGTCGTCCCCGGCATCCTCGATGCGATCCACGCTGTAGCGCCGATTTCGGTAGACGACGCCGTAGCCCTGTCGGACCATTGCGATGAAGGTCTCGGGAGAGGGAAAGAGCCCCTGGATCGCGGGCGCGGCCTGAGCGTAGGCCGTAGCCGCATCGTCTCGACGGAATGCTTCGATCTGGCGTTCCACCGTGGCCTTCGCGGCATCCCGGGCGGCTGCGTCCACCGCGAAGGCTGTCGAAGGGATCCACATCGTTATCAGGATCAGGAGGATGGTGCGCATGGGGCCCACTCCGTAACGTAACCGCTCGTCCGAAGATAAGCTGGAACAACTGAGCGGCCGAAGCAAGTTTTCGGCCGCACGCGTCACAATTGCGCGGGGGGCTGATCCTCGTGGAGCCGGCGCCAAGCGAAGACCCCGAACACGCCGACGAGGCACGCCGCGATCCCGAACCACGTGAAGGCGTATTGCAAGTGGTTGTTCGGCAGATCGACCCGGAGCTGACCGCCCTTCGGCCAGCCGCCCGGGTTCGGCGTCGCATCCGCCTCGACGAGGTAGGGCCGGGGATCGGGGAGGCCGCGTAAAGCGCTGATGCCGGCGATGTCGCGGTTAAACCATTCGTTCCGTGCCGGGTCCGGCGCTGGCACGAACATCGTTCGTGGTTCGGACCCTCGGAGTATGCCGGTGACGGTGGTGACGCCCTCGACCTGCCCGGCCGCGCGGTTTGCGGGCGCCTTCAACTCGGTGGGCACGAAGCCGCGGTTGATAAGGATGGTGCCACCATCCTCGAGCAGGAAGGGCGTCAGGAGGTAATAGCCCTGAAGGGCTCGCCCCGGAACCTCGCCCGCGGCGAGACCGTGGACCAGCGTCTCGGCTTCGTGCCGAAACCGGCCGGTGATGCGGACACGCCGGAACTCGTCCCGGGCTGGATCCCAACCCTGCGGCAATGGAAGCGCGGCTGGCGGCTCGACCTTCGATCGCGCCAGGATGCGCGTGATTAGGGCTTCCTTCTCGCCCTTGCGCCCGAGCTGCCAGACTCCGAGGCCGAGAAGAATCGCGAGGCAGATCAGTGAAACGAGGCTGGGCATCAAAATGCTGCGCCAAGCGCCGGGACGGAGGGGCGAAGCCATGGTTAACGGAAGCGTCCTTGCTCGGCCTTGTTGGTGAATTGCAGGGCCGCGAGGACGCCCTTCAACGGCCGCACCAGGAGAAGGCTGAGGCCGATCGACAGGGTGCCGGCCACCAGGGCGTGAACCCAGATCGGCGGCTCGTAGGTGATCTCCATCCAGAGAGCCAGCCCGACGACGATGATGCCGACGATCGACATGACGAAGAAAGCAGGGCCGTCTCCGGAATTGAAACTGCCGTAGTCGAGGTCGCAGACCTCGCAGGAGGGGCGGAATGTGAGGAATCCGTCGAACATATGCCCCTCGCCACAACGGGGACAACGGCCGCGCAAGCCGGCGGAGACGGGGGAAGGCTTCGGCCGCGATGCGTCCAAGATGGAGAACTCCTCGTACGGCGCTGCGCCGTATCAATCCATATGGGCATGGAAGGTGCGCGCTTCAGGCACGAGCATGAAAAAGGGCGGCTCGCGCCGCCCTCTTCAATACTGGCATGCGGTGCAAGCCGGGCTCAATGAGCCGCGTGACCGACGCCGGCGCCCCAGACGTAGATCGAGGCAAACAGGAACAGCCAGACCACGTCGACGAAGTGCCAGTACCAGGCAGCGAATTCGAAGCCGAGATGCTGTCGGGTGGTGAACTGACCGAGATAGGCGCGGTAGAGGCAGATCGCGAGGAAGATCGTGCCGATGATGACGTGGAAGCCGTGGAAGCCCGTCGCCATGAAGAAGGTTGACGAGTAAATGCTGCCGGAGAAGCCGAAATGGGCGTGTGCGTACTCGTAGGCTTGGCAAGCGGAGAACAGAACGCCCAGGATGATCGTCAGCCAAAGGCCGTACTTCAGGCCCTTCCGATCATCGTGCAGCAATGCGTGGTGCGCCCAGGTGATCGTCGTACCGGAGGTGAGCAGGATCAGGGTATTGAGAAGGGGCAGATGCCACGGGTCGAACGCCTCGATGCCCTTCGGCGGCCAGGTGCCGCCCGTGAAGTCGACGCGCGAAGCCTGGATCGGATCGGCGGTGTAGAGCGCCGCTTCGAAATAGGCCCAGAACCACGCGACGAAGAACATCACCTCGGAGGCGATGAACATGATCATACCGTAGCGGTGGTGCAGCTGCACGACACGGGTGTGATCGCCCGTGTTGGCCTCGTGCACGACGTCCTTCCACCAGGCAAACATGGTGTAGAGAACGCCGAGCGTTCCTGCGCCGAAGATGTAGGGGCCCGGGGTCAGGGTGCCAATCTGAAGGCTCTTCATCCAGAATACGGCGCCGAACGCCATCAGGAAGCCCGAGAACGCGCCGATCAGCGGCCAGGGACTTGGGGCCAGAATGTGGAAGTCGTGATTTTTGGCGTGCGCCTCGGCCATTGAACTCTTCTCCTACCCCCGACCTCCGGACCGTCACCGGCCCTCGATCCACTGAATGCATCGTCCTGACCGGGTTGCCCCGGATTGTTGTGGCAAACCCTTACCCAGGGTCGCGCGCTGTTGTCACGCTTGCGCCGTCAAAAATTCGACTTCGTCCCCGTGCCGCCCGTTGTCGCAAGCGCGGCCGTGGGCTGCCCGTTCTTCGAAGCGAAGTAGGTATAGGAGAGCGTCATCTCCGATAGATGTGCGGTGTTCGAATCCTTGCGGACCTCGGGGTCGATGTAGAACACCACCGGGAAATCCATCGTCTCGCCTGGCTGCAGGGTCTGCTCGTTGAAGCAGAAGCACTGCACCTTGACGAAGAAGCTGCCCATCAGACCCGGCTGAACGTTGAAGGTCGCTATGCCAGTGGAAGGCGTGCTGCCGGTGTTCTTCACGCGGAAAAAGACGGTCTTGGTCTCGCCGAGCCGGGCCTCAACCTTCGGCGACTCGGCCTGGAAGCGCCAGGGCAGGGTCGACGACACATTGGTGTCGAAGTGGACCACCATGCTGTCGTCGATCGCCGCAGCGGTCGGGGCCCGGCCCGTACGCGGCGTCCCGTCGTAGCCGGTCGCCTTGCAGAACATGTCGTAGAGCGGCACCGACGCGAAGGCGAGGCCGATCATCCCGAAGGCGAGGCCTGCGCAGGCCAATGCCGTCACGCCGGCCTTGCGGCCGGTTCCACGCGGTGGCGCATGTCTGGGGTCGGCCATCAGAAGCGTACTCCGTTGTCCGGCGCGATCAGATCGGACGGTTGAGGACCTGCGGCCCGAGCTTCGCGATCGTGAGCACGTAAAAGATGGTCACCAGGGCGAACAGGACCGCCGCGATGGCGATGGAGCGCTTGCGCCGGCGCTGCGACTCCTCGGGCGTCAGCGGGCGGGGCGTCCCCGGCGGGCCGGGGCGATCGCTCACAGATTCACCGCGCGGAAAAGGCCGAGGCTCTGCTCGGCGAGCAAGGCTGCAAACATCAGGAAGAGGTGCAGAATCGAGAACCCGAACATGCCCATCGCCGCCTTGCGCTCCGGCTCGCCCTCACGATTGCGAAACACGTGGACGCTGAAGGCCAGCATCCCGAGGCCGCCCAGCAACGCAGTGACCGCGTAGAGCCACCCACCGAAACCAAGGGCGACGGGCGCGAGGCCCAGGGGGAAGAGCAGGATCGAGTAGGCGATGATCTGGCGACGAGTTGAATCCGGCCCGGCAACGTTCGGCATCATCGGGATGCCCGCTTTGGCATAGTCGGCGGACTTGATGAGCGCCAGGGCCCAGAAATGCGGGGGCGTCCAGATGAAGATGATCATGAACAACACCAACGACTCGACGCCGACGGTTCCGGTGACGGCCGCCTGGCCGACCATCGGGGGGAGGGCGCCGGCGGCGCCGCCGATGACGATGTTCTGCGGCGTCGCGCGCTTGAGCCACATCGAATAGACGACGGCGTAGAAGACGATCGTGAAGGCGAGGAGTCCGGCGGCCAGCCAGTTGGAGGCAAGGCCAAGGACGAGCACCGAGCCCACCGACAGGACGATGCCGAAGGCCAGCGCCTCATCCGGGCGGATACGACCATCCGGGATCGGACGCTTGGCGGTCCGGGTCATCACGGCGTCGATGTCGGCATCCCACCACATGTTCAGGCAGCCTGAGGCGCCTGCGCCTACGGCGATCATCAGTAGCGAGATGGAGCCGACGACCGGTTGGATATGGACGTTCGAGACCAGCATGCCGACTAGGGCGGTGAAGATGACCAGCACCATCACCCGCGGCTTCAGCAGGGCGAAGAAGTCCGACACCTCGCCGCCGACCGGCGACAGAACTTGCGGCTCGGCGCCAGCGGATAGGCTGTTCGACAGGCTCGTCATGGGGTCCCGATACGGTTTTGTGTTTGGTGGGGCTTCGGATCGCGCCGCGCGGCGCCGCCCTTTGCGGGAGGCCTCGGGCAAACACGCAGAGCGAACTCCGAGAGCTTGACCGGGGCCTCCTGGAAAGAGCGAGGACCGCTCGCGCGGTCCTCGCAATCCTCGAAGCTTAAAGCAGCTTCAGTGGTGGCCCGGCTCGTCGATGATCCGGGGCAGGGTCTCGAACTGATGGAAGGGCGGAGGAGAGGATAGGGTCCACTCCAGTGTCGTCGCACCCTCACCCCACGGATTATCTGCGGCGCGCCGGCTGGAGCGGAAGGCCAGGACGACGCCGATGAAGAACACCACCATGCCGAGGGCGAAGATGTGTCCACCCCAGGTGGAGACCTTGTGCCAGCCTGCGAAGGCCTCCGGGTAGTCGGCGTAGCGGCGCGGCATGCCGGCGAGGCCGAGGAAGTGCATCGGGAAGAACAGGACGTTCGCCCCGATGAAGGCGAGCCAGAAGTGCAGCTTGCCGGCCCATTCGGGGATGATGTGACCGGTCATCTTCGGGAACCAGTAGTAGACGCCGGCGAAGATGATGAACACCGCACCGAGCGAAAGCACGTAGTGGAAGTGCGCCACGACGTAGTAGGTGTCGTGCAGGTACTTATCGACCGCTGAGTTCGCGAGGACGACGCCGGTGACGCCGCCGACCGTGAACAGGAAGATGAAGCCGACCGCCCAGTGCATGGCAGCGGTGAAGCGGATCGAACCACCCCACATCGTCGCGATCCAGGAGAAGATTTTCACCCCCGTGGGCACCGCGATGACCATCGTGGCGAAGACGAAGTAGGACTGCGTCTGAAGCGACAGGCCGACGGTGTACATGTGGTGCGCCCACACGACGAAGCCGACGACGCCGATGGCAACCATGGCGTAGGCCATGGCAAGGTAGCCGAAGACGGGCTTGCGCGAGAAGGTCGAGATGATGTGCGAGACGATGCCGAAGGCCGGCAGGATCATGATGTAGACTTCGGGGTGACCGAAGAACCAGAACAGGTGCTGGTAGAGCACCGGATCGCCGCCGCCGGCCGGGTCGAAGAAGGTCGTGCCGAAGTTGCGGTCGGTAAGGAGCATCGTGATCGCACCGGCGAGCACCGGCAGCGACAGGAGCAGTAGGAACGCGGTCACGAGCATCGACCAGGCGAACAGTGGCATCTTGTGCAGGGTCATGCCCGGCGCGCGCATGTTCAGGATGGTGGTGATGAAGTTGATCGCGCCAAGGATCGAGCCGGCGCCGGAAAGGTGAAGGGCGAAGATCGCGAAATCCACGGCCGGTCCCGGGTGGCCGGAGCTCGACAGGGGCGGGTAGACGGTCCAGCCGGTGCCGGCGCCGGAGGAGCCGGGGGCGCCTTCCACGAACAGCGAACAGACGAGGCTGAAGAAGCCCGCGACCGTGAGCCAGAACGAGACATTGTTCATGCGCGGGAACGCCATGTCGGGCGCGCCGATCATGAGGGGTACGAACCAGTTGCCGAAGCCGCCGATCAGGGCGGGCATCACCATGAAGAACACCATGATGAGGCCGTGGCCGGTCACGAACACGTTGTAGGTTCCGGGATTGGCGAAGTACTGGAGGCCGGGCTCTTCCATCTCCATGCGGATGCCGAAGGACAGGAACGCACCCATGATGCCCGCGCAGAATGCGAACAACAGGTAGAGGGTGCCGATGTCCTTATGGTTCGTGGACAGGAACCAGCGGGAGAAGAAGGAGGGCATGTGGTGGTCGTGGGCGTCGAGATGCCCCGTATGTGCAGCGGCGTTCGCCATGGATGCAGACCTTAGTCCAGGTTTCTCGTGATCATCTCGATGGGTGGATCCGGGCGCCGCTCAAGGGCCCGGGTCCGGGATCCGCGCCCCTACCGGGCGTCGGCGAACTTCGACGGGTCGTCGATGCGGGCGAACTTGGTCTTACCCTCGGCGAGCCACTTGGCGTAGGCCTCCTCGCTCACGACCTGAACCGTGATCGGCATATAGGCATGTCGGGCGCCGCAGAGCTCGGAGCACTGGCCGTGGTAGGTGCCCTCACGCTCCGCCTTGAACCAGAACTGGTTCAGGCGGCCCGGAACGGCGTCGATCTTGAAGCCGAAGGACGGCATCGCCCAGGAGTGCATCACGTCGGCGGCGGTGACCTGGATCTTCACGATCTTGTTCACCGGTACGACCATGTCGTTGTCGGTGCCCAGCAGCTTGGGCTGCTTGTCCTCGTCGAGGTTGGCATCGAAGGTGAAGCCGCCCCCGTTTTCCACAGCCGGGTACTCGTAGGACCAGTACCACGCATGGCCGATGACCTTCACGAGGACGTCGGCCTTGGGATCGGAGAGCTGCGTGCGCAGCAGGCGGAACGACGGGATCGCGACGGCGACCAGGATCAGCACCGGGACGATAGTCCAGGCCACCTCGATCATGGTGTTGTGCGTGGTCTTCGAAGGCGTCGGGTTCGCCTTCTCGCTGAAGCGGAAAACGCAATAGAGGATCAGGCCGAGCACGAATAGCGAGATGCCGAACGACAGCCAATGCATGCCGTGCTCGAACGAGTGGATATCCCGGGCGTTCTCGGTGACGGCGACCTGACGGTCCATCTGCCACGGCACGGGCTGGCCGATGCCGGCCGCGAGAGCCGATGACGAAGAAACGAGGAACGCGCCAAGCGCGGCAAGCCCCCATGATGACCGGTGTTGCGCCTGCGTCGTCCGCATGTGCCTCTCGTGGCTCCCCGTGATTGTGATCGTCGATGCCGCGCGTCTTGCTGGGTTTGTTCTAAATCGCAAGAGCATTTCGCGGATCGCGGGCCGTTTGCGGGTAAGAACCCACGTCGGGCCGATTGGCGTGTCAGACCACAAGGGCGGGAGGCGCGCAACCGCAACAGCGTCGCATCAGACCGCTCGAAGGTCTCGACTCACGCTGTTCACCGTCTATCGAAATGTCGCAGCCTCGGTAACGTGTCCTCCGGTATTCATCATGCCAGGTGAGGAAGCGTCGCCCGGCTTCGAGGCCGGCTGGGGGGTCGCGCGTGATCGATCGACTGGAATTCATCCTGGCTCTCGCCCGCGAGCGTCACTTCGGCCGGGCTGCCCAGGTCTGCAACGTCTCTCAGCAGACCCTCTCGGCCGGCGTGAAGCAGTTGGAAGAACGGCTCGGTGTGCTTCTCGTGCAACGGGGCTCGCGTTTCCAAGGGTTCACTCCGGAAGGCGAGCGCGTTCTCGAATGGGCGCGGCGCATCGTCGGGGATGCGCGGGCGATGCGAGAGGAGGTTGCAAGTTTGAGGCGCGGTCTTTCGGGAACGCTTCGACTCGCGGCAATCCCGACGGCGACTCCGATCGTCGCCGCGCTCACGACGCCGTTCCGGGCGCGCCACCCGAACGTCCGCTTCTCTGTTCAATCGACGACCTCCGGGGA
Organism: Methylobacterium sp. Leaf94; assembly: GCF_001426045.1. Lineage (NCBI taxonomy): Bacteria > Pseudomonadati > Pseudomonadota > Alphaproteobacteria > Hyphomicrobiales > Methylobacteriaceae > Methylobacterium > Methylobacterium sp. Leaf94. The sequence goes on from NZ_LMRM01000023.1 coordinate 256,003, forward strand.
AATCGGGCGCCTGATCGCCGATCTCGAGATCGATGCCGGCATCACCTATCTCGAGAACGAGCCCCTCGGCCGCTTGACCGCCGTGCCGCTCTATCGGGAGCGCTACCGCCTGCTGACCGCGATCGACGGGGTGTTCGGCGAACGGGAATCGGTGACGTGGGACGAGGTGGCGAGCCTGCCTCTGTGTCTGTTGACCCCGGATATGCAGAACCGGCGGATCATCGACCGGCAGCTTCTCAACGCGGGAACGGAATCCGCACCGCTTCTCGAGTCCAACTCGATGATCGTTCTCCTGACCCACGTTCGCACAGCCAAATGGGCGAGCATCATGCCGGCGGTTCTCGCCGACACGTTCCGTCTGAATGACCGCGTCAGAGCCGTGCCGATCATCGATCCGGATCTCAGCCACGTCGTCGGTCTCGTGGTGCCGGAACGCGAACCGATGACGCCCCTTTGCGCGGGGCTGATCGTGGAAGCGCGGGCCGTTGCTTCGTCCATTACCCAAATGATCGACGCGCTGTGAGAAAAGCTTGACGACGCGGCATGTGGGACCGGGGTTGCGATGCCTTTTCGCGTCGCAGCATTCGTTTCCGACAAAAATCCGTTGTCGATCCACCGATCAGTGCGATTGATCGGGGGTTGGCGATATACCACCTTGGAACGAGAACAATGTCAGTCCGGGTAGGAATAATGGTGCCGAACGAACCCTGGAACGAGCCGCGGGCCGCCAGGATCATCGCCGAACATATCCACCTGGAGGGGGCGACGCTCCCGATCCTCCATGCGCTGCAGGAGACCTTCGGCTACGTCGACGAAGGTGCTGTGCCGCTGATTGCCGACGCGCTGAACCTATCGCGTGCCGAGGTGCATGGATGCATCACCTTCTATCACGATTTCCGGCGCGCGCCGGTGGGGCGCCACCAAGTGAAACTCTGCCGCGCCGAGGCCTGTCAGGCCATGGGCTCGGACGCGCTGCACGCCCAGATTCTGTCGCGTTTCGGGGTCGACTGGCACGGGACGACCGCCGACGGCCAGGTCACGGTCGAGCCTGTCTACTGCCTCGGTCTCTGCGCAAACGGTCCCGGAGCCCTCGTGGACGACGAGCCTCTGGCCCGGCTCACCGCCGATTCCCTCGAAGCCGCCCTGACGGAGATGACATCGTGAGCATCACGATCACCGTTCCGCGCGATGCCGTGGCCCTCGGGCTCGGCGCCAATCGCGTGGCCCGCGCGCTGTTCGCCGGCGCTGAGCGCCGTGGCCTCGACATCACGATCGTCCGCACCGGGTCCCGGGGCCTCCTGTGGCTCGAGCCGATGATCGAGGTCGCAACGCCGGGGGGCCGTATCGCTTACGGACCGGTGACACCCGCCGACATCGACAGCCTCCTCGATGCGGGCCTCGTCGAGGGCGGTGCCCATCCCCTCCGCCTCGGGCGACCGGAGGAGATCCCCTATCTCGCGCGTCAGCATCGGCTCACCTTTCAACGCTGCGGCGTGGTCGATCCGGTCTCGGTAGAGGATTACCGAGCGCATGGTGGCTACCGGGGCCTCGAAGCTGCCTTGAAGCTCGACGCGGCCGGCATCGTCGCGGAAGTGCGTGAATCCGGTCTTCGTGGCCGCGGCGGCGCCGGGTTCCCTGCCGGGATCAAGTGGAACACGGTGATGCTCGCTCAGGCAGAGCAGAAATACGTGGTCTGCAATGCCGATGAGGGGGATTCTGGAACCTTCGCCGATCGCATGATGATGGAGGGCGACCCCTTCAACCTCATCGAGGGTATGACCATCGCGGGTCTCGCCACGGATGCCACACGCGGCTACATCTACCTGCGCTCCGAGTATCCTCAGGCCTTCGCGACCCTCAAGGAGGCGATCGCCAACGGCATCAGGGCCGGCGTCCTCGGCGAGAACGTACTGAACTCCGGCAAGGCCTTTCATCTGGAAGTTCGCCTCGGCGCCGGTGCCTACATCTGCGGCGAGGAAACGTCCCTGCTCGAGAGCCTGGAGGGCCGCCGCGGCATCGTGCGCGCCAAGCCGCCGATTCCGGCCCTGAAGGGATTTCTCGGCCAGCCGACGCTCGTCAACAACGTGATGACCTTCACGGCCGTGCCCTACATCCTACAGCATGGCGCCAAGGCCTATGCCAAGTACGGCATGGGTCGCTCGCTCGGTACCCTCGCGATCCAGCTCGCCGGCAACATCAAGCACGGCGGACTGATCGAGTACGCCTTCGGCATCACATTGCGCGAGATCATCGAGGGTTTCGGCGGCGGCACGCAGAGCGGGCGTCCGGTTCGCGCGGTCCAGGTGGGTGGCCCTCTGGGCGCCTACTTCCCCCATCACCTCCTCGACACGCCGCTCGATTACGAAGCGATGGCGGCCAACAAGGGTCTCGTCGGCCACGGCGGTATCGTCGTCTTCGACGACACCGTCGACATGGCCAAGCAGGCGCGCTTCGCGTTCGAGTTCTGCGCCGTGGAATCCTGTGGCAAGTGCACACCTTGTCGCATTGGTGCAACCCGCGGCGTCGAGACCATGGACATGGTCATCGCCGGGATCCGGCCGACCGAAAATCTCGCCGTGGTCGCCGACCTCTGCGACGTGATGACCGACGGTTCGCTGTGCGCCATGGGCGGTCTGACGCCGATGCCCGTCATGAGCGCCATCACCCACTTCCCCGAAGATTTCCAACAGCGCGGACCGATATCCGTCGCAGCTGAATAAGGAGGCGCGATCGATGGCCCTCATCAAAGAGATCGACTACGGCACCCCGATCCGCGTGAACGAGCAGACCGTCACGCTCACCATCGACGGCATGAACGTGACGGTGCCCGCGGGCACGTCGGTGATGGCCGCCGCCATGCATGCCGGCACGCAGATCCCCAAGCTCTGCGCCACAGACTCGCTGGAGGCTTTCGGTTCCTGCCGTCTCTGCCTCGTTGAGATCGAGGGACGTCGCGGCACGCCCGCTTCCTGCACGACGCCTGCCGAGAACGGCATGGTCGTCTCGACCCAGACGGACAAGCTCGCGAAGCTCCGCAAGGGCGTGATGGAGCTCTACATCTCCGATCACCCCCTCGACTGCCTGACCTGCGCCGCCAACGGCGACTGCGAGTTGCAGGACATGGCGGGCGCGGTGGGCCTGCGCGACGTACGCTACGGCTATGACGGCGCCAATCACGTCAAGCCGACCTCCGAGCAGTACCTACCGAAGGACGCGTCGAACCCGTACTTCACCTACGATCCGTCGAAGTGCATCGTCTGCAATCGCTGCGTCCGCGCCTGCGAGGAGACGCAGGGGACCTTCGCGCTGACCATCTCCGGTCGAGGGTTCGACAGCCGCGTCGCTGCCGGCCCGACCGACTTCTTCAACTCCGAGTGCGTGTCGTGCGGCGCCTGCGTCCAGGCCTGCCCAACCGCGACCCTGCAGGAAAAGTCGATCATCGAGCACGGTCAGCCGGACCATTCGGAGGTCACCACCTGTGCCTATTGTGGCGTCGGCTGCTCGTTCAAGGCCGAGATGCAAGGCACCCGGATCGTCCGCATGGTGCCCTACAAGGGTGGCAAGGCGAATGAGGGCCATTCCTGCGTGAAGGGCCGGTTCGCTTACGGCTACGCCACCCACAAGGACCGCATCACCAAACCGATGATCCGCGACAAGATCACGGACCCCTGGCAGGAAGTCTCCTGGGAGGTCGCGATCGACCGCGCCGCGTCAGAGTTCAAGCGCATCCAGGCCAAGTATGGCAAGGATTCGGTCGGCGGCATCACGTCGTCCCGGTGCACCAACGAAGAGGCTTACCTCGTCCAGAAGCTCGTGCGGGCCGCCTTCGGCAACAACAACGTCGACACCTGCGCCCGCGTCTGCCACTCGCCGACCGGCTACGGGCTGATGTCGACGCTCGGCACCTCGGCCGGCACGCAGGACTTCGCGTCCGTGGCACATTCCGACGTGATCCTGGTCATCGGCGCGAACCCAACGGATGGCCACCCCGTCTTCGCGTCCCGCATGAAGAAGCGCCTGCGCGAAGGCGCGAAGCTCATCGTCGCCGATCCGCGCAAGATCGACCTCGTGAAGTCGCCCCACATCCAGGCCGACCATCATCTGCCGTTGAAGCCGGGTTCGAACGTCGCCTTCATCAATTCGATGGCGCATGTCATCGTCACGGAAGGCCTCGTCGACGAAGCTTATGTCCGCGAGCGTTGTGACCTCGGCGACTTCGAAGCCTGGGCGCGCTTCGTTGCCGACGAGCGCCATTCTCCCGAGGCGCAGGCGACCTACACGGGCATCGATCCGACCGAGCTGCGTGCCGCTGCGCGGCTCTACGCCAAGGGCGGTGCCGCCGGCATCTATTACGGCCTCGGTGTTACCGAGCACAGCCAGGGTTCGACCATGGTCATGGGCATGGCCAACCTCGCTATGGCCACCGGCAACATTGGCATGCTGGGTGCCGGCGTGAACCCGCTGCGCGGCCAGAACAACGTCCAGGGCTCCTGCGACATGGGCTCCTTCCCGCACGAGCTGCCTGGCTACCGCCACGTCTCCGACGACGCCACCCGCGAGACCTTCGAGTCGCTCTGGGGCGTGTCGTTGGACCAGAACCCGGGCCTACGCATCACCAATATGCTCGACGAGGCCGTCGATGGTGCTTTCAAGGGCATGTACATTCAGGGCGAGGACATCGCCCAATCGGATCCTGATACGCACCACGTGACCGCCGGGCTGATGGCGATGGAATGCATCGTCATCCAGGACATCTTCCTCAACGAGACAGCGAAGTACGCCCACGTCTTCCTACCCGGCGCTTCTTTCCTCGAGAAAGACGGCACCTTCACCAATGCCGAGCGCCGCATCTCCCGCGTGCGCAAGGTGATGCCGCCGCTCTCCGGCGTCGGCGACTGGGAGGGCACGATGCTGCTGTCTAACGCCCTTGGCTATCCCATGAACTACAGCCATCCAAGCGAGATCATGGATGAGATCGCATCCCTGACGCCAAGTTTCTCCGGCGTGAGCTTCGCCAAGCTCGACGAACTCGGCTCGATCCAGTGGCCGTGCAACGAGGCCGCCCCGAAGGGCACGCCGATGATGCACGTGGACCGCTTCGTGCGCGGTCTCGGAAAGTTCATGATCACCGAGTACGTGCCCACCGAGGAGCGTACGGGCCCGCGCTTCCCGCTCATCCTGACCACGGGCCGCATCCTGTCGCAGTACAACGTCGGCGCGCAGACCCGTCGTACGGAGAACTCGCGCTGGCACGAGGAAGACGTGCTCGAGATCCACCCCTTCGACGCGGAGGTGCGCGGGATCGTCGACGGAGACCTCGTTGCGCTGGAAAGTCGCTCCGGCGACATTGCGCTGAAGGCCATCGTGTCCGAGCGCATGCAGCCCGGCGTGGTGTATACGACATTCCACCACGCCAAGACCGGCGCCAACGTGATCACCACCGACTACTCGGACTGGGCCACCAACTGCCCCGAGTACAAGGTCACGGCGGTGCAGATCCGGCGGACGAACCGCCCCTCCGACTGGCAGGCGCGGTTCTTCGAGGAGGATTTCTCGTTGACCCGGATTGCGACACAGTTGAATGCGGCCGAGTGACCAGACCAGCCTGACGGCGAACGAGGATCATCCGGCGGTCGAGACCGCTCGGCGCGTCCCGACCCTGGTCGTCGCCTACGATGACCAGGAGCCACGGAGCGGCACCCGGCCCCTTGCGGTCGAGATGCCGGTCAACCTGATCTACGGCGCGGTGCCTTACGCCGTGATGATGACGACGCCGGCAGATCTCGTGGACTTCGCCTACGGGTTCAGCTTGACGGAGGGCATCATCGCCACCGCTGACGAGATCCGGTCGGTTCAGGTCGAGGCGGATACGACGGCGGGCGGCATGCGCCTTCTCGTCGATCTCGTGCCGGGGCGCCTGCGGGAACACCTCGCGCGTAAGCGCGCCATGTCGGGGCGTACCGGCTGCGGCGTCTGCGGAATCGACGATCTTGCGTCACTGCCGAAGACCGACGCGCCTCTGCACGGCGCCAGCCGGGTCACCATCGCGGCGATCCACCGGGCTCTGATGGCCATGGGCGACGCGCAAGTGTTGAACGCCGAGACGCGGGCGGTCCATGCCGCGGCCTGGGCGAATCTCGATGGAAGCTTAGGGGCGCTGCGCGAGGATGTCGGGCGGCACAACGGCCTCGACAAGCTGATCGGCGCCTTGATCCAGCGCAAGACCGACCCGGCCGATGGATTCGTCGTCATCACCAGCCGCTGCTCCTTCGAGATGGTCGAGAAGGCGGCGAGCCTCGGCGCGACGGTGCTGGTGGCAATCTCTGCCCCGACTTCGCTGGCGATCGACCGGGCGCGTCTTCACGGTATGACGCTCTGCGCCATCGCCCGCTCAGATACCCTGACGGTCTTCGCTGGACGCGAACGTCTCGACTTGCCCGCGCAGCCCTGACCCCACGCGATTCCCGTTCCCTCGACAGAGTTTTCGTACCGATGAGCGCCCTGACGTCCGACGAAAAACTGGTCCGCATGGCCAATCAGATCGCCACCTTCTTCCGGTCCTATCCGGACGAGGAGGCCGTGGCCGGCATTCACAAACACATCGTGGCGTTCTGGACGCCGAAGATGCGCAGAGCCCTCGAGGCCTCTGGACTCGATCCGGACAGTGGCCTCGATCCCCTCGCGCTCAGGGCCCTTCAGGACACCCCGGCTGCCGATAGCCCCGTTCGTGCCGCCACCCGCGACCCGCATTTGCAGGGTGCAGGGGCCAGCGACGCCGGCTGATCCAATTCCGGAATCGTCAAACGCGAAGGACCACGCGGTCCTTCGCGTCTCATTACCTGCAGCGCTGACTTCAGTCCTTCTCCGGTTCCTTCGTGGTACCTGGCACGATCGTCGCGCCACCGATCACCCGGACCGGTCGCTTGGCGTCCGCCGGCACGTCCTTCCAGTTCTGCGCCATCGGCTTCGGCACCGGAGGCGGCTGCACCGAGGCCGGCGTCATGGCGGCGGTCGGTCCATCGACCTTCGGAGATGAGACCGCGGCGGTTACGGCGGCGGGGGCAGCGTCGGCTTTTGATCCGGCAGGGGGCACATCGGACAGCTTCGGCGCCCCGGGTGTGACAACAGGCGAACCCGCTTTGACCGTTGGGGTGAGGCGGACGACTTTTCGAGGTGTCTCGGACTTCGGCTTTGCGTCTGCCCCGCGAGCATCGGGGTTCAGGCCCATGGGATTCCGATCGGCAGGTCCGGGCGGCGCCGGCGGAACGGTCCGCGATCCGGCTTCCGATCGATTCGCAAGGTCCGGGAGGCCCGCCGGAGCGGGGCGCGCACGGCGAGCCTGATCCTGCGGGAAGGGGATGTCCGCGGGCGGTATGATTCTTTCGACTTGCCGGATCGGCTGACGGATCGCCTCGTCGTCTTCGGTCCAGCCATAGCCGGGTGTACGGCGCATGATCCGCGGAGGTGCGTCGGGCGCTACGTCCAGCCGATGGCGTCCAATGATTCGACCGTCGCGCGCATCGACGAAGAGCCGGAGGCGATCACCATAGGGATTCGATGCCTCGACAATATACGTCTGCCCATCGAAGCGTGGACGCGTGACGTCGGTGAATCCGCGGTCATTCAGCCGCCACACGACGGCACGGGGCGGTAGAAGGAGGTCAGGCTCGTAGGCGTATTGCGCCTGGGCGACAGGCGCGGCTGAAAGCGTCATGACACCGGCCAGGATGCCGGCCGACAAGGCGCGGGATGAGGGGGATGCACGCATGGGCTTCCTGCGAGACGAAAACATCGCTGTGAGATCCAGAGAGATGTCGGTGCGGAGGCCTGCTGTTGTCGCAGGTCCTCCGCTCCAAGGTCCGCCGGGATTCGAGACAATCCCCGCACGCCGCTTGTGCTCGGCACGCCGTGTAAACAGGCCGAATGGGGCGAGATTGCGAGGCTGCCACCGTGGGTTCGGGGTCAACGGATCTGGCTCGTTCCGATCACCCGTGGGCCTGCGGCGAGAAAGCTCGCGGCGGGAGGGAACCATGCGCCGGAAAACCGCAGTGAGCCACCGGACATGCCCTTGCTGGAGCGGTTAAAATCTGTCACTTTCCACCGGTAGGACAGTAACGCTGTCCCATTCCCGGCAGGGTATCTGTCCGGATGGCTGTGAGGATCTCGCTCAGGTGACGTTGCCGGCGACCAAACGAGATTCGAAGCCGGTCGCCATCGCGGCGATCCGGGCCCGCACGGCTTGAAACCAAGCCGGCGTCGAGCCCGCGAGTTGCGGGCGCTTCCTGACCGAAGAACCCGCCCAGAGCCGACGCTGTCGAGAGACAAACCCGGAAGCCCCTCGGGCTCTGGGCATGAAACATGCTCGCTTGCGGGCAGGTCGGAGGCGAGAGATGGTGGACGTGGTCGCATCTTCTGAGTTCGGGGCGCTGCAGGCGTCGGTTCCCGCCACCCGCGACGGGACCGCGCCGCTGATCGTGCGCGACCGGGCTCTGCCGAAAGCTCAGGGGCTTTACGACCCGGCTCGCGAGAGCGACGCCTGCGGCGTGGGCTTCGTCGCCGACATGCACGACCGGCGGACGCATGCCATCGTCCAGCAAGGCCTCCAAATCCTGAAGAACCTTGATCATCGGGGTGCCGTAGGCGCCGATCCGAAGATGGGCGACGGGTGCGGTATACTGGTTCAGATTCCGCACGCATTCTTCAAGGCTGAGTGCGAGGCACTCGGTATCACCCTACCCGAGCCCGGACATTACGGGGTCGGCCAGTTCTTCATGCCGAAGGATTCCGAGGCCCGTCGCCTCGTCGAGGAGATCGTCGAGAAGGCCCTGGCCGATGAGGGACTGCCCTTCCTCGGATGGCGCGATGTGCCGGTCGATCCGAGCGACCTCGGCGTGACGGTCAAGGAGACAGAGCCCTGCCACCGGCAGATCTTCATCGGCCGTCCTGCCACGGTGTCGGACGAGGACGCTTTCGAGCGTCGACTGTTCACCGCTCGCAAGGTGATTTCGAACAAGGTCTATGGCCTGAAGGACGAGCGTGCGAGCACCTACTATCCCGTGTCCCTCTCGACCCGTACCATCGTCTACAAGGGCATGGTTCTGGTCGATCAGCTCGGCGAATACTATCGCGACCTGCAGGACGAGCGCTTCGTTTCTGGCCTCGCTCTGGTGCACCAGCGGTTCGCCACCAACACATTTCCGACTTGGCGCCTGTCGCACCCCTACCGGATGGTCGCCCATAACGGCGAGATCAACACACTGCGCGGCAACGTCAATTGGATGGCGGCGCGCCAAGCGAGCGTCGATTCGGAGCTGTTCGGCAACGACATCTCGAAGCTCTGGCCGATCTCCTATGAGGGCCAGTCCGACACCGCGTGTTTCGACAACGCTCTCGAATTCCTCGTCCAGGGTGGGTATTCGCTGGCCCACGCGATGATGATGCTCATCCCGGAAGCCTGGGCCGGCAATCCGCTGATGAGCGAGGAACGCCGTGCATTCTACGAGTATCACGCCGCCCTGATGGAGCCGTGGGACGGTCCGGCTGCCGTCTGCTTCACCGATGGCCGCCAGATCGGCGCGACCCTCGATCGCAATGGCCTTCGACCCGCGCGCTACCTCGTCACCGACGACGGCCTCGTGGTGCTAGCGTCTGAGATGGGCGTGCTCCCGATCCCGGATGAGAAGATCGTCGAATCCTGGCGCCTGCAGCCCGGGCGGATGCTACTCATCGACCTGGAGAAGGGCCGCATCGTCTCCGATGAGGAGATCAAGAGCGAGCTCGCCGCCGCGCATCCCTACGCCGAGTGGGTCAAGAACACCCAAATCGTCCTTGAGGACCTGAAGCCCGTGATCCCGCGGGCTTCGCGTTCGGACGTGTCGCTCCTCGATCGCCAGCAGGCCTTCGGCTACAGCCAGGAAGACCTCAAGCTTCTCATGGCGCCCATGGCTGTCACCGGCCAGGAGGCCGTCGGCTCCATGGGCACCGACACGCCGCTCTCGGCGCTGTCCGACAAGCCGAAGTCGCTCTACTCCTATTTTAAGCAGAACTTCGCGCAGGTGACGAACCCGCCGATCGACCCGATCCGCGAGGAAGCGGTGATGAGCCTCGTCTCGTTCATCGGCCCGCGCCCGAACCTGCTCGACATGGAGGGCGCCTCCCGCAAGAAGCGCCTTGAGGTTCGCCAGCCGATCCTGACCAACGGCGACCTCGAGAAGATCCGCTCGATTTCCCATTTCGAGGACCGGTTCGACACCAAGACCCTGGACATGACCTTCCCGGCCGAAACCGGTGCGGCGGCCATGGAGGGCGCGGTCGATCGCCTGTGCGATCGGGCCGAGGTCGCGGTGCGCGGCGGCTACAACATCATCATCCTGTCGGACCGGGGCGTCGGGCCGGATCGCATCGCGATTCCGGCACTCCTCGCGACTGCCGCCGTGCACAATTACTTGATCCGCAAGGGACTGCGTACTTCCGTCGGCCTCGTGGTCGAGTCGGGGGAGCCACGCGAGGTACATCACTTCGCTTGCCTCGCCGGTTACGGCGCCGAGGCGATCAACCCCTATCTAGCCTTCGAGACGTTGATCGCGATGAAGGACGAGTTCCCGCCGGACCTGACGCCGGACGAGATCGTCTACCGCTACATCAAGTCGATCGATAAGGGCCTGCTCAAGGTCATGTCCAAGATGGGCATCTCGACCTATCAGTCCTATTGCGGTGCGCAGATCTTTGACGCGATCGGTCTGAATTCCGCTTTCGTCGAGCGGGACTTCTTCGGAACCGCGACGACGATCGAGGGCATCGGTATGGCCGAGGTTGCACAGGAGACCGCGCGGCGTCACGCCGATGCTTTCGGCGACTCCCCGATCTATCGGACTGCCCTCGATGTCGGTGGTGAATACGCCTATCGCCTGCGCGGTGAGAGCCACACCTGGACGCCCGATTCGGTCGCGACGCTGCAGCATGCCGTGCGCCTCGGCCTGCCGGAGCGCTACCGGGAATATGCGCGGCTGGTGAACGAGCAGGAGAACCATCTTAAGACGATCCGCGGGCTGTTCCGCATCAAGCAGGCGGCCGAGATCGGCCGGGCGCCGGTCGACATCGATAAGGTCGAGCCCGCGGCCGATATCGTCAAGCGCTTCGCGACAGGCGCCATGTCCTACGGCTCGATCTCGAAGGAGGCGCATGAGACACTGGCAATCGCGGTGAACTCGTTCGGCGGACGCTCGAATTCGGGCGAGGGCGGCGAGGAGGTCGAGCGCTTCAAGCCGATGGCGGACGGGCGCTCGCGCCGCTCGGCCATCAAGCAGGTCGCTTCCGGGCGCTTTGGCGTCACGACGGAATATCTCGTCAATTCCGACATGATGCAGATCAAGGTTGCACAGGGTGCCAAGCCGGGCGAGGGCGGCCAGCTGCCCGGCCACAAGGTCGATGCCAAGATTGCCAAGGTCCGCTACGCCACCCCCGGCGTCGGCCTGATCTCGCCGCCTCCGCATCACGACATCTATTCGATCGAGGATCTGGCGCAGTTGATCTTCGACCTGAAGAATGTGAATCCCGAGGCCGACGTCTCGGTGAAGCTCGTCTCCGAGGTCGGCGTCGGAACAGTCGCGACCGGCGTCGCCAAGGCGCGCGCCGATCACATCACGATCTCGGGCTTCGACGGCGGCACTGGTGCGGCCCCGCTGACCTCAATCAAGCACGCGGGCGGCCCCTGGGAAACGGGTCTGGCCGAGACCCAGCAGACCCTGGTGCTGAGCCACTTGCGCGGGCGCGTCGTCCTTCAGGCCGACGGTGGCATCCGCACGGGCCGCGACGTGTTGGTCGCGGCCCTGCTCGGGGCCGACCAGTTCGGCTTCTCGACCGCGCCGCTGATCGCGGCCGGCTGCATCATGATGCGGAAGTGCCATCTGAACACCTGCCCGGTGGGCGTGGCAACGCAGGATCCCGTTCTGCGCAAGCGCTTCAAGGGTACGCCCGAACACGTGATCAACTACTTCTTCTTCGTGGCCGAGGAGTTGCGGGAGTTGATGGCGTCCATGGGCTTCACCAAGATCGAGGACCTTATCGGACGGGCCGACCTCCTCGACACGCTGGAGGTGATCAATCACTGGAAGGCGCGCGGTCTCGACTTCTCGAAGCTGTTCCACCGCCCGGAAGTGCCCGAGCACGTCGCGATCCGGCACACGGAGAAGCAGAAGCATCCGATCGATACGGTGCTCGACCGACGCCTGATCGCCGGCGCGCAATCGGCCCTTGACGGCGGAGAGCCTGTAGTGGTGCGGGAGGAGATCAAGAACTCGGATCGTACGGCCGGCGCCATGCTTTCCGGAGTCGTGGCCAAGCGGTACGGCCACGAGGGTCTGCCCGACGACACCATCCGGTTGGAGCTGTCCGGAACGGCCGGCCAGAGCTTCGGCGCCTGGCTTGCGGCGGGTGTCACGTTGGTACTCACCGGCCACGCCAACGATTACGTTGGCAAGGGCCTGTCCGGTGGCAAGCTGATCATCCGCCCCTCCGACGCCCTGCGGGCGCCGGGCTCGCACACCATCATGGCCGGCAACACGGTCCTTTACGGGGCGATCGCGGGCGAGGCCTACATTCGCGGTTCGGCCGGTGAGCGCTTCGCCGTCCGCAATTCGGGCGCCATCGCGGTGGTCGAGGGCATGGGCGACCACGGCTGCGAGTACATGACCGGCGGCGTGGTGGTGTCGATCGGCGAAACCGGACGCAACTTCGCGGCGGGCATGTCGGGTGGCATTGCCTACGTCCTTGACGAGGACGGCTCGTTCTCGGCCCGTTGCAACCTGTCTATGGTCGATCTCGAACCCGTCGAGGAGGAGGACGACCTCATGCGTCGATTCCACCAGGACGGCGACCTGGAAACGAAGGGCCGTGTCGACATCCTGGCCGATATGTCGGGCCACGACGAGGAACGCCTGTCTCAACTCATCACCAATCACCTGAAGTACACGGGCTCCCCGCGTGCCAAGGCGATCCTCGATGATTGGGCCGGCTACCGCACCAAGTTCGTCAAGGTGATGCCGGTGGAGTACCGGCGAGCCCTGCGCGAAATGGAAATGGCGCGGATGCCGGTGGCGGCCGAGTAGGCGCTGCACGACCGAAATTTTATTGAGACGGTTCCCAGTTCGTGACGAACTGGGAACCGCACGGGTCAGCACCTTGAGATGGCTGACGCATGAGGCGGGGCGGTGAGAGGCCGATCTGCCGGGTGAAAGCGGAATAGGCCGTCGAGGCCGCCTTCCGCGCGACGGATCAGACAGACTCGCGAAAGACGGTCAGACGATGGGCAAGGTCACGGGTTTCCTCGAATTCGACCGGCAGGAGCAGAAGTATCAGCTCGCCGCCGATCGCGTGCGCCACTTCCGCGAGTTCACGCTGCCGCTCGACGAGCACGATCTCAAGAAGCAGGCGGCTCGTTGCATGGATTGCGGCATCCCGTTCTGCCACGGGCCGACGGGTTGCCCGGTTCATAATCAGATCCCGGACTGGAACGAGCTCGTCTACCAGTCCGACTGGGAAGAAGCGGCACGCAACCTCCATTCAACCAACAACTTTCCAGAATTTACCGGCAGGATCTGCCCAGCGCCCTGCGAGGAGGCGTGCACGCTGAACCTCGAGAATCAGCCGGTGGCGATCAAGACCATCGAGCAGGCGATCGCGGACCGTGCCTGGAACAACGGATGGGTCAAGCCTGAGCCCGCCGATCATCAGACCGGAAAGAAAGTCGCGATCATCGGCTCCGGCCCTGCAGGGCTCGCAGCTGCGCAGCAACTCGCCCGTGTCGGGCACGAGGTCCACGTCTTCGAGCGCGAGCCCAAGGCCGGTGGCCTGCTCCGCTACGGCATCCCCGACTTCAAGATGGAGAAGCGCCACATCGACCGGCGCGTGAAGCAGATGGAGGGTGAGGGCGTTCACTTCCATTACGGCGTCAATGTTGGAATTAACAAGCAGCTCGATGAACTCACCGCCGAATTCGACGCAGTGCTGTTCGCCGCTGGTGCCGAGGACCCGCGTAATCCGCAATTGCCCGGCCAGGATTTGGAGGGCGTCCACTACGCCATGCCATTCCTGGTGCAGTCCAACCGCCGCGTCGGTGCCGAGCCGATGCCGGGGAACGGTGAGGCTCCCATCCTCGCCACCGCCAAGAACGTCGTCGTCATCGGTGGTGGCGACACCGCTTCGGATTGCGTTGGCACCTCGTTCCGTCAGGGTGCCTTGTCGGTGACGCAGCTCGATATCCGGCCTCGCCCACCGGAGCGCGAGGACAAGCTCTCGGTCTGGCCGTACTGGCCGACCAAGATGCGGACCTCTTCCAGCCAGGCCGAGGGCGCCGAGCGCGAGTTCCAGGCCGCGACGCTCCGGCTGGAGGGCAAGAAGGGCAAGCTCACCGGCGTCGTCTGCACCCGCGTCGATGAGAAGCGTCAGCCGATCCCGGGCGGTGAGTTCACGCTACCCGCTGACCTCGTGTTCCTGGCGATCGGCTTTGCCGGCTCGGTCCGGAAGGGCCTGCTGGAAGAGTCCGGCGTCGCCATGGACAAGCGTGGCAACGTGACGGCGAACGAACTCGACTACCGGACGTCGAACGAGAAGATCTACACAGCGGGCGATATGCGCCGCGGTCAGTCCCTCGTGGTCTGGGCCATCCGCGAGGGGCGTCAGGCGGCGCGTTCCATCGACGAGGCTCTGATGGGCGCGAGCATCCTGCCGCGCTGAAGATGATGCCGGACTGGATTGCGACGTCTCGCCGTCGCAGTCCGGAACACGCCGGGTCTACGCATCATTGCTGTCCTGACACCCAAGATGTCGGGATACGCGCATGACCGAACCGATGGCCGAACCCAAGATCGAACCGTATGACGGGCCTGCGGGAGGCTGGGGTTCTGCGGGCTCCCTCGTGGAGATCCTGACGCGGGAACAGATCCCAGTCTCCGGCGCGGCGCTGCTGATGAAGCAGAACAAGCCGGACGGCTTCATGTGCGTCTCGTGTGCCTGGTCGAAGCCGGCCAAGCCCAACACCTTCGAGTACTGTGAGAACGGGGCAAAGGCCACGGTCTGGGAGCAGACTGCCAAGCGGATCGGACCCGACTTCTTCCAGCGCCACACCGTGAAGGAACTGCTGAGCTGGACGGACTACGCCCTCGAGGAGAAGGGACGCCTGACCCATCCGCTCCGCTATGACCCCGGCAGCGACCGGTACGTGACGGTGTCGTGGGAAGAGGCTTTCGCGGAGATCGGACGCGAGCTGCGCGCCCTCGATCCGAACGCCGCGGTCTACTACACCTCTGGCCGCGCTTCGCTAGAGACCTCATACATGTACGCGCTGATGGCGCGGATGCATGGCACCAACAACCTGCCCGACTCTTCGAATATGTGCCATGAGCCGACCTCGGTCGGACTCAAATCATCGATCGGATCTCCTGTCGGGACCACGATCCTGGAAGATTTCGAATCGACCGATCTGATCCTGTTCTTTGGACAGAACGTCGGTTCGAATGCCCCCCGCATGCTCCACCCTCTCCAAGAGGCACGAAAGCGGCGCGTTCCGATCGTCACATTTAACCCACTGCGGGAGCGCGGCCTGGAGCGCTTCACGAACCCGCAATCGCCGACCGAGATGCTGACGCGCAGCTCCACCGAAATCTCGACGCAGTACCATCAGGTGAGGGCGGGCGGAGACCTCGCGGCGATCACCGGCATGTGCAAGGTCTTGATTGCCGCCGACCGCGAGGCGATGGAGGTCGGCCGCCCGCGTATCCTCGACGTCGATTTCATCGCTGAGCACACCCACGGCTTCCGGGAGTTCGTCGCATTCTGCGATTCGCAGTCATGGGCGGACATCGAGACGCGCTCAGGGCTCGCCCGCGAGGCGCTGGAGGCGGCGGCGACGGTCTATGGGCGGGCCCGTTCGGTCGTTGCGGTCTACGGCATGGGCCTGACCCAGCACCGCCGTGGGACCGAGGGCGTACAGATGCTCGTGAATCTCATGCTTCTGCGCGGCAATGTCGGTCGCCCCGGGGCCGGGCTCTGTCCGGTCCGTGGGCATTCCAACGTCCAGGGTCAGCGCACCGTCGGCATCACGGAGAAGCCGGAGCTGGCACCCCTCGACAAACTCAAGGAACTCTACGACTTCGAGCCGCCGCGGGAAAAGGGTTGCAACACCGTCGAGGCCTGCGAGGGTATCGTTGCCGGTGAGGTGAAGGCCTTCATCGGTCTTGGCGGCAACTTCATCCGCGCCGTGCCCGATACCGTCCGGATGGAGAAAGCTTGGCGCGCGCTGCGCCTGTCGGTGCAGATCTCGACCAAACTGAATCGCTCGCATCTGGTTCATGGTGCCGTGTCCTACATCTTGCCCTGCCTCGGCCGGATCGAGGTCGACGAGCAGGCCAGCGGCCCACAGGCGGTCTCGATGGAGGATTCGACCTCCTGCTTCCACGGATCCCGCGGACAAACCAAGCCGGTCAGCGATCAGGTGCGCTCCGAGCCGTGGATCGTTGCTGAGATGGCGAAGGCATTGCTGCCGCCGAACCCGAGGGTTGATTGGGACGGTTGGGTCGGTGACTACGCCAGGGTTCGGGATGCGATCGAAGCGACCTATCCAGATGTCTTCCACGACCTGAATGGCCGGATGTTTCAGCCCGGAGGTCTCCACAAGCCCGTCGCGGCGCGTGATCGCAAGTGGGAGACCGAAACCGGCAAGGCCAACTTCACCGTTCCGGGCGGCCTGGAGGCCGACCCTGACATGCGCAGCAACCGCCGCGAGGTGCTCGATCTGATCACCCTTCGCTCGAACGATCAGTTCAACACGACGATCTACGGCTATGACGACCGCTTCCGTGGTGTGAAGGGCACTCGGATGGTGCTGTTCATGAACGACAAAGACATCGAGCGCCTCGGACTCGCCGACGGCGAAATGGTGGATCTTTCGGCTGACGCCGATGATGAGTTCCTGCGCGAGGTCAACGGCCTGCGGGTGATCAAGTACGGCATCCCGGAGGGTAACGTCGGTGGCTATTACCCGGAGCTCAACGCCCTCATTCCACTCTGGCACTACGACCAGCAGGCGAAAACGCCGGCCGCGAAGGCGATCCCGGTGCGGATTCGGAAAGGGGCGCCGATCGCCGTCGCGGATTGACGCAAAGTTGACTTTCCGCCGCTGGTCCCCTCGACGACCGGCGCCACAGACCCATAATCGACGGCATGGACCGCTCCAACGACGCCCATGACCGCCGCCAGACTATCATCGACCGGATGCTCGCCCAGGCGTTGGATCCGGCTTCGAATGAGCGGAGCCCGAGTCATGACGGACTACCAAAGGATATGCGGGCAGTGGTCGATGTGCTCCTGGCCAAGGCCGAGGCACTGCGCCAGCGTCGCCTGACCTATGCCGACTTGGAGGCTGCGTTACCGCCGCGGGATGTCACGGCGGAAGAAGTGGAAGCGATCTTCGGGATCCTGTCCGAGCACGGAATCGCCATCGAAGACGACGATTCGGGTGGAGACTGATTGGACGTGATTTAAACCGAAATCGGCGATTGCTCTTTTTAATCCAGACTCGCGCGCGTTGGGTGAATAGCAGCTACGGCTCGGCATCTCTCGCCTCTGCCGAAGAACCGCTTTATAAGCCGCGCTTCTCCGCGGGGCCCTCCGCCGCGCGGAGCCGACCGAAAGGCGGAACGGAGACGATTATGGCCGAGCGTTGGACACCGAAGACCTGGCGAAACCTGCCGATCCAACAGGTACCTGCCTATCCGGATGCCACCGCCCTGGAATCGGTCGAGTCACAGCTCGCAAGCTTCCCCCCCCTGGTCTTTGCAGGTGAGGCGCGGAAGCTTAAGTCGGCCTTGGCTCGAGTCTCGACTGGCGAGGCGTTCCTGCTCCAAGGGGGAGATTGCGCCGAGAGCTTCGACGAGCATTCGGCCGATAACATCCGCGACTTCTTCCGGGTATTCCTGCAGATGGCTCTCGTACTCACCTTCGCGGGCGGCTCGCCCGTGGTGAAGGTGGGGCGGATCGCCGGTCAATTCGCGAAGCCTCGTTCCTCACCGAATGAGACGATGAACGGCGTGACCCTGCCGAGCTACCGTGGCGACATCGTCAATGGTCTGACTTTCACGGAGGAGGCCCGCGTGCCCGACCCGCGCCGTCAGCTCGAAGCGTATCGCCAATCGGCGGCAACGCTCAACCTGTTGCGTGCCTTCGCGACTGGTGGCTATGCCAATTTAGAGAACTCGCACCGGTGGATGCTCGGCTTCGTGAAGGATTCTCCGCAATCCTCGCGCTACGCCGATTGCGCTGAGCGGATGACCGAGACCCTCGACTTCATGCGGGCCATCGGCATCAATCCGGAGACGCACCAAGAGGTTCGCACCACGGATTTCTACACCAGCCACGAAGCCTTGCTCCTGGGCTACGAAGAGGCACTTACCCGTGTCGATTCGACGAGCGGCGACTGGTACGCCACGTCAGGCCACATGCTCTGGATCGGTGACCGGACCCGGCAGCCGGATCACGCGCACATTGAATATGCGCGCGGCATTAAGAATCCGATCGGCCTCAAGTGTGGTCCGTCGATGACGGCCGAGGGTTTGCTCCAACTCGTGGATCAGCTGAACCCGGCCAACGAGGCTGGGCGCCTGACGCTGATCTGTCGCTTCGGAGCAGATAAGGTCGGAGACCACCTTCCCGGCCTAATCCGGGCTATCGCGCGCGAGGGCCGCAAGGTGGTTTGGGTCTGCGATCCGATGCATGGCAACACCATTTCGGCCGGAGGTTTCAAGACGCGTCCATTCGAACGGGTGATGCAGGAAATCGAGGGCTTTTTCGGCGTCCACCGTGCCGAAGGGACCATCGCTGGCGGCATCCACCTCGAGATGACTGGCAAGGATGTGACCGAGTGTACCGGCGGCGCCCGTGCGTTGACGGCTGAAGACCTGAGCGATCGCTATCACACCTACTGCGATCCACGCCTGAACGCCGAGCAGGCCTTGGAAGTGGCGTTCCTCACCGCGGAACTCGTGAAGCGAGAACGCTCGGCGATCGAACGTCCTCGCCTCGACGCTGCCGAGTAGCGCTCCGCTCACCGGGCGACGTCGGAAGAGCCTTGCAGCTCGTTCCGACGTTGCGTTCTCAGGATTGGGAACCCGGGTCCAGCATCGCGTTCCCAAAATGCTGCACCAGGCTCGTCTCGAGTTTTCCCGTCATCCCTGAGAGGATCGCCAGTGCGTCTCGCGGCGGCATCGGCTTCTTATAAGAGCGGCGCTCCGTCAGAGCTGCGTAAATGTCGCAGATGGTCAGCAATCGGACGGTGTCGCTGATCTCCGATCCCACAAGACCATCCGGATAGCCGGATCCGTCCAGCATCTCATGATGATGGCGGACGGCGCCGAGGGTAGCCGCGTCACACCCGCTCTCGCGTAGGATGTCGTAACCGATCACCGGATGGCGGCGCATGATAACCATCTCGTCGGCATCGAGGCGCCCGGGCTTGTTCAGAATCTCCAGCGGGATTTGCGCCTTGCCGACATCGTGCAGAAGGGCGGCCCGCACGAAATGTTCGCGATCCTCGGTGCGAAAGCCGAGATGCAACACGAACTGAGCCGCAACACCGGCAACGAGGAGACAGTGCTGGTACGTGGCATCGTCATGCGTCCAGACGGTCTCCAGCCAACGTGTTAGGCCGCCTTCCTTCACTGCAGCGAGGATTGGATCCAGCCCGGCATCGACCTGCGCCAGAGAGATTGGGCCGCCCCCACGGACGCCGTCGAAAAGGCCGCTCAGAATTTCCTTGGCGCGTGACACATTCTGAACGACAGGCTGTATGCAGAGATCCGGCTCCGCTGTCTTCATCTCCGCCTGAAGTGCCTGCACGACGAGGTGCGGCGCAGTATAAGCGGGAAAGCAGATCGTTGCGCCGAGGTTGCGAGCCTGACGCAGATCGGTGTCGGTTGTCGATCGAAGGAGACAGATGACCGGTATATCGGTCGCCTTGCCGTGGTGCAGAAAACTACGGAGACGGCTCACCGACTCGCGTCGGCTCAAGGTCAGATCGGATACGATTGCGCGCGGCTGGACGTTCGACGGATGATCGTTGCCCGCAGCGATGACCTCGCAAGGTCCGATCGTTCTGATGAGTTTTTCCAAGGCCGTGCTCCGATCTGGACGATCAGTGAGCAGGTAAATGGCTCCTTGCGCCATGACGTGCGGGCTTCCTCCAGCGACCTTGATTGCGTATCCCGATGGCGAATGGGATATTAGTGATATAGTTTGCCTTCGAGAGGCTTCTTTTTGCTGATCGTGTATTCGACAGATTTTTAAACACGATATCAATGTTGGTTGGGTCAGTGCAATCTGTGACACCCGCGCCGGAAATGCTCCGCACTTGTAAATTGTCATATGATACGATTTAACGACAATAGCACGGTACGATAATGATCCGTAAGTGTTCTCAAGCCGTAAATTGCTGACGAGAAACGATGCGGGGACAGGTCAATTCGATAGTCGAGCAGCGCGGAGGGCGTGAGCGGAGGCTTAACAACCTTAGGTTCGATAAGCATACTTTCGCATAGCGTTTTTTCAGGCGTCATTATTTCATTGAGTCGTCGTTAAGCTATTTTCTCAGTTTCAAGGGTTATCAATATTTATTTCTATATTGTGTTATGAAACATTTAATCGCAAATCTCAATCGTGCTAAATTGATTAAAACTCTGTCTTTGAAAATTTAGATTTTTAATTTCAATATGATCCAAGTATTTGTATCGAAAATTATATATTTTATAATTTCAAATATACTTATAAGCTTTCATTTTATTGGTAGTTATATGCGAATGCTCACGCAATTCCAACGGACGGAATTTAATCTATACATCGAAGGATCTTGCACGCGCATCGACGGTCTATGTTCCTCGCCTGGGCTCAGATGACGCACTATTGGCGCCTTTATTTATAAGGAGCGGCCGAACGGGCCGCACAGGAAGCGACACAGTCCCCAAAAATCCGGTCATTGGATCTGCTGCCGCCCGTCCTGTAACGTGGTGGTGCACCAAATACGAATCTCCCCGGTTGTTCACGCTACGTTGTGGTTCGTCATGGCCATGTATCCCGAGCTCGCATCCCCGTGGTGCGGGAATCTACGGCGTGGATGATGCCAATCCGACGCTTCGGCTCCTCGAACATCGTGTCCTGCATCCTGTGAAGATCGCCATCATCGCGCATCTGAAATTCCCGATCGCACAGCCGTTCTCGGGAGGGTTGGAGATGCACACGCATCTACTTGCGTCAGCACTCCAGGCCCGTGGCCACGATGTCACGCTCTACGCTTCGGAAGGGTCGCGGGGCGATTTCCAGCTGGTTGCCATCTGCCCTCCCACCGGATGCGCGTTCGATGACGTTTCGGAGGCGCGGATCGATGCCGCGGAACATTCTGCCTATGCCAGGATCATGGATGCGGTCGTGTCCGGCGGGTACGATCTCGTCCACAACAACAGCCTCCACTTCCTCCCCCTGCTTCGCGCCGGTGAACTTGCCGTTCCGATGGTGACGGCCCTGCATACGCCGCCCTTCGAGCCTTTCGTCCGTGGCGTACGGGCACGGGCGCGGGATATGACTTTCGCGGCCGTCTCTCCGTCTCTCGCTCGAGAATGGCATGACCTGATCGGCAATCCGCAAGTCATCGGCAATGGCATCGATCTCACGGCTTTTGCCTATGCCGCGAAGCCGGCGGGCGAACCGCACGCGATTTGGATGGGTCGGCTCGTTCCCGAGAAGGGGCCGCATCTGGCCATCGATGCGGCACGCGCCGCCGGCCTGCCCCTGAAGTTTGCTGGGCCACGCTCCAATCCGGCCTATTGGGACAATGAAATTGCTCCCCGCTTGGGCGACGACGTGACCTACCTCGGGCATCTCGGACACGACGCGCTCGCGGCTCAGGTCGCGAAAGCCCATGTGGCTCTCTGTACGCCGCGGTGGGAAGAGCCGTTCGGGCTTGTGCTCGCCGAATTCTTGGCCTGCGGGACACCCGTGGCCGCCTTCCGGCGTGGCGCGATCCCGGACATCCTCGATGACTCCTGCGGGGTCCTGGCCGCGGCGGACGATGTCGCCGATCTCGGTCGGGCTGTGACGCAGGCCATCACTCTCTCCCGAGCCAATTGCCGCCGTCGGGCGGAGCAATTGTTCGATGCCGACACCATGACCGACCAGTACGAGGCCCTCTACGCACTCGAGCTCCAGCGAGTGGCCAGCACTGCGATCACTGCCCGTGCCAGCAATGCCTGAGCAGGATCTTTCCCTCGGGCGCGCTGTCGTTTGTGTGCCTGCCCGGAACGAGGCGAATGCGCTGCCGCGTCTGATACGATCTCTCGATCGGCAGTACGGCACCGGGGATGGCGCGCGTCTGCGCGTCGTGGTTCTCGCCAACAACTGCAACGATGACACCGTTGCGATGTTGCACGGACTGGAACGAAACGCCGAGATTCCGCACCTCGCCCTACGGATTCTCGAGGCGACGATTGCGTCACCCCATGCCCATGTCGGCACCGCGCGGCGTCGTGCCCTCGATGCCGGCGCTGCTTGGTTGGAGCAGGAAGGCGTGACCGAAGGCGTCCTCCTCAGTACCGACGCGGACGCGGTTGCGCCCGCGGACTGGGTGACAGCAAATCTGCGAGCCTTGCGAAACGCCGAGGTCGTGGGTGGACGCCTCGTACTTCACGGCGAGACGCCGGCTGCCGACCCCCGTCTTGCCGCGCTCCATGCGCGGATCGAAGAATACTGGGTGGCTGTGCGGCACCTCGAGGAGGTCTTCGACCCGCCCGCCCACGATCCAGCCCCCCGCCATGGCGATCATGTCGCCGCCAGCCTTGCCCTGCGCGCCGACCTCTATCGTCGCGTGGGTGGGTTGCCGATGCTCCCCTGCGGCGAAGACAATGCCCTGGTTGCGCGGGTGCGCTGGCATGGCGGGCGCGTCCGGCATTGCCCCGGGGTATCGATCGCAGTCTCCGATCGGAGAACCGGCCGGGTGACGGGCGGAATGGCGACCGAGATGCTCCGCCGAACCCGTGTCGTGCAGGGGCTTGAAACCTATAGCCTTCCCTCGGCGGCTCACTGGCGCGCTCTGATCGCGCGACGCCATAGGCTGGCGCGATGCTTCACGGACCCCGCCGGGACCGCCGCGGCCCTGCGCGCCCTCGGTATGACCGAAGCCGATCTTGCCACCATCGATTGGGAGACCTGCCCGAACGGAATCGCACTGGTCGAGCGGATCGAGGCGCGCCTGGGGGAGGGCATCCCCGAGGCGGTCCCGGTTCCTCTCGATGACGCCCTGGCAGGCCTTCAAGCGATGCTGGTCGGGTCACAACCCGGCCGTGCCGCACAGGTCGCATGAGCCGGCGTCCTGTCGGCTACTACGTTCACCACCAGGGCGCCGGTCATTGGCAGCGTGCCTGCTTGATCGCGCGGGCGCTCGATCGCCCAATGACGCTGATCGGAACGTTCTCCGATCTCGACACCGCCACCGCAGCGGAATCGTTCCTCGATCTGCCCGACGATCGGGTTGGCCGCGAGTTCGACGGGAGGGACGGATCGGCCGAGCGGCCGCATGGCCTGCATTACGCGCCCGTCGGTGCCGACAACGTCCGCGCACGAATGGGCCGGCTCGCAGCGTGGATCGCCTCCGCAGATCCTGCGCTGGTCGTCGTTGACGTGTCCGTGGAAATTGCGCTGTTCGCACGCCTGATGTCCGCGCCGACCTTGGTCGTCCGGCTCGCCGGCACGCGCACGGATACCCCGCATCTCGAGGCCTTCCGCAGCGCTGAGCGTCTGCTCGCGTTCTTCCCGCCGGAACTCGACTCGGCCGAGATGCCGGAATGGGTTCGCGCCAAGACGTTCTACGCCGGATTGCTCTCCGGTGAGCCTGCATCGAACCGAGTGACGAATGCGGATGGATCGATCCTCGTCATCTATGGGCGCGGCGGGACCGGCGGTCGGCGCGCGGATCTCGCTGCGGCCGCGACGGCCGTACCGGATCGGCATTGGCACGTTCTCGGCCCCGTCGACGGGGCGGGGCTGCCTATGCCGGCAAACCTGCACCTGCACGGTTGGGTCGCCGATCCGGCCACCTACATCGCCCGAGCGGACCTGGTGGTCGGCGGCGGCGGCGACGGAGTTGTCTCGGCGGTCTCGGCGGCGGGAAAGCGCTTCATCTGCCTTCCCGAACCGCGCGCTTTCGACGAGCAGATCGAGAAGGCCCGCGCCCTCGCCGCGATGGGCGCGGCACTGCATTGCGCGTTCTGGCCCGAGCCTGCGGCGTGGCCGGAGATCATCGCGGCCGCGGAACGGCTCGATCCGCGGGTGATCGGCGGCCTGTGGCGTCCGGGCGTGATCGACCGCACCGGTGCCTTCATCGGCGACCTCGCGGATCGCCTCGACGCTCGGCGCCGTTAGGCGCCGAGCCCGTCAGAAGGGACGGCCCGCGGGAAGCCGCGTGGCGGCGATCTCGTCGGCGCCGGGTTGGCGCAGAACGACGAGGTCGTCGCGCCACTGCGTGTCGATGAGTCCGCGCTCGGCGAAGGCATCGAGCCATCCGTCCATCGGCCAGAGGCCGTGTCGCGCCCGAAAGCGCTGCGCGTTCCGAACGATGTCGGCGAAGTGCTGAAGCGGCGGATCACAGGCGACGTGGTGCTGGTGAAAGGCTTGCCCGCCTGCGCTGAACAGCACCGGTATCCCGAGGGCATCGGCGCGGAAGGCGAGGTCGGTATCCTCCGCGCCGTAGCCGTCGAAGCCCTCGTCGAAGCCGCCGAGGCGGTCGAAGGTGGTGGCCCTGACGCCGAAAGCGAGCGACCAGAACAATCCGGGGTTGTCACTGCGCGCCAATCCCTGTTCGGGAAAGCGGCGGACGGGATGGGGATGTCCTGCGGCCCGAAGCCCGGCTTCGGTCCAGCCGTCCGTGACGGCTCCGGCCGGTAAGTATCGGATTTCGCAGCAGATGAGGCCTTCGGCCTCCGCCAGATCGGCGCTGAGGCGCGGTACAAGATCGGCCGAGGGAATGCAGTCCACATCGAGAAAGACCAGCCGTCCGGTCTCGGCCGCGCGACGTCCGGCATTTCGGGCGCGGGCCAGCGGCAGACCGGGGCTTCCGAGGACGATGCGGCGGATCGGGAAGCCGTAATCCGGTAGGGGGGCGGGCTCGGCACCCATTTCGACGACGACGCAGGCCTGCGGATGCGGAGCCCGCGCGACGCCCTCGAGCAGGCGGGCGAGATGAGCGTCGCGACCCTTGTTCAGGGTGATGAGGGTGGTGTCGGCGATCACGGGGTGGGCGCGTCCATGGCGACGAAGATCTCGTAGGGGCCGGTGAAGCGATCGACCATGGCCGGCTCCAGGCGAAAGCCCGTCGGGTCGTCGGAGATGAGGTCGGTGGTTTGGGAGCGGTGGGCGCCGATCGCGGCGGTCTTCGCGGCGCGGTGGGCACCGATGTCGAGGCGCAGGCCGGCCGGGGCGGGGCCGACCTCGGTACCCTCGGGCAGGGTCCAACCCCAGACGGGATAAGCGAAAATTCGGATCGGGCCGAGATGGGCCTGCGCGAGGCGGACGATGGCGGCGGCGGCCTGGTGGTCGCAGTGGGGATCGTGGCCCCAGGTGACGCAGACGGCTCCAGCATCGGCCTCATGGGCGATGGCGGCGATCCGGGCGGCGGCGGTCTCGGCGGTTGGGCCGGCGCTCGGGACGCCGGCATCGGGCAGGCGGAGGAAGGTCACGGCCTCCGGCGGGACGCCCAGTATACCAACGGCGTATACCGTCTCCGTTTCGCGCAGGTCACGCAGTTTTGCCGGCGGATAGAGTGTCGAGTGCGTGTGCGAGCCACAGCCGTCACTGACGATGACGACGCGGACCTCGCGACCCCGCGCCCGGGCCTCGGCCATGAGGCCGCCGCAGCCGAGGCTCTCGTCGTCGGGGTGAGGCGCCACCACGACGACGCCCTTGCCGCCGGTCAGGGCGTCGAGGTCGGCGACCGGCAGGCGTTCGGCGGCGGCGAGGAAAGCGTCGGCATGCATGAGTGGACTCGGGGCAGGCGTCGGGGACGCGAGCGGCCTGTCTAAACGGTCCAGTCTGATCGATGTCTGAACGGTCGGCCGACGCCGACCCGCTACCGGGCGGTACCGCTCTCCGCCGCGAAGGCCGCGATGCCGCCGGCAGTGGTGAGCCAGATCTCATCGCGGCGGGCGGCGATATGGGCGAGGGCGCGGCGCAGGGGGCGGAGGCGATGCGGCTGGCCGACGATGTAGGGATGCAGCGCGATGCCCATGACCAGGGGGGCGGTGCGCGCCTGCTC
Source organism: Methylobacterium sp. Leaf94 (assembly GCF_001426045.1). Classification (NCBI taxonomy): domain Bacteria; kingdom Pseudomonadati; phylum Pseudomonadota; class Alphaproteobacteria; order Hyphomicrobiales; family Methylobacteriaceae; genus Methylobacterium; species Methylobacterium sp. Leaf94. Next base: position 282,344 of record NZ_LMRM01000023.1, read on the forward strand.
CAGCATCTCGTCGAAGGCCTCCACGATGGCGTCGGCGAATTGCTGGCCGGTTTCCTTGCGGGCGACGATGGCGGGGATGTCGTTGAGTTCCTGGGGGTAGGGCACCGCCAGGATGCGGCCGCCGTCGCGGGTGGAAAACCAGGTGGGCTGGTCGTCGTGGCACCAGTCGAGGAGGTAGCTGTAGCCCGCTTCCGCCAGGAGGTCCGGCGTCCGATGGCTCTGCGAGATCCAGGGCCCGAGCCAGCCCTTCGGCGGCTTGCCTTCCTGGGCGGTCAGGACAGCGGTGGCCTCGGCGATGAGGTCGCGCTCCTCGGCCTCCTCCCGGTCGCCCTGGCGCTCGGCGTTGGTGCGTCCGTGGCCGACGATCTCGTCGCCGCGCGCCCGGAAGGCTTCGATCAGGCCGGGACAATCGGCGTAGAGGCGGCTGTTGACGAGGACGCTCGCGGGCATCTCCAGCGCGTCGAGGGTGTCCTTGATCCGCCAGGCGCCGACGCGGTTGCCCCAGTCGCGCCAGGCGTAGTTGAGCACGTCCGGCTGTGGACCGCCGGGGGCCAGTTCCGCGCCGAGGCCCCGGCCGAAATCGAAGCCCTCGAGGTTGAGCGCGAGATAGACCGCGAGGCGCTTGCCCCCGGGCCAGTCGTAGACCGGCCGGTCGGGCAGGGCGCTGTAGGCGTAGCGGCCGTGATGCGGCGCGGGCGTGTCGGTCATCGGGGGTCTCGAAGGAGGAGCGCGAAGGAAATCAGGAGGGATTCAGCAGCGCGGGCCTGCGCCGGGTCACCCATCGGGTCTCGGCATCGTAGGCGGCCCCGAGCTGGAGGCAGGCGCGCTCGCCGTTGTTGGGGCCGACGATCTGGATGCCGGAGGGGCGCCCGGCGGGGTCGAAGCCGGCCGGCACGTTGAGGGCGGGCAGGCCGCTCATGGTGACGGGGATCGTCGCCTCCATCCAGCGATGGTAGGTGTCCATGGTCCGGCCGCCGACGGACTTGGGCCAGCGCTCCTCGACGTCGAACGGGAACACCTGGGTCGAGGGCATCAGCAGGAAGTCGTAGCGCTCCTGGAACCGCCGCACGGCCTCGTACCACGCGGTGCGGCCCTCCTGCGCGGCGGTGACCTGATCGGCCGAGAGCGCCAGGCCGCGCTCGACCTCCCAGACCGCCTCCGGCTTGAGCAGCGCCCGATAGGCCGGCTCGTCGTAGAGGGGACGCAGGTTGGAGGCGGTCATCCAGGCGCGCAGGGTGAGCCAGTCACGCCAGACCTTGGCCATGTCGAAGCGCGGACGATCCCATTCGACCTTGGCGCCGAGGGACTCGAAGGCGGCGAGCGCGCTGCGGTCGAGGTCGAGCACGCCGGGCTCGAAGGGCAGGTAGCCGCCGAAATCGTCGAACCACGCGATGCGGGCGTTCGTGAAGTCCCGCTTCAGGTCCTCGGCGAAGATCGCCGGGTCCTGCGTGTTCGCGAAGGGCACCCGCGCGTCGTAGCCGGCCTGGACCGAGAGCAGCAGGCCGATGTCGGCGGGCGAGCGCCCGATGCCGCCCGAGACGCCGAGGCCGGGGGTGAAGGCGTCCTTGGTCTCGATGGGGATGCGGCCGTAGCCCGTGCGCAGGCCGAACAGGTTGTTGAAGGCGGGGGGATTGCGCAGGGAGCCGGCATGGTCGCTGCCGTCGGCGACGGGCTGCATGTGGAGCGCCACCGCCACCGCCGCGCCCCCGCTGGAGCCCCCGGAGGTCTTGGTTGGATCGTAGGCGTTGCGGGTGGCGCCGTAGACCGGGTTGAAGGTCTGCGAGCCGAGGCCGAATTCCGGCATGTTGGTCCGGCCGGTGAAGATCGCGCCGGCCCTGCGCAGACGCTTCACCATGATCGAATCGGCCGCCGCGATCCGGTCCCGGAAGATCGGCGACCCTTGCGTGAAGGGCAGGCCCTTCACCGCGTCGATGTCCTTCACCGCGTGGGGAAACCCGTGCAGCGGCCCGAGAAATTCGCCGCGCGCGGCCTGGGCATCGCGCTCCCCGGCGGCGGCGATCAGCTCCGCCCGGTCGCGCAGGGCCACGATGGCGTTGACGGTCGGGTTCACCCGGTCGATCTGGTCGAGACAGGCGGTCATGACCTCGACGCAGGAGACGCGCCGGGCGCGGATCGCGGCCGCGAGGTCGACGGCGCCGAGGCCGAGGATGTCGTCGTCCGAAGCCGTGCCGGAGGTCGGTTCGGTGGCGGCGATGGAGGGGGCTGTGCTCATGATCTGGCTCTGGAACGCGCCCGCATGGACCACCGGCTCTCAGGCCGGCAGCCGCCGCTCCTGGAAGGCGTGGCAGGCCACACCCTCGACCAGGGCCGGGACCTCGATGCGACAGCGCTCGTTCGCGAAGGGGCAGCGCGGGTTGAAGGCGCAGCCCGAGGGGGGATCGATGGGGTTCGGGATCTCGCCGGAGACGGGGATGCGCTTGCGCCCGGTGAGCCCGATATCCGGTACCGCGTCGAGCAGCATGCGCGTGTAGGGATGTTTCGGAGCACGGAAGAGTTCCCGTCCGTCTGCGATCTCGACCACGCGCCCCAGATACATCACGCCGATCCGGTTCGCCATGTGGCGCACGACGGCGAGGTTGTGGCTGATGAAGAGGTAGGTGAGTCCGAGGCGGTCCTGCAGGTCGCGCATCAGGTTGAGGATCTGGGCCTGGACCGAGACGTCGAGGGCCGAGGTCGGCTCGTCGCCCACCAGGAACTCCGCCTCGGAGGCCAGCGCCCGCGCGATGGCGATGCGCTGGCGCTGGCCGCCGGAGAATTCGTGCGGATACTTCACCCCGTCATCGGGATGCAGGCCGACGAGGCCGAGGAGGTCCCCGACGCGGCGCCCGATCGCGACCTCGCCCTGCAGCAGGTTGAAGGCCCGGATCGGCTCGGCGACGATCTTTCGGACCCGCCAGCGCGGATTCATCGAGGCGTAGGGGTCCTGGAAGATCATCTGGATGCGGCGGCGCAGGCGCCGACGGGCGGCGGCCTCGCGCGGATCGGTCATCGAGAGGCCGGTGATGCGGACGTCCCCGGCGCTCGGCGGCAGCAGGCCCACCACCATGCGGGCCACCGTCGACTTGCCCGAGCCGGATTCGCCGACGAGCGCGAAGGTCTCGCCGCGCCGGATCTCGAAGCTGACGCCGTCGACGGCGCGGAGGATCTGCCTGGGCTGGCGCTCGATGACCCGGGCGAGCCAGGGACGGGACACGTCGAAGGTGCGGCGCAGGCCCTCGATGGCGACGTAGGGGGCCTCCGGGGCGCGGGCGACCGTCCGGGGCGGAGGCATGACGGGCGCGTTCATGCGGCGGAGGCCTCCGACCGGTCGTAGAGGTGGCAGGCGACCCGATGGGCGCCGACCGGGATCGGGTCCGGCCGCTCCACGCGGCAGCGCCCGAAGACGGAGGGACAGCGGGGGTTGAAGGCGCAGCCCGGCGGAATGTCGGACAGGCGCGGCATCGATCCGGGGATCTGGGCGAGGCGGTCGGTCTCCTGGGCCAGGGTCGGAATCGCCCCCATCAGGCCCTTGGCGTAGGGGTGGAGCGGGTTCTGCACCACGTCGCGCACGGGGCCGATCTCGGCGATCCGGCCGGAATACATCACCGCCACCCGGTCGGCCGCCTCCGCGATCACGCCCATGTCGTGGGTCACCAGCATGACGGCGGTGCCCCGCTCGCTGCCGAGGCGCTTGAGGAGCGCGATGATCTGGGCCTGGACCGAGACGTCGAGGGCCGTGGTCGGCTCGTCGGCGATGATGAGCTCCGGTTCGGCGGCGAGCGCCAGGGCGATCACCACGCGCTGGCGCATCCCGCCGGAGAACTCGTGCGGGTAGCCGTCGATCCGCCGCTCCGGGGCCGGGATGCCGACCTCGGCCAGGAGGTCGATGGCGCGCGTCCGCGCCGCCTTCTCGGACAGGTCGGTGTGGGTGCGGATGGTCTCCACGATCTGCCGGCCGACCCGGTAGAGCGGGTTCAGGCTGGTGAGCGGGTCCTGGAAGATCATGCCGATGCGCCGGCCCCGGATGCGCCGCAGGGCCTCCGGCGGCAGGTTGTCGATGCGCTCCCCCTTGAGCAGGACCTGACCGCCGACGATGCCGCCGGGCGGGTCGATGAGGCCGATGACGGCCGAGCCGGTGACAGACTTGCCGGCCCCGGACTCGCCGACGACGCCGAGGATCTCGCCCCGCGCGATGTCGAAGGAGACGTCGTCGATGGCCGTGAGGGTGCCGCGCCGGCCCGCGAAGGCGACGCGCAGGTTGCGGACCGAGAGGACGGGCTCTGTCATGGCAGCTGTGTCATGCCGGCGCGATCACTGGAGTTTCGGGTTCAGGGCGTCGCGCAGCCAGTCGCCCAGCAGGTTGATCGCCAGGACGAGCCCGGCGAGCGCCAAGCCCGGGAAGGCGACGATCCACCACTCGCCGGAGAACAGGAAGCGGTTGCCGGTGCGGATCAGGGTGCCGAGGGAGGGCATCGAATCGGGCAGGCCGGTGCCCAGGAAGGACAGGGTCGCCTCGGTGATGATGGCGAGTGCGAGGTTGATGGTGGCGATGACGAAGACCGGGCCGAGGACGTTGGGCAGGACGTGCCGCACCATGATCACCGGCGAGGACAGGCCGATCAGCCGTCCGGCCTGGACGTAGTCCTTGTTCTTCTCCACCAGCACCGAGGAGCGGACGGTGCGGGCGTACTGCACCCAGAACGACAGCCCGATCGAAAGCACGATGAGCCCGATGGCGGCGTTCGTGTCCATCTGGCTGCCGACGGCGGCCTTGGCGACGCCGTCCACCACCAAGGCGATGAGGATGGCCGGGAAGGTGAGCTGCACGTCGGCGATGCGCATGATGAGGGTGTCGACGAAGCCGCCGAAATAGCCCGCCACCAGCCCGAGCACGATGCCGAGGAATCCGGAGACGACGACGCCGAGCAGCCCGACGATGAGGGAGAGGCGGAGGCCGTAGAACACCGCCGAGAGCACGTCGCGGCCCTGGTCGTCGGTGCCGAGGGTGAAGGGCGCGACGCCGTCGGCGTACCAGAGCGGGGGCAGGTTCGAGTTGATCAGCTCGAGCTGGGCCGGATCGTACGGGTTCTGCGGCGAGATCACGGGGGCGGCGAGCGCCAGGAGGACCAGGACGAGGGTGACCGCGAAGGCCCCCATCGCCAGCTTCGAGCGGCGGAAGCTGGCATAGACGTCGGACTCGCGGAAGCGGGCCAGCGCCGAGCGCTTCACCGGCGCCGGCGGGAGGAGGGGGGTGTCCTGCACGGAGGCGCTCATGAGGCCCGTCCCGTGGACAGCCGCAGGCGGGGATCGACGATGGTGTAGAGCACGTCCACCACGAGGTTGATGACGACGAAGATGGCGGCGACCAGCAGCAGGTAGGCCGCCATGATGGGGATATCGACGTTCTGCACCGCCTGGACGAAGAGCAGGCCCATGCCGGGCCACTGGAACACCGTCTCGGTGATGATCGAGAAGGCGATGACCGAGCCGAGCTGCAGCCCCGCGATGGTGATGACCGGCACCAGGGTGTTCTTCAGGGCGTGACCAAGGTGGATCGAGCGGGTGGTGAGCCCCCGCGCCCGGGCGAAGCGGATGTAGTCGGTGCGCAGCACCTCCAGCATCTCGGCCCGCACCAGACGCATGATCAGGGTCATCTGGAACAGCCCCAGGGTGACCGAGGGCAGGATCAGGGCGCGCAGGCCAGAGGCGGTGAGGAACCCGGTCGTCCACCAGCCCAGCCGCACGGTGTCGCCGCGCCCGAACGAGGGCAGCCAGCCCAGCGTCACCGAGAACAGGAAGATCAGCAGGATGCCGATGAGGAAGGTCGGCAGGCTGATGCCGATGAGCGAGATGGCCAGAAAGACCTTGGCGAGCCAGGTGTCCCGCCGCAGGGCGCAGTAGACCCCCATGAGGATGCCGACGGTGAGGGCGAACAGCGTGGCACAGAGCGCGAGTTCGAGGGTGGCGGGCATGCGCTCGGCCAGCAGCGCCGAGACCGGCTGGCGGAACTGGTACGAGGTGCCGAACTCGCCCCGGGCGACGTTCCCGGCGTAGCGCAGGAACTGCACCGCCACCGGATCGTCGAGCCCGAGATCCTTCCGGATGGCGACGCGCTCGGCATAGGGCGTGTCGACGCCCACGATCTGGTTCACCGGGTCGCCGGCGAAGCGGAACATCGAGAACGCGATCAGGCCGACGGCGAACAGCACCGCGACCGACTGGAGCAGGCGCTGGAGGATGAAGGCAATCATGGGCGGGCGATCCGATCGTGCACATCGCCAAGACCGGCGCGCCGAGCGATCGCAGACCGAAGCGCGATGTCATTCCGGGGCGCCGCAGGCGAGCCCGGAATCCAGGACCGCCGACGGTGTGACGTCCTGCACCACCTTCGTTTCTGGATTCCGGGCTCCGCTGCACGGCCCCGGAATGACGGGGTGCTCCACGCGCCATCCCGGCGGACACGCCAGCGGATGCGATCGCCCTGTCCCCGCCGGGCGGAGACGCGGGTCGGTGCCAGATCCTGAAACAGATCGGTCATGGGTGTCACGGCTGCTTCGAGACCCAGTACAGCATCAGCATGTTGTCCGGCCGCTGGACCAGGGTGACCTTCTTGGAGACGCCCCAGGCGAGGGCCTGCTGGTGCAGGGGGATGAAGCCCCAATCGGCCTGGATGGTGTCGAACGCCTCCTTGATCTCGGCGTTGCGCTTGGTCTGGTCGCTCTCGGCCTCGACGGAATCGGCGAGCGCGTCGACCTTCGGGTTGCAGTAATTGCCGAGGTTCCAGTTGCCGCGGCCGGGCTTGGAGCCGTTTCGGCAGCCGGCGATCTCGAACAGGATGTTGTGCGAATCCTGGGAGGAGGGGGTCCAGCCGACGAGGTAGAACGAGGTGTCGTAGGCCGGCGCCAGGACCTTGGCGAAGTACTTGGCCTTGGGCTGCGCGTTGAGGTTCACCTTCACGCCGACCCGGGCCAGCATCGAGACCACGGCCTGACAGATCGCCTCGTCGTTGACGTAGCGGTCGTTCGGGCAATCCATGCCCAACGAGAAGCCGTCCGGATAGCCGGCCTCGGTGAGGAGCTGCTTGGCGCGCTTCGGGTCGTAGTCCGGCCGCTTGAACTCGGAGGCGCGGGGGAAGAGCACCGGCGCGATCAGCAGGGCGGAGGGCGCCGCCTGCCCGCGCATGACGCGCTTGGCGATCGTCTCCTCGTCGATGGCCCGGTAGAAGGCCTCGCGCACGCGCACGTCCTTGAACGGGTTCTTGCCCTTGACGTTCGAGTCCTTCAGCTCGTCGCGGGACTGGTCCATGCCGAGGAAGATCGTGCGCAGCTCCGGCCCGGCCATCACCGTGGCGGTGCCGCTCCCGTTGACGCGCTGGGCGTCCTGCAGGGGCACGGGGTCGATCCAGTCGACCTCGCCGGAGATCAGGGCGGCGACGCGGGTGGCGTCGTTCTGGATGGTGGTGAAGACCGCCTCGTCGAGGTTCGACTCCACCTTGCCCCAGTAGTTCGGGTTCTTCTTGAACACCGTGCGCACGCCGGGCTGGTGCTCGGTGATGATGAACGGCCCGGTGCCGTTCTCGTGCAGGGCGGCGTAGCTGGTGGAGGTGGCGCTCGGCAGGGTCGGCGCGACGGCGCCGTTCTTCTCGGCCCAGGACTTCGACATGATGTACCAGGTCGAGAACTGGTACAGGGCGATGGGGTTGGGGCTCTTCAACTTCATGTCGACGGTGTGGTCGTCGATCTTCACCCACTCGGCGTCGGACGGCACGTTGGTGGTGAAGTTCGAGCCCGGCGCCCGCACGCGGGTGGCCGAGAAGATCACGTCGTCGGCGGTGAAGTCCGAGCCGTCATGGAATTTCACGCCCTTGCGCAGGTGGAAGCGCCAGCGCGTCGGCTCCGGATTCTCCCAGGATTCCGCCAGCATGGGCGCGAGCTTCAGGTCCTTGTCGCGCGTGATGAGCGAGTCGAAGACCGCCCCATGCATGCCGATGGTGAAGCTTTCCTTCAGGGAGTAGGGGTCGAGGGACTTGATGTCGCCCTGGAAGGCGAAGCGGAAGACGTTCGCCGCGGCGGCCGGGGCGGTGGCGGACAGGCCCAGCACGGCGGCGAGGGCGGTGGCCGAGACGAACGCTTTGACCGTGGACTTCAACAAGGCACCCATCCTCTTCCAGTCTGCTTCCCACGCGACTGCCGACACCTTGGCATGGATCGGGCCAAGCCCGAACCGGGTTCTCCGCGCCGTCCACGCCGAAGCCGCGGACCCGCCACCGCCCATCGACCGGGCCATTTCATGCCCAAAAATCGGTCAATAGCCACGAATCGGTCAAGTCCCAACCCAACGTGGTCGAAACGCAGCGGCGGGTGCATCGGGATGACACGGCCCGGATGCTCGTGTCGGGCCCGGGGGACGCTCCCCGAGCGCGGGCGCCGCTCCATATGATTCACGATCAGGCGCCCGACGGAGCCGGCCCGCCGGTGCCTGGGCTCGGCGCGGGGCGTGCACCGCGCTCGGTTCGTGCTGGGCCGATCGTCACCGAGGACCCAGGGAGTTCGACATGGCCGATCTCGACCACACGCTGCAGCGCTTCCAAGGCCTCCTGCTGGCCGAACAGCCCGTCGCGATCGGCGAGGCCGAGGACGCGATCTGGGCGTATCTCTCCCAGGCCCAGGGCCTGTCCGCCCAGGTCGATGCCCTGGAGCGGCTGCAGGAGGCGGTGAGGCCGTGGGACAGCCACTCGCCGTTCCTGCCGCAATTGCGGGCCGCCCTCGACCGGCATCGCACCCGCCTGGCCGAGCCCTCGGCCTGACGGAGGTCGCCCCGCCCTTGCGCCTCCTCAGCTACAATATCCGCCACGGCCGCGGCACCGACGGGCGCGTCGACCTGGAGCGCGTCGCCCGTGCCATCCGGTCGAGCCACGCCGACATCGTCGCGCTGCAGGAGGTCGATCTCGGCCGTGCCCGGACCGGCGGCGTCGACCAGGCCCAGGCCCTCGCCCGGCAGCTCGGCCTGCGGGCGCATTTCCACGCCGCGCTCCAGGTCGAGACGGAGCGTTACGGCGACGCGATCCTCACGCGGCATCCCTCCCGCCTCATCAGGGCCGGGGGCCTGCCGGGGCTCGCCGGTCGGCCCGGTCTCGAGCCGAGGGGCGCCCTGTGGGTGGAGGTCGCGTGCGACGGACACCGCCTTCAGGTCCTCAACACCCATCTCGGCCTCGTCGCGGCGGAGCAGAAAGGGCAGCTGGCGGCGCTGCTCGGTCCCGACTGGCTCGCGGCGGCATCGGCGGCGGGACCGGTGGTCCTGGCGGGCGACTTCAACGCGACGCCGTGGTCGCGGGCCTACCGTCAACTGACCGCGCGGCTCAGCGACGCCCGCGCAATCGCGCGCAGCCGGGCGGGGCGCGCGACCTTCCCCAGCCACTATCCGGTGCTGCGCCTCGACCACGTCTTCGTCGGCCCCGGCCTCCGGGTGGACCACGTGGCGGTGCTGCGCGACGGTGACGCGCGTCGCGCGTCCGATCATCTCCCGCTCCTGGCCACGCTGGATTTCGCCGCGCCGCCGCGGGCGGTGCGGCGGCCTCAGGACACGCCGGCCGCCGCCCCCGAGGCCTGAGTCGCGGGGGCCTCTGCGGGGTGCTCGCCCCGCCGGACCTGATCCAGGGCGCCGGTCCGGCGCCAGGGCCGCCAGGCGTCGCGCACGCTCGCGGGGTCGCCGAGATGCCAAGACTCCACCACGCGCGCCAGGGCGCCGCGGGGTGAGGGCACCACCGGGCAGAGCCGGCGGGGCGCCACCAGGACGGGGTCGTCGAGCACTGCGCGCAGGGAGCCGCGCCGGCGCACGGCCTCCTCGAAGATATCGCGCGGGCAGCCCGCATGGTGCGCGAGCAGGCCGTCCCGCAGCCGCAGGATGGCGGATCGCAGGAGGGGCGCGTCCTCGACCGGCAGGACCTCGAGGGCGAGGTCGCACTCGCTGTCGTAGCCGAGGGAGCGGTTGTTGAGATTGGTCGACCCGACACGCACCAGGCGATCGTCGAAGATGCCGACCTTGGAATGCACGAGGATCGGGCGTCCCTCCGGCGTATGCGGCGCCAGGATGCGGAGGCGGTCGTGGCGGTCGGCCGCCCGAAGCTTGTGGATCAGTCCCCGCCGGGCGCTGTCCATGGTCAGCCGGTCGAAGGCGTTCGGGCTGCGCTCGGCCACCACGATGATGATTTCCGGTCCCTCGGCTTCGCCGAGGCGCTCCATCAGCGCGTCGCCGATCAGGGGCGATGTGAGGTACTGGTTCTCGAGGTAGATGACGTGGGCGGCGCCCCGGATGGCGGCAGCGTACAACGCGGCGTTCTCTTGCAGAGCCACGCGCTTCCGGCCGGCGGGCCGGGTGCGCGACAGGGCGACCGACATGTCCCTGAGGAGCGGGGTCACGGTGGCCGGCCAGGGCGTGCCGTCCCGCGTGGGCGGGGGCGTCAGCCGCTCGCGGGTTGCATCGAGCCAGCGTTGGCGCGCAAGGTCCCCCAGGGCGGCCGCCGCCGGACCGTCGACCGCCATCATGATGTCGTGGCGCGGCGGATAGGCCTCGCCATTCGGGAGGCGCCGGCGCGGATCGCCGTCCCGGTGGGCCGGCGTGTCCCAGCGATTGGCCTCGAAGTCGCCGCCGCCGCAAAAGGCCATCGCATCGTCGACGACGAGGATCTTCTGGTGCTGGCAGGCGCCGAAGGGCAGCGTCGCATCGACCCGGTACGTGATGCCGGGACCGAGCAGGGCGCGGACCGCCGCGGGCGTCAGGTCCCGTCCGGCCGAGAGCGGCCACGGCATGTCCCAGATCAGAAGATGGATCGCGAGGTCCGGCCGGCAGGTGCGCAGGCTTTGGAGGAGGTCCGCCAGGGTTTCCCCCTCCGGGGCATGGCTGCCATCCGGCGCGAGGCGCAGACGCGGGTCGAAACTCCAGCCGATCAGCAGGACGGAGTGGCGCGCCGCCAGCATGGCGCTGCGGGCGGCCGCGAAATACGCGGCGCCGTCATGGAGCACGGCGACCCGATGGGCCTGCTCGATGCGCCAGCAGGTCTGGCCTGGCCGCAGCCAGCGCCCCTCGGGGCGGGGTGGCCCCGGCGCGGGGGGGCCGGGCGCCCGGGAGGCTCGCGAAGCCGGATGCAGTCCGCGCGCGGCGAGCTTCGCCTGCACCCGGCGACGCGTCACCGCGACGGCGGCGAGGGTCGCGGCCAGGCCGAGCCCCAGCGGAATCCAGTGGGCGGCCGAGTCGGCCGCCGTCCGGCCGATCACGCCGAGATACACGCAGAGAATCGTCCCGGGGATCATGCCGAGGAGGGTCGAGACGAGGAAGTCCCGCATGCGGACGCGCGTCAGGCCGAGGATGTAGTTCTGCGCATTGAAGGGCACGAAGGGACTGACCCGCATCAGGGTCAGCAACTGCCATCCGCCGTCGCCCACCGCCTCCATCGTGGCGACCATCGCGGGACGCCGGGCGATGACGCGCTCGACGCGCTGCCTCAGGACGGATCGCGCCGCGAGAAAGGCCAGGACCGACCCGATCGTCGCCGCTGCGAGGACGATCGGCAGGGACCACCATCCAAAGGCCAGTGCGCCCGCGATCGTCAGCGGCGTGCCCGGGATCACCAGCAGCGTGGCCAGGATGAAGAGGGCCGCGAAGGCGATGGGACCGAGGGGGCCGAGTCCTGCCGTCCAGGCGCCGAAGGCCTGGAGCCAGTCCTGAACCGGCAGGAGGAACCAGACGGCAGCTGTTGCCGCCAGACCGAGCAGGATGAGAAGCCAGGAGCGCATAACGGTTGATGTCAAACGGCCGCGCTCGCGTCACGCCGAAAATCGATGAACGCTCCGCTTCTCCGGCTTCGTCTCACCGCGTCTCCCGTTCCCCCGGCTGTTCCGGCACGGTCACACAGAATGCTTCGCGCGTCGAAGCGATGCGCTGCAGCATCCACCTTTGCACCCTCGCGGCGCATCCGCTATCGCTCGCGCAACCCCGCCCACCGGCCGGCCGGACGATCAGGCCATGCGCCGCGAGCCCGGCGATGGGGCGCGACAACGCAGGATTCAAAAGCCATTCCCCAGGATGCCGAGATCACCTTCCGCGGCCGTGGGCGCGGCGTCCTCTGCGACGGGGGACTTCGGCTCGAGGTCTGCCCGATCTGCTCCCAGGCGAACACCCCGCGCGGGGCAGAGGCCGGCCGATGCGCCTGGTGCGCCTACGTCCCCTCCCTCGACGACGTGGAGCCTGCGCGCGCGAAGGATCCGTCTCACGCCGCCGATTAGGCCCGGGGGCGCGGCGCATCCGCCCGCCTCGACCGGGCGCCGATCGGCCGCCTCGGCCAGCGTCATCCATCAGCGCTGAGCGCCCCGCATCGCCGCCAGGGTCTCGTGGCTTTGGGGGAGGCCGTCGCCTGCGACGCGGTCGAGACACATGGGAAGTCAGCGGTCGAGCCCCCGGTCACCCGAATGATCCCGCCGATCCCGTCGGCCTCTCGAATGTGCACGTGGGTCGTGCGCTTCAGGAACTCGGGTGCCGAGGCGTGATTGAACACAAGGGTGGGACGCGGAAGCTCCGCAATCGTCAGCAACTGAAATCGATGGCGGAATCCAATCCGAAGTCCCTGTACCTGGGAACGCTGGCCACGGCATGACCATGAAACTCCAGCCCGTTCAGATCGCGACGGGCAGCAATGACCGCGAGAGCCGCTTGGTTTTCGAGGATGGGATTCTCGTCGCCGTGCTCGTCCAGCTCTCCAGCGAGCATGACTCCGAGGCGGGACATTGGTTTCTGGAGGCGGGCTTCGGGTGCGTGGAGGATCCGCATGCGCCGATCTTCGCGGATCTCGACGAAGCGCAGGCTTGGATTGCCCGGCAATTGTCGGAGGGCCGATCCTTCGGTTGAGACGGCCCGCGTTCGCGCGTCGTCTCGATCACACCGCGTTGCGGATTGCGACGGAAAGGTCTTCGTGCGTGGCGATCCTCCATGGCGTTGATGTGTGTGAATGTGTGGTCCGCAATCGTCGGACATGGTCTCCCCGTCGCTCCGTCTTCGGATCGACCGGGTCTCGCCGATGCCTTGCCCCCCGATCGTGTCGGCGAGACCATTCGAATGCTGAAGCACAGAGAACGATAAAGTGCAGAATCGTTACCTTCCGACAGGTGACGATAGTTTGTAATGCTCGCTTCCATCGCGGCTGATCCTGCGGGATCGGGTGGGGTCTGGACGGCGTAGTGCTGTACGACAGCCTCCTTCATCGGCGATGATTTTCGGATCTGAAAATCCGTGGTGCAAGAACCTATAATTTACTTTCAGGGCTCTATTCTCTCCGTGCTGGCGCACCCCGGATGCGCACCGGAGCGGCGACGTGATGCAGGCAGTCCAGGTTCTGGCGAGACCGGAGACGATTCCAGGGCCGGCTGAGGCCGCCCTCGGTCTGGCGCCGTATCTCGACGTGGTGCGACAGGGGTTCATCGTGTTCGAGCGGGGCCGGCTGGTCCTCTGCACCGGGCCGGCGCGGGAGCTTGTGGGTGGGTTCGGCCTGCCCGATCGTCCCAGTCTCCGTCAGGCCCTGCACACCCTCTGCCGCCTCCTGCCCCTCCGCAGGAACGCCTTGTTCGCCCAGGTGCGGCGCGCCCTGGAGCGCTGCGAGGGCCTTGCCTTCGAGATCCTGCGCGCGGGGTTGACGCTCGAGATCGGCATCCAGCCCTTCGGCCCCTCCCGCGGGGCCTGCCAGGGTTGGACCATCACCGTCGAAGACGTCACCCTGCGCCGCGCCGCCGAGATTGCCGCCAGCGAGCGGGCGCGCCTCGACCCCCTGACCGGCCTGCCGAACCGCCTCCACCTGCGCGAACGCCTTGAGGATGCGCTCGTCCAGGTGGAGACCTCCGACGGCACCTGCGCGGTGCTTCTTGTGGACCTGGACCGGTTCAAGCCCGTCAACGACACCCTGGGTCACGCCATCGGCGATGCGCTCCTCGCCAAGGTCGCCGACCGCCTCAGTGCCACGCTCCGTCCCAGCGACACGGTCGCCCGCATCGGGGGAGACGAGTTCGTCGTGGTTCAGCACGGCGTGACGGACCTCGAGGAGACGCGCGTCCTGGCGCGCCGCATCGTCGACCTGATCGGCCGCACCTACATGATCGAGGGGCAACTGCTCACCATCGGCGCCAGCGTCGGCGTGGCCGTGGCGCCCCGCGACGGGACCGACGCGGATCGTCTCCTGAAATGCGCCGATCTCGCCCTCTACCGGGCGAAGCTCGATGGGCGCGGGGCCTTCCGCTTCTTCGAGGCCGAGATGGACGCGCGCATGCAGGCGCGGCGTCGCCTCGAACTCGACATCCGCCAGGCCCTCGGCCGGCGCGAATTCTCACTCCATTACCAGCCGCAGCTGAATCTCGAGAACGATCGCGTGACCGGCTGCGAGGCGCTGCTGCGCTGGCATCACCCGGAGCGCGGCATGGTCCCCCCGGGGGAGTTCATTCCCCTCGCCGAGGAAATCGGGCTGATCGTCCCGATCGGCGAATGGGTCATCCGCCAGGCCTGCCGCGATGCCGTGACGTGGCCCGCGGCGATCACCGTCGCGGTGAACGTGTCGCCCGCGCAGTTCAAGGGCGATCGTCTCGTCGAGGTCATCGTCTCCGCGCTGGCGGGTTCCGGACTCCCCGCGAGCCGCCTGGAGATCGAGATCACCGAGGGCGTGCTGCTCCAGGAGAACGAGCGCACCCTGCGGACCCTGCACCGGCTGCGGGCCCTCGGCATCCGCGTCTCCATGGACGATTTCGGGACCGGGTACTCCTCCCTGAGCTACCTGCGCTCGTTCCCCTTCGACAAGATCAAGATCGATCGCTCCTTCGTGGCCGACATCACCCAGAAGCCGGACGGAGACGCGGTGATCCGCGCGATCGCGGGTCTCGGGCGCAGCCTCGGCATGACCACCGTCGCCGAGGGCGTCGAGACCGAGGACCAGATGCGCCGCATCCGCGCCGAGGGCTGCACCGACGTCCAGGGCTACCTGGTGAGCCGTCCGATCCCGGCCGAGGCGCTCCTGGCCCTCTTCACCGACCTCGGTCCGCACGGCCTCGCCCAGGCGTGAGGCGGCCGCCCCCGACCCTGTTCACCCTTTCCGGAGATCGGAAATGAGCGACCTCTACCGTCTCGTCTATGCCAGCAAGAACCTGCTTCAGGTGCCCGACGCCGAAGCGAGCCACGCGGTGGCGCAGATCCTCGAGACCTCGCAGCGGAACAACGCCGAGGTCGGCGTGACCGGCGCCCTGATGTTCAACGGCGGCGCCTTCGCGCAGGTGCTGGAAGGCCCGCGCCAGGGGGTGGAGCGGACCTTCGAGCGGATCCAGCGCGATCAGCGGCACGGCGAGGTCACGGTTCTCGAATGCGGGCCGACCGAGGCGCGGGGCTTCGCGAACTGGTCCATGGCCTTCGTCGGTCAGGCCGAGACCGGACAGACGCTGTGGAGCGATCTCGCCCGCGAGAGCGGGTTCGACCTGTCCCGGCTCGACGGCGACGCCGTGTTCCGGATGCTCCACGGTCTGGTGATCGAGGAGGAGGGCATTCCCGCCTCCGCGCCGGTGCCCGTCGATCCGGGCACCACGGACGCCCCCGCGGCGGCTCCGGCGCCCGACAGGACCGGTCTCGACGTCGACCGTCTCCGCGCGGAGGTGGCCGACCTGCGTCCGGTCAACCCGCCCGGTCCAGCCGGCCATCGCGCCGCGTCCGATCACGCCGCGCTGGTGGTGCTGCGGGAGGCGTTGGCTCAGGAGCGCCGCCGGACCACGGCGTTGCGCGAGGAGATCGACGACCTGCGCATCGCGCGGGCACAGGACAGCGCCGCGGTCGAGGCCCTCCGCCAGGAGCGCGACATCTGGGTGGAGCGCGCCCGCTGCCTGGCCTCGGCCCTGTGCCGCGAGGCCGAGGCGGTCCGCAGATCGCCCGACGCGCCCATCGTCGCGGCGTCCGTCCGAGCCGCGTGACGGGGCCGGGACGCAGGTCGAGCGGGTCAGGCGCGTCGATGCGCTTCCGCCGGCCTGCCACCCGGCCGGCCGATGAGCGCGCGCCACCAGGCGGAGAAGGTTCGCGCGTCGGCGAGCCGTGTCCGAAGAGGCCGGCGACGGGGTAGGCAGGCCTGCAGCGACGGGCTCAGGCGGGGATCGGCGCGATACATCGGGCGTGCTGCGGTTCGTCTGTGATGGCGGTGGCCGGAGGGGGTGTCGGGATCGGGGCGCCGATGACCGTGAGACTCAGCCCTGGAGGCCGAGGATCAGCAGGACGACGGTGGCGACCGCCGGAACGGCGCAGAGGAGCAGGTCGACGATCAGGCGCGGTTGTCGAGGATCCGACCGGCTGGGGGAACGGCGCGCGACGCCGGACATCAGTTCGCCCGCGAAAGGTCGGACGCCGCAGCCATCCGACGGGGCGCAGCGAGGCGGGTGGCGGCGACCCGCGGCATGTCCGTCGCCGCCGTCACGTCCTTTGCCGCCGATAGCGTCCGCTGGCCCGCGGATCCGAGGACGAGGGTGCCCAGAGCCACGACCGCCAGGACGGCCAAGCCGCGCGCGAGGGGAGCCAGCGGCCGGGCCGCCGGACCTGCGGAGCGCATCGGCGCGCCCGCCCGCAGCGGCGGCAAGGCGTCCGTGGGATAAAGGGGCCTCAACTCGGCCATGGCGGAACTCCGACCTGAACTCACAACCTCGTTTTTATGTGGGTAAATTTCCCACGTCAATCAGAGTCGATTGAGATCGGGTGTCGGAACGCACGCCGTGGGATTGTCTCCCACAGCCCGGCGGCTATGGTGTGCGCATGGCCGATCCGACCGAGACACCTTCCGAGGGGGCGAACCTCCACGCCCCCGTCGCGCGTCTGCTCCGGCCGCTCGTGCGCCTCTTCGTGTCACGGGGCATCACCTTTCCGGCGCTCACCACGCTCTTGCGCGAACTCTACGTGAACGTCGCCGAGTACGACTTCGCGCTGCCGGGCAAGGAGCAGACCGACAGTCGGGTCAGCCTGCTGACCGGGATCCACCGCAAGGAGGTCAGCCGCCTGCGCGGCGCCGGCGCCCCCGTCAGCGCCGTGCCGTCCTCCGTGTCGCGGACCAGCCGGATCATCGCGCGCTGGCTCGCCGATCCCGCCTTCACGGACCCGGACGGCCAACCCCGGCCCCTGACGCGGGCGAGCGACGGGGAGGGCCCGTCCTTCGAGGATCTCGTCGCGGCCGTGACCCGCGATCTGCGCCCCCGCGCCGTTCTCGACGAGTGGCTCGACCGGGGACTGGTGGTCGCCGATGCCGACGGCCACATCGTCCTCGCGGAGGCGGCCTACGTGCCGAAGGGCGGTGGGGAGTCGCAGCTCTATTACTTCGGTCGCAACCTGCACGACCACATCGCCGCGAGCGTCGCCAACATCACTGCGCCGACCCCACGCTTCCTCGAGCGCGCGGTTCATTACGACGGCCTGTCGAAGGAGCTGGCCGATCGCCTCGAGGCCCGCGCCCGCGAGATCGCCATGGAGGCGCTGCAGCAGGCCAACCGCGAGGCCCACGCGGCCTGTGAGACCGATGCCGGCGGCGCCCATCGCTGGAATTTCGGCGTCTACGTCTATGCCGAGGATGCGCCGGCCGCGGCGGCGAAGGCGTGAGGACAGCGTCCATGTGCGCACCGAACCGCCGTGACGCCCTGCGCCTGCTCGCCGCGGCGCCCCTCGCGCTGGCGGCCCGCGCCGACCCGCTCCCACCGATCCGCGACCAGGGCATCGGCGGCACCGGCGCACGCCCGAGCCACCCGCCGGGTGACGGATCGGAGTCGGAGGGCGACCGCGGCCTGGGCGGCACGGGCGTGATCGGAACGATCCGCAAGTTCGGATCGATCATCGTCAACGACCTGCGCATCACCTATCCGCAAGACGTCCCCGTGCGGATCGACGGGCGACCGGCGGCTTTGAGCGACCTTCGGATCGGGCACGTGGTCCGCGTCGTCGCTCTCGAGACCGGCGGCATCCTCGCTACCCGCCGCATCGACGTCACGAGCGAGGTCGTCGGACCGGTCGAGGCCCTCCGGAAGGGCGGACTGACCGTCCTCGGCCAACGGGTCGCCCTGCCGACGACCCAGCGTGACGGATGGAGGGTCGGCGACCGCGTCGCGGTGAGCGGCCTGCGGCGCCCCGACGGCGTCGTCGTCGCCAGTCTGGTGGAACGGCGGTCGGAGGGACCCGCGCGGGTGGCCGGTCCGGTCCGACGGGGGCCGGATGGCAGCCCGGCGATCGGCGATCTCCGCCTCGTCGGCGTCGATGCCGGGCAGATCGGACGGCGTGCCATCGTCACGGGCGTTCCGGCGGGGTCGAGCCTCACGGTGAAGGGGTTCGAGGAATCGCGCGCCCTGTTCGTTCCGGGCCTGCGCCGCGTCTCCATCGAGGCCTATGTCGGCCGAAATGCCCGGGGTCTCCAGATCGGGTCCGGCCTCGACATCGCCGGTCGGCCCGATCCCGGATTGCCCCGCCGCGGCAGCGTCCGCGCGGTCGTCACCGCCGAGCCGGCCCGTGACGGCCGCCTCGCCGTCGAGAGCCTGCGCATCGACACGCGCGGCACCGAGCGCCCCGGCCCTCAGACGGGTCCCGATCGGGGATCGCTCCCGAGATCCGAGGGCCGTGGTTTCGAGGGGCGCGGCCTCGACGGACGCGGCCTCGACGGACGCATGCCCGGGAGCCAGCCCGGCGGCCCACCGCGCTTCGATATCGATACCCGCTTGCCGTCGGGCGGCGAGCATGCACGCCCCGGGGGTGGGTTCGGGGGTGGACCGGGCGGCATCGAGCGCCCCGGCGGGTTCGAACGCCCCGGCGGCTTCGGACGTGGTCCGGGGGGAGGGCCCGGGGGGCCGGAAGGGCCGGGCGGCTTCGGCGGTGGCCCCGGACGTGGTCCGGGCGGGCCGGGCGGACGCTGAATCGTCGCCGTCGTGGCGCGCTCTGCGAGAGGCGCGGTGTCAGGCGGCCGGGACGCCGAGGGCCGTTCCGAGCCGGGCCCGGCACCGGGTGAGGCTCCGGAAGGCGCGGCCCGAGTCGCGCGCCAGGCGGATCAGCGCGGGTATCTGGCCGGGCCGGCGCGCGATGGCGGCGAGGACCGCGCGGATGTCGGGCTCGCCGTCGGGCTTCAGCGCCTGCGCGGCGAAGGCCGGGATCGCGCGGTCGGCCGGATCGCAGACGATGCGCAGGGCCGCGAAGGGCAGCCCGTGCCGCGCGGCATAGGCCGCCGCGACGTGAGATTCCATGTCGACGCCGGCGCACCCGGTGGCGGTGCGCAGGGCGGCCTTCGCGGACACGTCGATCACGGCGGCATCGACGCCGGCCAGCACGGCTTCGCGGACGGTCGAGCCCGATCCCGCCAGCGCGCGCATCCAGGCCGCGGCGATGGCCGGATCGGCCGGGTAGCGCTGCGTCGGCGTGACGATGGCGGTGGCGATCAGCACGTCGCCGGGCACCAGGGCCGGATCGAGACCGCCGGCGATGCCGAGACTGACCACGGCGCGGCATCCCGGCTCGTGCCGCGCTGCCAGGAGGGCGCGCAGGCGTTCCGGGTCGCCGCCCGCCCCGATTGCGCGAACGCCGGCGCCGGAGGCGAGACGCGCCTCCTTGGCGAGGCCGGTCACGGCCAGGACGGGGAGGGCACCGGACGTGGCGATCGCGCTCATGCCGTTACGCGATCGACCGCGAACCGGAGTCTTCGACACAGACGTCTTCGCATCACGGGCCTTCGCATCACATGCCGAAGGCGACCGTCCGGGTGTTGCTGCGCTGGAGGTTGCGGTAGCGCGCCATGGCCCAGAGGGGGAAGAACTTCGGGTAGCCGTGGTACCGCAGGTAGAACACCCGCGGGAAGCCGGTCGCGGTGTAGCGCTCCTCGGACCAGAACCCGTCGGCGCCCTGGGTGCGGGTCAGATAGTTGATCCCGCGGGTCACCGCCGGATCGTCGGCCTCGCCGGCCGCCATCAGGGCCAGCAGCGACCAGGCCGTCTGCGAGGCGGTGGAGTAGCCGGGCTCGAAGGCCGGATCGATCTTGTAGGACGAGGCGTCCTCGCCCCAGCCGCCATCGGGGTTCTGGATGCGGATCAGCCAGGCGACGGCCCTGCGGATCTCCGGAGAGGCCGGATCGACGCCGGCCGCGTTCAGGGCGCACAGCACCGACCAGGTGCCGTAGATGAAGTTCATGCCCCAGCGGCCGTACCAGGAGCCGTCCTCCTCCTGGTCGTTCAGGAGGTAGGTGACGCCGCGGTCGAGGGCCTTGGAACTCTCCCGGGTCTCGCCGAGCTGCGCCAGCATCGAGACGACCCGGGCCGTGACGTCGGCCGTGGGCGGATCGAGCAGGGCGCCATGGTCGGAGAACGGGATGTGATTCAGGTAATGGTGGTTGTTGTCGGCGTCGAAAGCGGCCCAACCGCCGTCGCTCGACTGCAGGCCCTCGACCCACTCGCGGGCCCGGGCGATGGCGTTGCCATAATCCGGCACGTCGGCGACGAGGCCGTGCTGGTGCATGGCGCGATCCATCGCCATCACCACCACGGCGGTGTCGTCGAGGTCCGGGAAGTGCGGGTTGGCGTACTGGAAGGCCCAGCCGCCGGGGCGGACGTTCGGCCGGCCAGCGGCCCAGTCGCCCTTGATGTCGAGGACTTGGAGCGGCTTCAGCCAGTCGAGGCCGCGCCGGGCCTGATGCTCCGCGTCGGGGCCCCCGGCCTCGAGGAGGGCATGGCCGGCCAGCGCCGTGTCCCAGACCGGGGACAGGCAGGGCTGCACGTAGGCCTCGTGCTCCTTGACGACCACGAGCTTCTCGATCGCCTCGCAGGCGATCCGCACCTGGGGATGGTCGGCCGGGTAGCCGAGCACATCGTACATCAGCACGGTGTTGACCATGGCGGGGAAGATCGCCCCGAGGCCGTCGTCGCCGTTGAGGCGCTCGCTGACCCAGGCCACGGCCTTGTCCGTGGCGCGCGCCCGCGGCGTCTTCGGAAAGTAATCCTGCGAGACCTGCAACATCCGGTCGATGGCACCGAAGATCGGCGTCCACGGCCAGGTCGCGTGGGGGCTGCCGGGCCAGGTGCGCACGGTCTGCGGCGGGGCGACGAACAGCTCCGGGATACCGATCCCGCGGGGATTGCGGGCGAGCGGCTTCCTCGCCTGGATCACCAGCATCGGCACGATCACGCAGCGCGCCCAGTACGAGACCTTGTCGAGGTGGAAGGGGAACCACTTCGGCAGATGCATGATCTCGACCGGCATCACCGGCACCGCGCGCCACGGGACCTCGCCGAAGAGGGCCAGGAGGAAGCGGGTGAAGACGTTCGAATTGGCGGCGCCACCGCGGGACAGGATCGCCTCGCGCGCCCGGCGCATGTGCGGGGCTTCGATCGAATCGCCGCTCATCTTGAGGGCGAAATAGGCCTTCACGCTGGCGCTCATGTCGAACGGGCCGTCATGGACCAGGGCCCAGCCGCCGTGCTTGCCCTGCGTGCGGCGCAGGTAGTTGCCGATCTTGGTCTCCAGCTCCGGCGCGATCTCGGTGGCGCGGAACTGGTGGAACATGATGTATTCGGACGGGATCGTCGCGTCGGCCTCGAGCTCGAAGCACAGGTGGCCGTCGGCATGCGACAGCGCCGTCAGCGCCTGGGTCGCGCGCACGACTCCCCGCTCGACATCCTCGAGGGAGATCTCCTGAGTCTTCGGGCGCTGCAGCGCCTCGACCTTCCTGAATGCGTCCCGCATCGTCCTCGCCTCACCGGCCGCGCAGGCGGCCGCCTTATCTCACGCCGCGCCGCGCGCTCGTGCCTGTCCGCACGTGCCGGTCCTCCGGGCGAGGGCCGATGCGGCGGTTGTTCCTGAACGGATGGCTCCCTCGATCGTCGATGGCAGACCGGTCGCGGTCCAATCGCCTGCCAGGACGAGATTCTCGTGGGCCGTGACGGCGCCGGAGCGCCGCGCGGCCTCGGCCGGCGTTGCCGCGAAGGTCGCCCGCTTCTCCTTGACGATCTGCCAGCTGGGCAGTTCGGGTGCAAGACCGGTCAAAGTCACGATTTCGGACCAGATCTGACGTCCCAAATCTTCGCGCGGCACATCCAAGAGGCGATCGGCGCCGCTGATGGTCACGGATAGACGATCCGGATAGGCAAAGAGCCACTCCGTCATTCCGTTCACCACGCCGAGCAGTAACGGCGATCCCGGCGGCGGAATCACAGCAAAATGCGCGTTGACGATGGAGCGGTGGCTCTGCGGCGCCGGCAGGCCCGGCAGCAGGTCGCAGGCGACCCAGGGCGGCAGGGCGAGGACCACCGAGTCCTCGGGGGCGAGCGCGATGGTCTCGTCGCTGAAGACGAGGCCGGCAATCCGGCCGTCCCCGAGGGCAAGGCTGCGCAGGCGGTGGCCGAAGCGCAGCTGCGCGCCACGCCGGGTCAGATAGTCCACCGCCGGATCGACGAAGGCCGCCGAGAGGCCGCCGACGGCGACCAGCGGCCGGCAGGCCTTTCCGCCGGCCCCCAGGGTCTCGCGCAGGATCGTCGCCGCGAGTCCGGTGTCGCTCTCCTTGGGATCGGTGTTGAGGGCGGCCAGCAGCACCGGGTGCCACAGGCGGTCGTAGAGCATGCCCTCGCAGGCCATGCTCTCGCCGATGGTGCCACCCTGGCCCGGCGCCTTGCCGGCCGCGGCCTTCAGGATGCCCAGGGGCGCGAGGTAGTCGCGCGCCGCCGTACCGGGCACCCGGCGCGAGGCCTGCAGGACCCACCACGGCACGCGCCCCGCGTTGGGGCGCAGGGTCCAGCGCTCACCGGTCTTCAGGTCGGCGAAGGGGAAGGCCGCCTCGTCCGGGCCGGACAGGGCGCTCTCCGGTGCACCGATCGTGCGCATGAAGGCGAGCGCCGAGGTGTTGCCCGACAGGAGCAGGTGGTTGCCGTTGTCGATGGTCAGCCCGAGGGTCGGATCGTAGTACGAACGGCAGCGGCCGCCGGCCTGCTTGGCCGCCTCGTGCACGACGACGCGCGCACCGCGCTCCACCAGTGACACGGCGGCGGACAGCCCGGCGAGACCCGCTCCGACGATGTGGACCGTGCCCACCATCAGACGATCCCGTGTCGGAGGACGACGCCGAGGAGCGCGCGCTTGCTCGGCTTGACGCGGGCGCGGGGCTTCTCCCAGCCGCGGGCCAGGACGGCGTCGAGGTACAACCGATAAGCCGCCGCCATGAGGCGCGGCGCCTTGGTTACCTTGCGCGGGCACTTGGCGATGATGTCCCAGGTCGCCCGGTAATGCGCCTCGGCCTCGCGGGCGACTGCGATGCAGACCTCGCCGATGCGCGGATGGTCGATGGCGGCCTGCGGCGTCGGCGCGGTCAGGCCGATGGCGGCCAGCTTCTCGCGCGGCAGGTAGAGGCGGTTGCGTTCCGCATCCTCGTCGATGTCGCGCAGGATGTTGGTGAGCTGCAGGGCACGGCCTTCATGGTGGGCGAGGGCGATGCCCTCCTTCTCGGCGATTCCGAAGATCCGCACCGACACGCGGCCGACCGCGCTGGCGACCCGGTCGCAATAGAGGTCGAGGGTGGCCTCGTCGGGTGCGACGATGTCCTCGAAGGCATCCATCGCCATGCCGTCGATCACCGCCTGGAAGTCCTCGCGCAGGAGACCGTAGCGGCGGATCGGCACGACGAGGTCCTGCACCCGCGGCGCCGGCCGTCCAGCATAGAGGTCGTCGATGTCGGCGCGCCAGCGGTCGAGCTCCGCGGCGCGCACGGGGGCGGGGCCGCCATCGTCGGCGACGTCGTCGACGGCCCGGCAGAAGGCGTAGACGGCGTACATCGCCGCGCGGCGATCCGGCGGCAGCAGGCGCATCGCCGTGTAGAACGACGAGGATTTCGCCGGAAGGGCGTCGACCGGGGGGGACGCGGTTTCGGCGGCGGGAGACAGGGTTGCGCTCATGCCCGGTTCCCTCGCGCGACCTTCGCGGCCTGAACCTTCAGGGTCCGGCCTCGCAGGGGTCGGCGCGCCAGGGTCGCGGCGATGCCGCCGAACGCGGTCAGGGCGAAGGCGGCCTTGCCGTGATGCACCTTCTCGCTCAGGGGATCGCGCGTCATCAGCCCCTTGCACAGCACGACGGCGAGGCGATGAATGGCGGCGATCTCCAGGCTGAGGCGCAGGTCGGCGATGAGGTCGGGCAGCACCGCGCCCTCGTCGAGCAGCCCCATGGTACGCTGCGCCAGCTCGCGGATGACGCCGCGGAGCGCCGGGGAGGCCTTCTCTGCGGCCAGCTCCGAGATCGCGGCACCATGCGAGTCGAGGGTCTCCTGCGGCAGGTAGACCCGATCGATCGTGCGAAAATCCTTCCCGCAATCCTGCAGGTGGTTGATGATCTGCAGGGCTGCGCAGATCGCGTCCGACGGGCCCCAGACGACGCTGCGATCCTCGCCATGCACGTCGAGCACGTAGCGGCCGACCGGCATGGCCGACAGGCGGCAATAGGCGATCAGCTCGTCCCAGTCGGCGTAGCGGCTCTTGCGCGCGTCGAGGCGAAAGGCGTCGAGGAGTTCGAGGGCGTGCGTCGGCGCGAGCCCCCGGGCGGCGAGTTCCCGGCGCAGGGGTTCAGCGGCCGAATCGGCCGGGCGGGTGCCCGTCAGGTCGTCGGCCAGGGCGTCGAGGAGCTCGATCTTCCGCTCCGACGTCAGGCCCGTATGGTCGGCAACGTCGTCGCCGGCGCGCACGAAATCGTAGAACGCCAGGATCGCGCCGCGATGCTTCGGATGGATCAGGTGCGACGCGACGGGGAAGTTCTCGTCGCGGTAGCCCTTGCCGGTGCGCGCCTCGGTGGCTGTCTGGATCGTCGTGCTCATCACAGGCGTCCTTCCTGGCGGAACCAGGCGATCGCGTCAGACAGGCCCTCGCGGTAGGGCCGGGCGGTATAGCCGAGCTCGGCCCGCGCCTTCGCGTCGGAGAAGAACATCCGGTAGCGGGACATCCGGATGCCGTCGATCGTGGCGAAGGGCGCCTTGCCGGTGAAGCGGGCGATCTGCTCGGAGACGAAGGCGATCGGGTAGACCACCGCCCGCGGCAGGTTCACCGTCGGGGGCCTGCGGCCGACCATGCCGGCAATGTCCGCCAGCATCTGCGACAGGAGCACGTTCTCACCGCCGAGGATGTAGCGCTCGCCGATTCGGCCGTGCCGGAGGGCCAGCAGGTGGCCGGCGGCGACGTCGTCCACGTGGGCGAGGTTCAGTCCGGTATCGACGAAGGCCGGCATCCGGCCCAAGGCGGCTTCCAGGATGATGCGGCCGGTCGGGGTCGGCTTGACGTCGCGCGGGCCGATCGGCGTCGAGGGATTGACGATGACCACGGGTAGGCCGTTGCGGGCGGCCATCTCCTCGACCACGCGCTCGGAGACAACCTTGCTGCGCTTGTAGGCGCCGATGGCCGTGGCGGGGGTGAGGGGACGGGTCTCGTCGGCCGACGCGCCGTCGTCGTGCGGCTTGATGGTGGCGACGCTCGACGTATAGACGACGCGCTCGATGCCAGCCCGCAGGGCCTCCTCCATCAGGATCACGGCGCCGTCGCGGTTGGTGGCGACGATCTCCTCTGGATCCGGAGCCCAGAGGCGATAGTCGGCGGCCGCGTGGACGAGATAGCGCTGGCCCTGGAGAGCCCGTGCCACCGCCGCGCGGTCGCGCATGTCGCCTTCGACGATCTCGACGTCGGTCCAGGTCAGGTTGGTGCGCGGCGAGGTGGCCCGGACCATGATCCGGACGGGGAAGCCGGCCTTGCGGAAGACGTCGACCAGGGCCGCTCCCAGGAAACCGCTCGCGCCCGTGATGAGAACCGGGCCGGCATCGAACGGGCCGGAAGGGGTCGCCTGTGGCATTTCTCTCGTAAGGGTCTGAGGATCGTGTGCGTGCGCGGAGCCCGAAGCGGACTTCGGACCCGAGGATGGCGCGCTTTTGTCATCGAAACCGGTGTCGGACAAGCGCAACGGGGACACACCCGGGCCGCAAAGCCCGGATGCTCCGTGCGTCCGCCCGGCGGCTCAGGCGAGCCGCAGGCGTCCCGACTGTCCGGCCTTCCGCTCAGGCAGGGCGTTCTTGACGGTCTGGAGGATGCCGGCGGCGTCGAGGCCGGCCTCGGCGTACATGGCGTCYGGCGCGTTGTGGTCCTGGTAGGTGTCCGGCAGCGTCAGCGTGCGCACCCGGACCCGGCCCGCATCCAGCGCCCCCCGCTCGGCCAGCAGGTGCAGCACCANGGCGCGTTGTGGTCCTGGTAGGTGTCCGGCAGCGTCAGCGTGCGCACCCGGACCCGGCCCGCATCCAGCGCCCCCCGCTCGGCCAGCAGGTGCAGCACCATGGCGCCGAAGCCCCCCACCGACCCCTCTTCCAGCGTCACCAGGACCTCGTGGCGCGCGGCCAGGTCCAGGATCAGCGCCTCGTCCAGCGGCTTGGCGAAGCGCGCATCCGCCACGCTCACCGCGATGCCCTCCGCCTCCAGCGCGTCGGCCGCCTTCAGCGCCTCCGACARCCGCGTGCCCAGCGACAGCAGCGCCACCCGCGCCCCCTCGGGCGCMCGCACCATCCGGCCCCGGCCRATCGGCAGCACCGATCCGCGCTCGGGCAGGTCCACGCCCACGCCCTCGCCGCGCGGATAGCGCAGCGCGATCGGGCCCGTGTCGTGGGCATGCGCGGTGGCCACCATGTGCACCAGCTCGGCCTCGTCGGAGGCCGCCATCACCGTCATGTTCGGCAGGCAGCAGAGATAGGCCAGGTCGAAGGCGCCCGCATGGGTCGCCCCGTCCGCCCCCACCAGCCCGGCCCGGTCCAGGCAGAAGCGCACGGCYAAGTTCTGCAGGGCCACGTCGTGCACGACCTGGTCGTAGGCCCGCTGCAGGAAGGTCGAGTAGATCGCCACGAACGGCCGGTAGCCTTCCGTCGCCAGGCCGCCCGCGAAGGTCACCGCGTGCTGCTCGGCGATGCCCACATCGAAGGTGCGCTCCGGATGCGCCTTGCCGAACAGGTCGATGCCCGTGCCCCCCGGCATCGCGGCGGTGATCGCCACCACCTTGTCGTCGGCATCCGCCGCCTTGATCAGGCTCTCGCCGAACACCCGGGTGTAGGCCGGCGCGTTCGGCTTGGCCTTGGCCTGCACCCCCGAGAGCACGTCGAACTTGACCACCCCGTGGTAGCGGTCGGCGGAGGCTTCCGCCGGRGCGTAGCCCTTGCCCTTCTGGGTCACGACGTGGAGCAGGATCGGACCCTGCTCGGAGTCGCGCACGTTCTTGAGCACCGGCAGCAGGTGGTCGAGGTTGTGCCCGTCGACGGGCCCGACATAGTGGAAGCCCATCTCCTCGAACATCGTGCCCGAGCCCACCACCAGGGAGCGGGCGTATTCCTCGGCCGCGGCCGCGCGCTGGTAGAGGCCCTTGGGCAGGAGCTTGCCCAGCTGCTTGGCGGTCTCGCGCAGGGACTGGTAGGTGCCCCCCGAGGCCAGGCGCGCGAAGTAGGCCGACATGGCGCCCACGGGCGGCGCGATCGACATGTCGTTGTCGTTGAGGATGACGATCAGGCGCGAGTGCAGGGCGCCGGCATTGTTCATGGCCTCGTAGGCCATGCCCGCCGACATCGAGCCGTCGCCGATCACCGCCACCATGTTGCGCCGCTTGGGCGCCGGCGCGCCCTGGGCCTTGGCCGCCGCCTCGTCGAGGTCGCGCGCCACGGCCATGCCCAGGGCCGCCGAGATCGAGGTGGAGGAATGGGCCGCCCCGAAGGGATCGTAGACGCTCTCCGAGCGCTTGGTGAAGCCCGACAGGCCGCCGGGCTGGCGCAGCGTCCGGATGCGGTCGCGCCGGCCGGTGAGGATCTTGTGCGGRTAGGCCTGGTGGCCGACGTCCCAGACGATGCGGTCGTCGGGGGTGTCGAACACGTGGTGCAGCGCCACCGTCAGCTCGACCACGCCGAGCCCGGAGCCCAGATGCCCGCCCGTGACCGAGACCGCGTCGATCATCTCGGTGCGCACCGCGTCCGCCACCGCCTGAAGCTGGCTCTCCGGCAACAGACGCAGCGCCGAAGGCTCCGCCAAGCCGTCCAGGATCGCCGTCGCCTCCGACGCGGTCACCGCGGTCGCTTGCGCCCGCTCCGGCGCGATCTTGTCTTGCGAGGTCTTCTCTTGCGAGGT